>JAUIJB010000137.1 GCA_030430455.1 Verrucomicrobiia bacterium | reverse complement strand
CCCGGGTCTCGCTTGCGCGAAGCTTTGGCCACCGCTCCTTCGAGGTCCTCAAACTCGTTCTCTATCATAACCTTGGAGAACTCCCGGAACCCCCTTGCTCACACAAATTCTGCTGACGAGGCCTTTTTTCATGCCCCTCATGCCCCTCCCTCATGCCCGCCGCCGTGCCCGTCCCGCCCCGGCAGTCGGGCCTCGCGGACCCGCGGCCGCTGTGCGGTTACCCGCTCGTCCCTTCCTGCCCCACGCCCGCCTGATTCTCGCGGCGGTCGCGGATCATGCGCACCACCAGCGCCGTCCAGCCGGTCTGGTGCGAGGCACCCAGGCCCTCGCCGGTCTCGGCGTGGAAGAACTCGTGGAACAGGACCAGGTCCTTCCAGTGGTCCTCCTCGGCGTAGCGGCCGGCGTCGCCGAAGCACGGCCGACGGCCGTCCTCGCCCGGGATGAAGAGCGAGATGAGGCGCTTGTAGAGGTCGTCGGCGATCTCGTGCAGGTTCATCCGAACCCCCGAGCCGGTCGGGTACTCGATGGTGAACTCGTCGCCGTAGAAATGGTGGTATCGCTCGAGGGCCTCGATGATCATGAAGTTCGTCGGGAACCAGATCGGGCCGCGCCAGTTCGAGTTCCCGCCGAACATGTCGGTGTCGGACTCGCCCGGCGTGTAGCGGACCTCGTTGCTCTGGCCGCCGTGCTTGAAGACGAAGGGCTGCTCCTCGTGGGCCTTGCTCAGCGAGCGGATCCCGTAGTCCGAGAGGAACTCCTCCGGGTCGAAGAGGCGCTCGAGCGTGCGCGTGAGCCGCTCTAGGGTCGGGATCGCCAGCAGCAGCCGGCCGGCCTGGCGCTGGCCCTTGGTGCGCCGCACCGAGAGGTACTTGAGGATGTCCGGCCGGTTGATCAGGAACCAGTCCATCCGCTTGCGGAAGCCCGGCAGCTTGTCGATGGTCGACTGCTTCAGCACGGTCACCGCGCACAGCGGCAGCAGGCCGACCAGCGAGCGGATCTTCAGCGGGATCGGCTTGTCGTGGTCGATGATCAGCTTGTCGTAGTAGAACCCGTCCTCCTCGTCCCACAGGCCGGTGCCGCCGAGGTTGTTGATCGCGTCCATGATGTTGACGAAGTGCTCGAAGAACTTCGACGCGATGTCCTCGTAGGCCGGCTTGGTCTCGGCCAGCTCGAGGGCCATGGTGAGCATGATCAGGCAGTAGCTGGCCATCCAGGCGGTGCCGTCGGCCTGGTGCAGGATGCCGCCGTCGGGCAGGCAGTGCGAGCGGTCGAAGACCCCGATGTTGTCGAGGCCGAGGAAGCCGCCGCCGAAGACGTGGCGGCCCTCGACGTCCTTGCGGTTGACCCACCAGGTGAAGTTGAGCAGTAGCTTCTGGAAGCAGCGCTCGAGGAAGAGCAGGTCGCGCGAGCCCTTGGGGTCGGCGATCTTGTAGACCCGCCACACCGCCCAGGCGTGCACCGGCGGGTTGACGTCGGAGAAGTTCCACTCGTAGGCCGGCAACTGGCCGTTCGGGTGCATGTACCACTCGCGCAGCAGGAGCAGCAGCTGGTGCTTGGAGAACTCGGGGTCGATCTTCGCGAAGGGGATCATGTGGAAGGCGGTGTCCCAGGCGGCGAACCAGGGATACTCCCACTTGTCGGGCATCGACAGGATGTCGCGGGCGAAGAAGTCGGTCCAGTCGTGGTTGCGCCCGCGGAGGCGCTCCTTCGGCGGGGGCGGGGCGTCCCTGTCGCCGCGAAGCCAATCACTAACGACGTAGTAATAGAACTGCTTGGTCCAAAGAAGGCCGGCGTACCCCTGGCGGCAGACGAGGCGCTCGTCGGGGGTGGCGTCGCGGGGGATGATGTCGTCGTAGAAGGCGTCGCAGTCGGCGATGCACCCGGCGAAGGACTCGTCGAAGCCGTCGAACCCGTGGCGGTCGTTGGTTTCGCGCAGCGAGTGGAGCCGGCAGCGGATGGTGACCGAGCCGCCGGCGGGCACCATGAAGTGGAGCAACTTGGCCGCCTTGGTGCCCTGCGGGCTCTTCGAGACGGCGTTTTCCTTGCCCTCGATCAGGTAGCGGTGGAAGGCGTCCTTGGCGTGCTTCGGTCCGGGCGAGTTGTAGACCGAGGGGTAGTTGGTCTCGTTCTCGGTGAACAGCCAGCGCGGCGGCTCGGTGGCGTCCGGGGCGTCGACGTGGAAGTGGTAGAGTCCGAGCGTCTCGTGGTCGGCGAGCAGCGGCAGCCCGTCGAGCCGGAGCTGCGGCTTGCGGTGCGGCTCGTCCCGCTCGCTGCCCCACTTCCAGGTGTTGCGGAACCACAGCGTGGGGAGGACGTGGATGGGCGCCGCCTCGGGGCCGTGGTTGGTGATGGTGATCCGCCACAGCAGGTCCTCGGGCGAGCGCTTGGCGACCTCCTGGAGGACGTCGAAGTAGCGGCCGTCCTTGAACACGCCCGTCTCGGCGAGCTCGTACTCCGGCCGGTCGCGGTCGCGCCGGGCGTTCTCGTCGCGGACCTTGATGTAGGGATACTCGGCCTGGGGATACTTGTAGAGCGCCTTGGTGTAGGAGTGGGTGGGGGTCGAGTCGAGGTAGTAGTAGCACTCCTTGACGTCCTCGCCGTGGTTGCCCTCGTGGCCGCCGAGCCCGAAAAGCCGCTCCTTGAGGATCGGGTCCCTGCCGTTCCACAACGCCGGGGCGAAGCACAGACGGCACTGCCGGTCGCACCACCCCTGCAGCCCGTCCTCGCCCCAGCGGTAGGCGCGGCGGCGGGCGTGGTCGTGGGGGAACTCGCCCCAGCTGAAGCCGCTCGCCGAGTAGTCCTCGCGTACCGTGCCCCACTGGCGCTCGCTGAGGTAGGGACCCCAGCGCCTCCAGTTGCGCTCACGGCGGCGGTCCTCCTCGAGTCGTTGCTTCTCCCGGCTCATCCGGGGGATGTTGAGCAGGATGCGGGCCGCTGGCGAGGGCGCTTTCCGGGACGGCGGAAAATCCCGCGGCCCGGGCGGGTCCGGCCTTCAGTGGTCGAGCTTGAGCTTCTTCAGCTTGGGCTCGATCACCACCCGGCAGTACGGGTTCCGGGACTTGTTCTGGAAGTAG
>JAUIJB010000093.1 GCA_030430455.1 Verrucomicrobiia bacterium | reverse complement strand
GAGTCCGAGGAGCGCCAGGCCCGCTTCCTCGAGCCGAAGCCGGTCGGCGAGCAGGACCCGGCCCCGATCGTCGAGCACGACTGGCTGCCGTCGATCTCGGTGGGCACCTCGGTCTTCGACGAGCGCCTCAACCTCGTCGCCGCCTGGTCGAACACCGTGGCCCGGCCGACCTTCTACGAGTGGGTGCCGACCCGCTCCTTCGACCTCTCGACCGGCTTCATCCGCCGCGGCAACCCGAACCTGAAGAACTCCGACATCACCAACTACGACCTGGCGGCGGAGTTCAAGGCGACCGAGCGCCAGACCTACCGGCTGTCGCTCTTCCGCAAGCAGATCATCGACCCGATCGTCGAGGTGCGCGTCCCGGGGGTCGCCAACGCGATCTCCTTCATCAACGGCGACGAGGGCACCATCGGGGGGCTCGAGTTCGAGGCCGAGCTCAGCGAGATCGGGCCCTTCTCGCTGAAGTCGAACATCACCTACATCGACGCCCTGCTCGAGTACGCCTTCAACAGCGGCGAGCAGGTCGCGGTGAACTTCCCCTACCAGCCGAACTGGATCGTCAACCTCAACCTCGGCTACGAGAACGAGGACTGGGACTTCGGCGCCAACCTGGTCTACAACTTCACTGGCGAGTATGCCACGCTGCTGCGGACCACCCCCGACGCGCCGGACGTGGTCCGCGAGTCGGTCCACTCGCTCGACTTGGTCCTGCGCAAGGGCTTCGACCTCGACTGGGGCGCCCGGCTGGGGGTCACGATGGGCATCGAGAACCTCATCGCCACCGACCAGGTCTTCCGTTTCGACGACGGCAGCGGCAATCAGGGCGCGGTCCGCAACACGCTGCAGAGCGATCGCCTTTATTTCGCCGAGCTGAAGTATGACTTTTGACCCCGCAGGGGTCGCCGGCGCCTGATGGCGGGCCGGCGCCGCCGGCCCCGGGCTCCCGCGATCCGGGAGAACTGGTGGGTTGTGCCGGCCGGACCGGGGGCGGTTGCGGTGTCCGCGCCCAATGTGACAGCAACGTTGCAGTTCGATGGTAGCTCGTTCGCTTGCTGTTTCTAGGTTCCACCGGCGACTCGCTCCGGCGCCGATGCCGGAGTGTCCCGAACACACCAATCCGTGATGAAACAACAATCCACTCCGACCGCCCGCCTCGCGATGGCGATGTCCGTGGGTGCTGGTCTCACGATGTCGGCCCTCGCTGCCGACATCGACGTGATCGCCACCCAGACCTCGTTCAACGCGACCTACGGGCTCGACATGCTCTCGGGTGACACCACCTGGACGAGCGACAACGTCTACATCCTCACCGACCGTCTCTACGTCCCCGAGGGCGTGACCCTGACGATCGATCCCGGCACCAAGATCTACAGCAGCTTCAACCAGAACGGCACCCCCGAGGACTCCTCGGACGACCTTGTCGGCGCGGTGATCGTCTGCCGTGGCGCCCGCATCGAGGCGAACGGGACCGCGGCCGAGCCGATCATCTTCGATGCCATCGCCAACCTCGAGGCCGAGCGCGGCCTGGACACCATCTACGACCCGGACAACCAGATCGGACCGAAGCCGACCCCGAGCACCCGCGGCCTGTGGGGCGGCGTCGTCATCCTCGGCAACGCCTACATCGCGGTGACCGACAACGAGACCTCGCCCGGCGCCAACGACGGCCCGAACATCGGCAACAAGATCATCGAGGGCTTCGTCCCGACCGGCTTCGTCGACGGTGACAACGACACCCGCCCGGACGTGCTCGAGTACGGCTGGGACAAGACGACCAACACGGTCGGCACCACCTTCGACCGCGACGACGCGGACGACAGCGGCACGCTGCAGTACATCTCGATCCGCCACGGCGGCTACGAGTTCGGCACCGACAACGAGATCAACGGCCTGACCCTCGCCGGCGTCGGCTCGGGCACGACCATCGACCACATCGAGGTCGTCGCCAACCTGGACGACGGCGTCGAGTTCTTCGGCGGCACGGTCAGCACCTGCAACATGGTGGTTGCCTTCTGCGGTGACGACTGCTTCGACATCGACGAGGGCCACGGCGGCCCGAGCGGCGGCGAGCACAACTACTGGTTCGCGATCCAGAACCCGAACACCGGGGACAACCTCGGTGAGTGGGACGGTGTCGGCGGCTCCAACAAGGGCTCGACCCTGACCGGCGACCCGCAGACCGAGGTCATCCGCTCGGCACCGAAGATCTACAACGGAACCTTCGTCGGCCCCGGCGCCACGCTGTTCACCAACAGTGACACCGGCAAGGACAACGGCATCTTCATGGATGACTACTTCAACGGCCAGCTGATCAACTCCGTGATCACCGACTCGGTGAACTTCCTCACCTCCTTCGCCGGCGACGGCAACGGTGGCGGGATCAACTTCCAGTCGAACACCGTGGGTTCCTTCGGCCGCTACAACGGCAGCAGCAACGCCAGCGTGCTCAACGCCGCCCCGGCCAACTACTACATCGGTGGCTTCGGTGACACGCCGAACAAGGACAACACCAACGCGGAAACCGACCCGGGCTTCGCCGCCTTCGGACGCAGCTTCAACGGCTTCCTGCTCGGCATCGACCCGCGTCCGGCCGCCGGCAGCTCGCCGCTGGTCGACCCGGTCTTCGACGGCACCGCCAACGGTGCCAAGACCGCCGCCCACCGCGGTGCGTTCGACGACACCACCAACTGGGCCCTCGGCTGGACCTTCCTCGACGAGAACGGCCTGTTCGAGGCCGGTGCGCTCGTCGACAGCGACGGTGACAACCTGACCGACGCCGACGAGGCGATCCTCGGCACCGATCCGAACAACCCGGACACCGACGGTGACGGCATCCGCGACGACATCGAGGCCTTCAACCTGGGCCTCGGCTTCGACCCGGTCGTTCCCGACGCCAACGCGGTGCTCGGCGACGTCGCCACCAGCAGCCAGCTGCTCGACATCGGCTACTTCGCAGCCGGCATCGACAGCTCGAGCGGCAACGCCATCCTGACCCTGTTCCTCGAGGGCTCCACCACGCTGGAGGACTTCTCCGAGGAAATGGAGTTCGACGTCGGCCTTCCGAGCGGCACGAGGTTCTACCGCTTCACCGACGGAAACTAAGGCGATTCGAAACAAGGATTCGACCATCCAACCGCCCGATCCCACCGGATCGGGCGGTTTTTTTGTGCCGTCCGGGTCGATGGCGAAAACGTCACATTGGGGCCATCGGCAATCGTCTGCGACCACCCTTTGCTCTTGCCGCTTCGCGAGCCATGTCCCCGAAACACCTTTCCATCGCGGTTTCCCTCGGCCTGGTCCTGCCAGGACTGGCCCAGGAGCAAGACCCGCCGTCGCCGACCCAGCAGCTCCGCACCTCGGTCCAGGACTGGATCGAGGTCATGAAGGAGATCCAGAGCGAGGAGAACGCCTGGGAGCGCGACGAGGAGATCCTCCGCAACTACCGCGAGGGCCTGCGCAGCGAGATCACCGACCTGCGGGAGCGCATCGAGGACGCCCGCAAGGGTCTCTCGACCGCGGACGAGTCGTCGAAGAAGACCCTCAAGCAGTTCGATGCCCTCAAGGCGGCGAGCGACCTCCTCGAGGAGCGCATCGACGGCCTCGAGGAGCGGATGATGGAGGAGACCCGCCTGTTCCCGCCGCGGATGCTCAAGGACGACCGGGTGAGTCAGCTGGTCACCAACCTGCGCGAGTCGGTGGCGGCCTCCGAGGAGGGCAAGCCCTCGGTCAACTCACGCCTCGGCACCATCGTCAACCTCCTCACCGCCGCCGAGCAGTTCCAGAACGGCGTCCACCTCGACAAGGAGACCCGCGAGACGGCCGACGGTCGCGAGCTGGGCATCGAGGTGGTCTACTTCGGCCTCGCCACCGCCTATGGCGTCGACGAGAGCGGCCAGGTCGGCTTCGTCGGCCGGCCGGGCGCGGAGGGCTGGGACTTTGTCCAGGACGACTCGATCGCGCCCCGGGTCCGCCAGTTGGTCGACGTCATGAACGGCGACCAGGACGCCACCTTCACCCAACTTCCGATCCAGGTCCAATGAAGCTCAACCGACTGATCGCCCTCCTGCCGCTGGCCCTCGCGCTTCCGGCGCCGGCGCAATCCGGCGCGGCCGAGCAGCAGCTCGAGGCGGCGCGCAAGGAACTCAAGGAGACCACCAGCGAGTATGCCGCCATGCGCGGCGCGCTCTACCGCGAGATCAATGCCCTCGACGACGAGGCGCTGCAGCTCTCCAAGGAACTCCGCGAGCTCGAGCGCGAGGAGACGCTGCGCATCCAGAAGGAGCGCACGACCAAGCAGAACACCCAGATCCTGCAGGCGAACTTCGACTTCGCCGGCGGCGTCCTGCGCAACTACGGCGAGAACCTCGTCAATCGGATGCACGTCGCCGAGAACCAGCTCTACGAGGCCGAGTTGACCGACCTGGCCGAGCAGGCGCTCGCCGCCAAGGAGGACCCGCTCAAGGAGATGGAAGTCCGCCTCAAGGCCCTGGAGATCGGCCTCGAGCGCCTCGATGCGGTGGCCGCCGGGCGTCGTTTCGACGGCAAGGCGATGCGCAACGGCACCGAGGCCCGCGAGGGAACGCTGCTGGTCCTCGGTCCGGCGGTCTTCTTCCACGATTCCGACGGCAGCTTCGAGGGGGTCGCCACCTTCGGCGAGAGCGGCACCGGACTGCCGACCGTGGTCGGCGTCGAGTCCATCGAGGACGGTGCCATCACCAAGGCGGTCAGCACCGGCGACGGGGCCATCCCCTTCGACCCGACCCTCGGTAAGGCCCTCAAGGTCGAGGCGGCCAAGGAGTCGCTCGGTGACGTGGTCGCCAAGGGCGGCATCGTCGGCCACGCCATCCTCGCCCTCGGCGCGGTGGCCATCGGCCTGACCCTGTTCAAGCTCTGGGAGATCTCGAAGTTCCCGGTGCCCTCGCGGCGCAAGATCAACGAGATCATCGACGACCTGGTCAACGACGACCACGAGTCGGCCAAGCGCCGCGCCGCCGGTCTTCAGGGCATGGCGGGTGACCTCGTCAAGACCGGGGTGGACCGCTTCTACGAGAAGCGCCGCGTCCTCGAGGAGGCGCTCTACGAGAAGCTCGTCGCCATCAAGCCGCGCCTCGAGCGCTTCCTCCCCTTCCTCGGGCTGGTCGCCGCCGCGGCCCCCCTGATGGGCCTGCTCGGCACCGTGCTGGGGATCATCAAGACCTTCAAGGCGATGGCGCTCGACTCCGGCAACAAGCAGGCCTTCACCGTCGGCATCTCCGAGGCCCTCATCACCACCGCCGAGGGCCTCGTCGTGGCCATCCCGGTGCTGGTCCTTCACGGCCTGATGAAGAGCCTCGCCAAGGGCAAGTTCAGCGAGATCGAGTCGATCGGCATCTCCCTGATCAACGGCACCACCGAACTCGAGCGCGGCGGGCGGCGCCCGGCGCCGCCCGAGGAGGAAGGTGGCGATGACGACGGCGAACTCGTCCCCAATCCCGCCTGACCGTGCTCGCCGAGAACTCCAGCCTGGTCCGTGAACTCATTGAGGTCTTCGCCTCCGGTGGCTGGATCATGTACATGCTCGGCACCCTGGCGTTCATCCTCTACGCCACCGCCTTCGCGGCGCTCAGCTACGTCAGCCGCGGCAACCTGGCGAAGGGCGACTCGAAGAAGTGGGCCGGATGGATCGAGGACCCCGAGAAGGCCGAGGGCCGGCTCGGCGAGGCCTTGCGCTACGTGATGCACGGGCCCCGGCTGACGATCAAGATCGTCCAGCGGCGCTTCTCCGAGATCCGCCTCACCGTCCTCTCCGCCATCGACCGCCGGATCCTCGTCGTCAACACCCTGGTCGCCGCCGCCCCGCTGGCCGGCCTGCTGGGCACGGTCATGGGGATGCTGGCGATGTTCAACGGCCTCGCCCAGGGCGGCGGCGCCGCGGGGATGGCGCGGGTCGCCAGCGGCATGAAGGAGGCGCTCATCACGACCCAGACCGGCCTGACGATCGCCCTGCCCGGGTTGTTCATCGCGCTGGTCGTCAAGGGCAAGCGCGACCGCATCGCGGCGACGCTCGCGCAATTGGAAAGCCAGATCCTGCTGGATCGGTTCAAACGGGAAAGCTAGGCCATGTTCGGAAAGGGAATCGGCGAAGACACCGAGGAGGAGGTCCACATCGACCTCTCCCCGATGATCGACTGCATCTTCATCCTGCTCATCTTCTTCATCGTCACGACGGTGTTCGTCGACGAGACCGGGGTGACGGTGAACAAGCCCGACTCGGGCGGTGCGGCGAGCAACCTCGAGAGCAACAGCATCCTCATCGCCGTGACGGCGGAGGACAAGATCATGTATGCCAACGAGAGCATCGGCGTGCAGGGCGTGATCGGGAAGATCAAGCCGGCGCTGATCGAGGAGCCCGACATGCCGGTGATCATCCAGGGCGACCGCGAGGCCTCGCACGGCGTGGTCCAGGAGGTTCACGCCCAGGCGATCCTGGCCGGGGCGCAGAAGGAGCGCATCTCGGTGTCGATGAAGTGAGGCCATGAGCAGGGAGCGCCACGTCTACCGGCCGCCGCGCGGACGCTTTTCCGGGATCGCCGCGATCATCGGGGGCGTCGCCGCGACCTTGCTGGTCTTCGTGCTCATTCCGCTGTCCCAGAAGCTGGCCGAGATGACCAGCCCGCCGATCATCGCGATGCCCGAGCCGGAGGCGACCCCGCCGCCCGAGCTCGAGCTGATCGAGGAGGAGCCGCCGCCGGAGGAGGAGCTCGAGGAGCCGCCGGAGCCGCCGATCGAGGAGCCGATGAACCTCGACATGGCGCTCGACATCGACCTCAGCGTCGGCACGGGCGGCGGCATCCTGGTCAATATCCCCAAGGACTTCAACGTTCGCGGCGGCGACGATCCGTTCGGCTCGGGCGACCTCGACAGCCCGCCGCAGCCGACCAACCGGCTGCCGCCGACCTACCCGAGCGGCGCGCTGCGCGACAAGCGCGGCGGCAAGGTTCTGGTGCGCTGCACCGTCAACGAGAACGGCCGGGTCGTCGGCGCCAAGGTGAAGACGAGCTCGGGTCACCGTGACCTCGACGAGGCCGCCCTCAAGGCGGTCAACCGCTGGAAGTTCAAGCCCGCCATCCGCGGCGGCAAGAAGGTGGTCGCCACCTGCGTGGTGCCATTCAATTTCGAAGTAAAGTGAAGATGATCCGCCCGTCCCTACCGGCCTTCTCGGCCCTGGTCCCCCTGGTATTCCTCGCCACCACGCTGGGCGCGGTGGCCGAACGCATCATCCCTCCGGGCAACCTGTTCCGGGACCCGCAGTTCGTCCGCGAGTTTGTCGGCTCCTACGGCTTCAATTCCGAGGTCGAGCCCGAGATCTCCCCGGCCGAGCAGCGCGCCCTGGTGAAGATCCGCGAGCTCTTCGGCGAGGGCAAGTTCAGCGAGGCCGAGCAGCTGCTGGTGAACTTCATCCAGCGCGTCGAGGCGCCGACCGACCCCGAGCAGCAGCCCGGCGAGATCAGCCCGGCGATGGTCTTCGTCCTCGGCAACCTCTACTTCAGTGCCGAGCGCACCGACGAGGCGCGCCGCGCCTTCATCGAGGCCCTGCGGCGCTTCCCCGACTTCCGCCGAGCCCACGTCAACCTCGGCTACCTCTACGTCTCCGAGGAGGAATACGACAAGGCGCGCAACCACTTCCAGCAGGCGGTCTCGCTGGGCGAGGGCAACCCCCGCGTCTTCGGCCTGCTCGGCTACTGCTACCTGCTCGACCGGATGCCGATGGCGGCGGAGAACGCCTACCGCCAGGCCTTCCTGCTCGATCCCGGCAACAAGGACTGGAAGCTCGGCCTGGCCCAGGCGCTGATGCTCGAGGAGAAGCTCGAGGAGGCCTCGACGATCCTGGCGAACCTGATCGACGAGAACCCGGAGGACCGCCAGCTGTGGCTCCAGCAGACCAACGCCCTGCTCGGCATGGAGCGCAAGCAGGAGGCCGCGGTGAACCTCGAGGTGCTGCGCATGAAGGGCCTGGCCGGCGAGACCGAGCTCAACCTGCTCGGCAACATCTACATGGACCAGGGCGAGCCGCAGCTTGCTCTGCTGGCCTACATGGCGGCGCTCGACAAGGCCGAGACGCTCGACATCGAGCGGGCGATCCGCTCGGCCAAGATCCTCAACGACTACGGATTCCCCGACAAGGCGGCGATCTTCGTCGACCGGGTGCGCTCGCGGGGGACGTCGCTGGACGACGACCAGCTCAACCAGCTGACCCTGACCGAGGTCCGCATCGCGCGGACCGCCGGCAACACCGAGCGCGTCGGCGAGCTGCTGACCGAGCTGAGCAAGGACAACCCGGCGAACGCCGAGGTGATGCTCGAGCTGGGCCGCTACCACGACGACCTGTCGAAGCAGGAGGACGACGAGGAGAAGCGGAGCCACCACGTGAACGAGGCCAAGACCCACTTCCAGCTCGCCCTGCGCAGCGACGAGTTCGCCTACGACGCCAACATGGCCCTGGCCCAGCTGCTGGTCCGTGAGCGGCAGTACATCAAGGCGATGCCGCGGCTCGAGAAGGCGCTCGAGCTCAAGCCGAGCGAGAACCTGAAGCTCTACGTCAGCCGTGTGCAGCGTGCGGCCGACCGCGAGAAGCAGCGCCTCGAGCGCGAGGAGGAGGAACGCCGGAAACTGGAAGCCGACCGGGCGGCCAACCCCGAGTGAGAATCATGAAAGCGAAGCACTTCATCCCGACCGCGACCGTCGTGGCCCTCGGCTGCACCCTCGCGCTGCCCCTGGCGGCGAACGAGGCGCTCGACATCCTCGAGGGCAAGAAGGAGGCCGATGCCGCCGCCGCCCCCGTGGCGGCCGACGGCAGCGACCCGATGGCCGAGATCTTCGGTGAGGAGGGCGGCGAGGCTCCCACGGGCCCGGTCACCTACACGCCCGCCGAGTGGGCGCCGAGCCCGCTGGACCCGATCTGGTCGCGGGCCGTCCTGTTCGAGGACGAGTCCAACCCCTGGGTCCAGCAGCTGGCCATCATGGGGATGTTCCACTTCAACGGCTCGTGGGGAACGGCCGACATCGAGCGTACGCCGGATGTCAGCCTCGATGCCACCCGCACCCGCCGTGCCCGCCTGGGGGCCCGTCTGCGCGCCTTCGGCAACACCGAGATCGAGGCGGTCGGCGAGTTCGCCGGCGACGGCGACTACAGCCGCCTCGAGCGACTCAAGGCGACCACCCGGGTGCTGCCGAATCATTCCGTGAGCTTCGGCAAGATGAGGCCGCGCTTCGGCATCGAGGGGTCGAAGGACCCGCAGATGCTGCTGGCCCCGGAACGCGCGCTGCTGTCGAGCATGCTCATGCCCGCCGAATCGCTGGGCGTGATGTTCAGCCAGGACTGCGACGCCTGGGACTGGGGTCTCGGCTGGTTCTCCAACGACAGCGACCGCTACGTCCCCGGTCTCGAGGGCAATGGCATGATCGCCGCCAACCTCGCCTACGAGAGCGCCGAGCGCCTCGACGGCGGCGGCGCGATGCGCACCCGCTGGACGCTCGACTACCTCTACAACATGGACCACCGCAAGAGCGAGATCGTGCCGCGCTACGACCTGCGCAGCCGCATCTCCGCCAACGGCGGGCAGGTGATCACCGCCAACCCGGCGTTCCGTCACCTGGTCTCGACCGGGATCGAGCTCGAGGGCGACTGCTTCGCCTTCGAGGGCGAGTTCATGCTCGCCAACGGCGAGGTGAATGCCTGGGGCCTGACCCTCACGCCGAGCTTCTGGGTCGTTCCGGGGACCCTCAAGGCGGTCGCCCGCTACCACTACGCCGACACCGACGACCCGGCCGGCCTGGTCGGCGGCCTCGGCGTCTCGAGCGATCCCTTCTTCGACGGCTCGCCGACCTTCGTCGGCGACGAGTTCCACTCCTTCTACCTCGGCGCCAACCTCCACCTCTACCAGGACAAGGTGGTTCTCCTCAACGGCATGGAGTACGCCCTCATGAAGGACGACGCCGGGCTCGGCTTCGAGACCAACGCCTGGATCTGGCACACCGGTGCCCGGGTGTCCTTCTGATCCATCGACGACTCCACGGACGCATGACATCGCTTCGCATCGCACTCCTCTCGCTCGGCCTCGCCTCGCTCCTCCCGGCGGCGAGCTACGACGTCGAGGGAATGGGCCGGGACTTCAATGGCTGGAACAGGGGCAAGGCCGGCTACGTGGCCGCCGGATGGACCTTCGAGGTGGAAAAGCCGGAGCTCAGCTCCGACCCGGACGGCAACCTCACGGTGCGGGCCTCGCTCCACCAGCTGCTGCCGCGCGGCACCCGCCCCTACGTCGCCGAGCTGCGCGCCCTCGCCTCGTCGGGTGGCATCATTTACTCGATCCGGATTTCCGGGACCCTCAATGGCAGGAGCTTCGAGACCGGGGAGGTGACGCGCCCCTCGGCCCCCGAGCCTGTGATGCCTGTCGAACCCGCGGAGGGGGAAAAGGTGGAGCCGAGCGCTCCCTTCGACCCCGACCAGCAGATGATCGACGAGCTGGTGTCGCGGCTGCAGTCAGCGCTGTCACGCAGTGTGGACTCCAAGCAGAAGGTCAAGTATGACCTCAGTGCCTGGCTGGCCGGCGGCCGTGTCGAGGACAGCAGCGGCCTCGCCGAGGGGACCCGCCCGGTGGTGCGCTCGGTGTTTCGCCGGACCGGTCGCTGATCAGCGCTGGCGCCGCAGCAGCAGCCCGCCGCCAAGCGCCAGCAGCAGGGCCGCGGCCGGCTCCGGGATTGCCGTGAGCTGGAGCGAGAGGGTGCTCGTGGGTGGGGCCCGGCTGCCCAGCCAGGTCGGCAGCCAGGCACCGTCGCCGACGCCCGGAGTGCGCGCGTAGAGCCGGCTCGGGTCGGTGGCGGCCTCACCGGGCAGGAGGTTGGCGGCGTTCTCGAGCTTCGGGCCGAAGGCTCCGCCGTCGGTGTAGTTGCTGACGTCCTCGAACTGGATCGACCAGAAGATCTCGTCGGGAACCAGGGTGTTGATCCCGGAGAAGACCAGGGTGTTCAGGTCGTTGCCGATCGGGCCGTCGCCGGCGAAGCTGAACTCGACCGGGCCGCTCGTGTAGAGCGGTGTCTCGAGTGGCTTGAGGTCGGCCATCGGCCCCGGCGCCACGCCGGGCTGGCCGACCTGGGATCCCGGGGAGAAGTTGAAATCGGCGGCGGCCGTGTCGTAGATCGAGAAGGTCACCGTCGCCGTGCGCGGCACGTTCGAGTAGACCGCCACGGAGGCCTCGCTCAGCACGCGGTTGGTTCCGCCAAGCACCGCGCTGTCGGCATACTCGGTGCCCTGGGCGATCAGGAAATAGGTGAATACGCCCCCCTGGTCGCCGGGGAGATCATAGACGAGCGTCTGGGCCGACAGGGGAGCCACCGGCGCGAGAAGAAGGGCGGAGACGGCAATGCCGGCCAGCCTCCGGCGTGGAGTGGGGGACATGAGTGGGGGATGGGGGGTGAAGCAGCCGAAAACCTAACATGCTCCCGGCCACCGGTCGAGGCGCAAGCGTTTCACAAGAATTGACGGTCAATGACTTCCTCCACCTGCGTTCAACTGGCTCGCTCAACTGACCTGTCCCCGTGAAATAGTCCCCGTGAAATAGCGTTCATCTGCATTCATCTGCATTCATCTGCGGTTGCGGTTTCCCGCCCGAAACTTGCGGGCCCGCTCAACTGACCTGTCCCCGTGAAACTGACCTGTCCCCGTGAAACACCCCGGACTGCGGCGGCCTGACGCCGCCGATTCGAGGCGAGGCCTGCCTCGCCGGGGCCCGCCAGTGGGGCTGGCTCCGAACCCACCGGAACCCCCGCCTCCCACAGCCGACAGGTCGGCCCCTCCCCCTGGCGCCGCCGGGCCGGCGCACTCCGGGATCACTCCACGATTCGCACCCGGTCGCCCAACTCGGTGAGGGCGAAAAGTTTGCTGGCATTGCCGGCGGGAACCCGGATGCAGCCGTGCGATGCGGGGTGGTTCGGCACGTAGCCCTGGTGGAAGCCGAAGTCACTGCAGCTGAGCCGCTGGAAGTAGGGCATGCTGGCGTGGTAGATCGTCGAGGTCCACGCGCGGTACTTGTTGGTGATGGCGAATTCACCGGTGCGCGTGCGGTAGCCCGACCGGCCGCTCGACACACGGGTCTCGAAGATTTCCAGGCCGGAGCGATCGAAGACCCGCAGCCGCTGCTCCCCGAGGTTGAGGATCAGCAGGCGCTCTTCCTCGTGGGGGTCCTTGCCGAGCAGCAGGCGCATCATCGGGACGTCGCCGCGCTGCGAGGCGAAGTTGATCGGCCACATCGAGGTGCCCCGGGTCCACACGTTGGTGCGCGCACCGTGGTCGATCAGCGCCTCTGCCGACTCGAGCGAGCCGCAGTGGGCGGCGATCATCAGCGGCGTGATGCGCCGGTTGTTCCTCAGCACCCAGCGCATCGAGCCGCTGTCGAACTGCTCGAGGAAGCTGGCCTGGACCGGGTGGTTGAGCTCCTGGTTCGGGTCGGCGCCGTTCTCAAGCAACCAGCGCACGGTGGTCGACTGGTTGTCGATCACCGCCTGCACCAGCGCACTCTGGCCGTGGGCCGGGCGCAGGCCGGGTGCGGCACCATGGCGCAGCAGGTGGTGGGCGCGCCGGTCGCCGCCGTGGCGCAGCATCGTGCCGAAGGCATTGTCGAGGAAGGGGGCGTTGGTCGGGTTCGGGCTCGCACCGTGGGCGAGCAGCAGGCTGGTCAGGTTCTCGTCGGCCCGCCTGCAGGCGTGGATCAGCAGGTCTTTCGGCGGCCGCCGGTAGCCGAGGAAGAGGTGGAGGAACCCGTGGGCTCCGTCGGCCGCGGACTGGCGGACCAGGTCGGCGCCCAGAGTGGGGTCGCCACCGAGCCCGAGCAGCCGGGCGGCCATCCGACGGTCGCCCGCCCGGTAGGCCTTCTCAAGTTCGTGCTGCAGTCCGGCGGCATCCGGTCGCGCGCCGAGCTCGCGCAATCGGCCGGCGAGCCCGAAGTCACCTTCGCGAAGGGCGCGCGCGAAGGGCGTGAGCCCGTCGCGGTCCGGCCGGTTGGGGTCGGCGCCGGCATGGATCAGGGCGGGCATCTGTTCGGTCCAGCCGCGCCGCAAGGCGACCACCAGGGTGGACTCGCCATCGGCATTGGTGGCGCCGCAGTCGGCACCGAGGCGGATCAGCTCGGTGGCCAGGTCGGCGCGGCCGCACTCCATGGCGACGTGGAGCAGGGGACTGCCGCGGCCGTCCTTCTGGTGGGGGTCGGCGCCCTTCTCCATCAGGCGCCGGACGAAGCTCAACCGGCCGTTGCGGATGGCCCAGGGGAGCGAGCGGTCACCGTCGGGCATCGCACAGTCGGCCGCCGCACCGCGGTCGAGCAGCAGGTCGACCAGCGCCGTCTCGCCTTGGAACAGGGCGATGCCGAGCGGGCTGATGCCGCGGCGGTCGGTCGCCGTGACGTCGGCCCCGGCCAGCACCAGGCGCTCGGCCATTCCGGTCCGGCGGGCATCGATGGCGAGCTGCAGCGGCGTGCGCCCGAGTGGATCACGCTGGCCGGTGTAGGCGCCGGCGCGCAGCAGCAGGTCGAGTTCGTTGCGGCGGTCCTCCGCCACGGCCTCGAGCACGGCCCGGCCATTCGCCTCGATCCCGCGACGGTCGAGCTCGGCGATGGCGGCGCGGCGGTCCGAGCGGCAGCCACCGGCAAGCAGCAGCGCGAGCAGCAGAATGCCTTGCCGGAAAGAGAGGATCTGATGGAGGAAGCCGGGCACGAATTTCACCCGGTCCATACCATCGGCGCGAGTGGCTCACAAGGCGGCGCCAGGTCAGGATCGGATGCTTCGACTTGGCACGGCAGGTGCTTCCATTCTCCCAGCGGATGGTTTCGTGACGAACCGCACCACGGGCGTGGATGGCCCGGCGGGGCGTCACGGTGAGCCACGGTCGGTCAAGGATTTCATGGGTTTGCCTTGCCGGCCGTGGCTCACCCCTTCGCTCTCTCCCCCCGAGCTTTTTCCGCGTCCCCCCGAGACACTCCCCCCGACATCGGTCCCCCCCAGCCGTTTCAAGAGCCCCCCAACCCGGAAGGATCCACCCCCCAATCCCCCCTGGATGCCCCCGGCCTTCGTGTCGGGCTGCCGGATCACCGGCGGTCGTCCCCCCACAGCCGCGCGTTGATCCGGTGGCCTGGCATTGCCCGGCCGACGCCGGTCCGGGCAGGCGGAACTCGCTTTTGTCCGCCCGCCTGCCGCATTTTCCCGCTCACCTCCCACCGCCGGAGCCGCGGCGGATCAGTCGATCGCCGGCAGCGGGAAGGTCTTCGAGGGAACCCGCGCGGCTTCCATGGTCGCCATCATCGCGCTGACCCGCTCCAGATCGTCCGCGGCGAGGTCGTGCTCCTCCGCAAGGTCCCTGCCGAGGTGGAAGAGCTGGGGCTTGCCCAGCTTGCCGGGCTCGAGGCCGTACTGGACCAGCTTCCACTCGCCCTGGCGCAGCGCGCGCCGGCCGCCATTCTCGTGGAACTCCCAGTAGAGCGACTCGTGACGAGCCTGCTCGCCCTCGCCGGTGAGGGTGGGGAGGAAGGAGATCCCCTGGATGTCCCCGGGGGCGGGCCGGCCGACCAGCTCGCAGAAGGTGGGCAGGAAGTCCCAGAAGGCCGAGGGCAGGTCGCTGGTCCGGCCGGGACGGATGCCGGCCGGCCAGTGCGCGATCAGCGGAACCCGGATGCCGCCCTCGTGGAGGTCGCGCTTGCCGCCCCGCAGCGGGGCGTTGGAGCCGAGCATGTCCGGGTGGTAGCCGCCCTCGTAGTGCGAGCCGTTGTCGGTGGTGAAGAAGGTCAGCGTGTCCTCGGCGACCCCCTTGGCCTCGAGGGCGTCGATGATCCGCCCGACGTAGCCGTCGATGGCCCGCACCATGCCGGCGTAGTTCGCCTTCGGCTTGTCGACCGGCGTGTAGTGGACGCGCTCCGGGTGGTAGCCGGTCTCGCCGGGAAAGTCGAAGCGCTCGGCCATGCCCTCGGGCGCCACGACCGAGGCGTGGGGGATCGGGTAGGACACCAGCAGGAGGAAGGGCTGGTCGTCGGGGTTCTCGGCGATGAAGCGCTCCGCCCGGCGGGTGTAGAGCTCGGCGTCGTAGTGTTCGCCCCAGTGGAGGTTGTTGCCCTGGAGCAGGACGGTTTTCTCCTGGTCGAAGACGAAGCGCGGGAAGCGGTGGTGGCCGTCCTTGTGCATGGTGGTGCCGTAGAAGACGTCGAAGCCCTTGTTCAGCGGCACCCGGTAATCCTGCACGTTGCCGGTCACGCAGGACTTGCCGACCATCCCGGTGCGGTAGCCGGCGTCGCGGAGGATGCGCGCGAAGGTCAGGTCCGCGGGGTCGGCGCGGAGCTGGTGGGCGCCGTTGCCGCGGATCGAGCAGTGGCCGGTGTCGCGGCCGGTCATCAGCGCGCAGCGCGAGGGCGCGCACACCGTGCTGCCGGAGTAGTGGTCGGTGAAGCGCAGCCCGTCGCGGGCGAGGCCGTCGAGCACCGGGGTGCGGAAGTTCTTCTGGCCGTAGCAGGACAGGTCGCCGTAGCCGAGGTCGTCGGTGATGATCAGGACGATGTTCGGCGGCTCATCCGCCCGGCAGGCGACGCCGAGGGTCAGCAGGAGGAAAACGAGGATCCGCGGCATGGGTTCCGATCACAATCCAAGACGGGGCGTCCATCAAGCCAGCTCCACGTGTGCACCCGGCGACGCTTCGGGAGCCCCCCGACGAGGGGCGCTGGCCAACGCCGCCGGTCGCTGCAGCGCCTTACTCGGCGTCTTCGTCCTCCTCACCGTCCTCCTCACCTGCCTCGTCCTCATCCATGCCGCCCGCCGGATCCTCCTTCTCGGGGGCGTACTGCAGCAGGCTCTGGTAGTCGGAGGGCAGGGAGCGGCCGCCGCCGAGGGTCAGCTGGTAGAGCTCGGCCAGCGAGGCGGCCTCGACCAGCCGGACGTGCCCGATCGACCCGGTGTCCCGCTCGGGAGTCGGGTAAAGCTTGATGGCGAGCTGGACGTCCTCGTCCGCGAGGTAGAGCCGCAGGGCGTTCTCCGCCGCCTTGGCGCTGATGACTTCGGAGGCCGCGGTGTCGGCGGTGAAGGCGACGTTGTAGGCATTGATCGCCGCCCACGGGTTGCCCAGCGCCTCCTGGGCCAGGCCGAGGCAGTAGCCGACCTGGGCGCGCTGGTAGCCGGGCAGCTTCTCTTCGAGCTGCTGCTGGCAGATCAGCGAGAGCGGGCCCCAGTCCTTGTTGTGGACCGCCTTCCACAGCGTCGTGACCAGCTCGATCTGGCGCTTGTGGTGCGCGCGGGTCAGCGACTCGCGCTCGATCGGCAGGAAGCCCGACTCGACCTCGAGCATCTCCTCGAGCTTGAACTGCTTGCGCAGCGCCTCCATCTGGTGGAGGGCGGCGAGCGACGAGTGGTTGTTGGGAAGCTCGCGCAGCTTGGAGTACTTCTCGCGCACGCGCCCGAAGGCCTCGGCCGCCTCGTCATACCGGCGCCCCTGCAGCAGCTCCATGGCGGCGGCGTAGTCGTCCGGCTCGTAGAGCCAGATCGACTCCGGCTTGTTCCAGCGGATCACGCTCGAGTCGACCCCTTGGACGGTCGAGTAGTAGCGGATCTGCTTGTCGTCGGCGTCGGCGATCCAGACCTGCTCGAAGCGGTCGGGGCCGAAGATCAGCATCGCCGGCTGCTGGAAGCGCTGCTGGCCGGAGGCCGGACCGGAGACGGCGGTGGCAAGCGTCGCGGCGAGGAGGAAAGTCTTCTTGGATTTCACGGGATGATGGGATTCGGGGCTCGGGGGCCGGTTCAGCGGGCGGCTTCCTTCTCGAGTTGCTCCTTCGACTTCACGTCGGCGTGGGCCTCGTACTGCTGCACCAGCGCCTGCAGGTCCTCCCACGCCTTGCGCTCCTCCGGCGAGGCCTTGTCGAGGATCCGCGAGGTCAGGTCGATGAAGGCACGGCCTGCGTTGTAGGCGCCCTGGCGGTCGGAGACGGTCTCCCCGGCCGGGTTGTTGCGCTGCCACAGGAGCTCCATGTACTTCCGCGTCGCCGGCACCGAGATCCTCAGCGCGCCCTGGTTGTTGGTCGCGGCGGTCGAGTAGGCGGCGATCGCGTCGTTGAGCTTGCCGGCCTTCTCGTAGGCCTCGGCGAGCATCATGGTCACCTCGCCCTTGCGCGCGGTGAAGCCGTAGCCGCCCTCGTCCGGCTTCTCGTCGCCGGAGGCCTTGAAGATGTAGAGGCGGGCGTCGCGGATGGCTTCCTCGTGGTTCCCGGCGGCAAGGTGGGTCGCCACCATCTGGAAGAGCGCGCGCTCCTTGTCGCCGCGCTCCTGCGAGTCGTTGAGCACCCGCATGAA
>JAUIJB010000136.1 GCA_030430455.1 Verrucomicrobiia bacterium | reverse complement strand
GCCGGAGAAGCGGCTGACGATCCAGCGCCTGGTCGAGGACTATGACCAGATGCGGGTCATCAACGAGAGCTGCATGACCTTCAACGCGGCGTTCATCGCCCTCTACGCCCTGCTGCTCATCTTCCTGCTCATCGCCCTCCCCATCCGGCTGGTTCGGCGCAAGCGGGCCAAGTCGTAGCCACGGTGTCCGGCCCCACACGCAAAACAGGCCAAATAAACAGCGCTTTTCAGAGTTTCCGGATTCTTGATAGTTTCCGGGTGTGGAGCTGACTCACATCGCACACATCCGGCTTTCGCGGGGTCTCGTGGCTCTCGGAGCGGCGGCAGCCCTGCTGGGAACCCCGATGCTGGCGCTCGCGGCCCCCGACGGCGCCATCACGCCGGCGTCGGCGAACGATGCCCGGCTCGCCATCATCGGCCAGGCCGGCAACCTCCCGCCGGGGGACGCCGCCCCCTTCCTCGCCGAGAAGGGCAAAGAGCTCAAGGACCCGGTCCTCTACGTGGAGTCCGCCGAAGCCTACAACAAGGCCGCGGACGCCGAGCGCAGCACCGATGCCGCAGAGGAGGCCAAGGTCCAGGCCCGCGTCGTGCTCGACATGGTGGGCTTTCTCGAGGGCGACTCCGCTTCGGAGATGTGGCAGCCCCTCGAGGGCGATCAGACCACGGTCATCAAGAACCGGGCGAAGCAGGCCATCGAGGATGCCGACGTGCTCATCGCCGCGATCGAGGCGGAGCGCGAGGCTGCCAACGCGCCGCCGCCTCCACCCCCACCCCCCAAGGAGAAGCCCCCCGGCCGCCCGCTGATCATCGCCGGCAGCGCCTCCCTGGTGCTGGGCCTCGGCGGCCTCGGCGTCGGCTCGGCCGGCCTGGCCCTGGGCGCCAAGAACCAGAAGGCGGTCGAGGACGACACCTCCATCGTCGGCGACGAGTACGACGACTACGACCGCAAGGGGAAAAACTACAACACGATGGCCATCGTGGGCATGGCCGTCGGTGGCGTCGGGGTGATCACCGGTGCCGCCCTGATCGCCGTGGGCGTCAAGAAGAACAAGAAGTCCGGGCTCGCGCAGGAGCAGCGACCCACCGCCAACGTCGCCCCCGCCTTCGCCCTCGGCCGCGGGGATGCGGCCGGCCTCGTGATCTCGGGGAGGTTCTAGCCATGTCGTCCCACCGCAACATCCGCCTCGTCGCCGCCCTCGGCCTCGGACTTGTCCTCGCCGCCCCGCCGGCCATCGCCCATGCCGACTGCGAGGGCAGCGGCGCCTGCGTCGAGGGCCACGCCAAGGTGAAGTGGGAGGAGGGCGAGTCCCTCTCCGACAAGTCTCGCAAGAAGAACGCCAAGAAGTACCGCAAGAAGAAGGACGTGAGCGTCGCCGTCACCCTGCAGGGTGGCCGCGGGAGCCTGTTCATCGATGGCGTGTGGATCGGCACCGCCCCGTTCGAGACGGTGCAGATCAAGCCCGGCAAGCACGACCTCCAGGTCCGCGACGGCGACACGGTCATCACCCAGGGTGTGATCACCGTGCCCACCAAGGCCAGCGAGCTGACGGTGAGGGTGGCGCATCCGGACGCCGGCGACGCGTAGAGCCCTTCGGGATCGAACGAGACGTGGCTGACCGCGTCCGCTCAGGACCCGGCATCTGGTCGAGTGCCAGCAGGGACGGACTGCAGCTCTCGCCCGTGCACCTCGAGCCCGCCGTTTCGGCCGAGCCGCCAGTGAATCGCCGACGCCGGCGGCCGCGCCTTGATGCGCCCGCCATGCACCCCCTCGAGGTGGCACCAGCTACACAGCGCGGCGACGTTCTCGTCCTCGTGCCCGCCACCGTGCGACTGAAACCGCAGGTGGTGGGGCGTGACATCTCGCCGTGAGCACACCGGCGAGCTGCATTGGTACCGGTCGCGCACGTAGATCGACGTCCATCGGTCGTGCGCGCCGGTCTGTTTCACTGCCGGATACCAGGTCATCCACACCGACAGACAGGCGAAGGCGACGAAGCTCATGGGCTCGGCGCCCGCTCGACGGAGGCGACGCTCGTGCGCCCCGTAGGCGCGCTCGAGGTAGCGCCACCAGCCGGCCTGTTCGTCGCTGATCCGCAGCCGCAGCCGCTCGGACGCCTCCCCGGGCGGTCCCGCGAAGATCAAGGCGGCCCGCTGGGGCACAACCCGACGACCCGGGTCGAGGTCCCCGCCGGGTTCCGGACCCGCACACATCTGCCGGTCTGGCTCTGGGCCCGGGTCTACCTCGGGACCCGCACACATCTGCCGGTCCGGCTCCGAGCTCCCCGGGTCCAGCTCGGGACCCGCACACATCTGCCGGTCTGGGTCTTGGTCCCAACTCGGCTCCCCTTGCGGATCCGCCGAGTCCATCAGCGCCTCGAACCACTCCCCCGACGCCACGCTGCGCTCGAAGTCCCGCACTTGCTCGAGCTGCGCCTCGGTCGGCGGCCCGAGGTCCGTCGGTGCACCGTTGCGCTCCAGCATCTCGACTGCCCGCACCTCCTCACGCAAGTGCACGAAGGTCCGGCGGCTGGCCCGGTCGATCCACCGCTCCACGGTGTCGAGCGTAG
Source organism: Verrucomicrobiia bacterium (assembly GCA_030430455.1). GTDB lineage: Bacteria > Verrucomicrobiota > Verrucomicrobiia > Verrucomicrobiales > Akkermansiaceae > Haloferula. Next base: position 668 of record JAUIJB010000136.1, on the reverse strand, counting down.
CCACCCGCCCGATCGCGCAGGCCGCCTCGAGCCCCAGCTCGCCCGCAGCCACCGCCGCCTGCAGCTCCGGCAGCTCGGCCATCCGCTGCGCCCGCAGCACCAGCGCCCGGAAACTGCGCGCCGGCATGCCCAGCTCCTCGCGCGCGTACTGATCGCGGCTGTTCCAACCGAGTCGCCGCCACACCCCCGCCGCGTTGACAGCCAGCGCCGCTTCGGCCATGGCGAGGTCCCGCGCAGCGATCTGCTCGGCGAGCTCCCGGACCCGCGCATCCAGCTCGGCGATCGACAGCCCCTCCAGCGACACCCACTCGACCGTCAAGAACTGGGCCCCGGCCTGTGCCTCCGCCCGGCCACGCCCACGCGCCGATCGAAGCCGCTCGACCCGCGCCTCGGTCGCGGCCGCCGTTCGCTCCTCTTGCCGACGCCGCTCGACCTCCAGGGCCTGCAGCACGTCCGAATGCGCGTCCGCCCAGTCTCGATGCTGCGTCTCCCGCCGCAACTCGCGAGCCAGCCCGGTGCTCCCTTCCATGGAGTCGTGGGCCTCGGCCAGGAGCGCCTCGACGAGCTGCTCGTCCGAAACAGGTCCATCCATGAAGGTGATGAGCTGCCTCGTGGCCTCGAAGAGCGCCCGTTCGGCCGCGTCCATGGGCCGCTCGAGCAAATACCGG
>JAUIJB010000092.1 GCA_030430455.1 Verrucomicrobiia bacterium | reverse complement strand
CGCCGCCGGCGAGCAGGGCCTCGACGGTCGACCCGGAGAGCTCCATCGGGTGGGTCGAGAAGAGGAACTCGCCGTCCTTGACGACGAAGGTGTGGGGGATGCCGCGGACCTCGGCGGGCTTGAGCCACTTCTCCTCGAACTCACCGCCGCGGCCGACGTAGGCGACCGGGAACGACATCGACTCGCCCTGCTCGTCGACGAAGGCCTTCACCTTGTCCTCGCCGTCCTCCCAGACGTTCATGCCGATCACGCGCAAGCCCTTTTCCTGGTACTGGTCGTAAAGCGAGTCGACCTGGGGCATGGCGGCCACGCAGGGGCCGCACCAGGTCGCCCAGCACTCGATGACGTAGACCTTGCCCTGCTCCCACTCGGCGGGGATCTCGCCCTGGATCACGCGGGCTGCGCCAAGCGCCTCGGGGGTGACCCGGTCGCCCGGCGAGAGGGCGGCGGCGGGGAGGATCGTCGCGAGCACGGCGGCAAGGGGAGTCAGGAACTTCATTTCGAGGGACTTAGCGCCACGGCCGGGCAATTGCACCTGTTTTTGGCCGGAGTGGCGTTCTTTGAGCGCCATGACAGGGACCGGCGCCTTCCAAGGCGCCAGGCGCGGGGGCCGGCGATGCCGGAGGGGGGCTGGGGAGAGGCCGGATGTCGGAGGTCGGATGTCTCGGCGACTCCGGGCTGCGTGAGGTCGCGTGCTTTCTGTCCTTTGTCCGTTGTCCTTTGTCGAAGAGGTGCTTGAAGTCGAGCGATGCGCTGCTCAAGCGCGGATCATTCGCGGGGCCTTGGCCCCGGGGTGTTACCCCGGGCTACATATCGTGACGCCGCCGGGATTGGTTGAGAGCGGACACGTGGCGCAGCCGCATCAACCTTCGCTTCCCCACCTTCGCTGAAGCTTCCTCCTTCGCCGCCTCCTTCGCCCCGCGGCTGCGGGGCTTCGGCGGACAGGTCGGAGGGCAAGCTTTTGCGACCTTCTGTAAGAAAAACAGCGACTGGGGCACCCCGGAGAAGCTCATGCGAAGAGCGGAAGCGCTCGACATGATCGACAACGGACCCGCCTTCGCCCCGCGGCTGCGGGGCTTCTGCGGGCAGGCGATCGACAACGCACAAAAATCCCGCCAGCTCGGACATCTGCGAAGCACCCAGCCGACCTCCGACTTCGGACCTCCGACCCCCGCCTCAGGCCCCGGACTTCTCCGGGGTGTCGGCGAGGAAGCTCTTCTCACAGAGGTCGGCGTACTTGCCGCCGCGGGCGAGGAGCTCGTCGTGGCTGCCCTGCTCGATCACCCGGCCGTGCTCGAGGACGTAGATGCGGTCGGCGTTCTGGATGGTCGACAGGCGGTGGGCGATGACGAAGGCGGTGCGGTTGCGCATCAGGGCGTCGAGGGCGTCCTGGATCTGGCTCTCGGTCTCGCTGTCGACCGAGGCCGTGGCCTCGTCGAGGAGCAGGATCGGGGCGTCCTTGAGCAGCGCGCGGGCGATCGACAGCCGCTGCTTCTCGCCGCCCGACAGCTTGACGCCGCGCTCGCCGATGTTGGTGTCGAGCTGCTTGGGCAGGCCGCGCACGAAGTCGGCGGCGTGGGCCGCGTCGAGGGCCTTCCAGATCGCCTCCTCGGCGGCGTCGCGGCGCGCCAGCAGGAGGTTCTCGCGGACGCTGCCGTTGAACAGGAAGGGCTCCTGGGTGACGTAGCCGAGGCGCTCGCGCAGCGCGGGCTTGGCGAGCCCGGCGATGTCTCGCCCGTCGATCGTGATCCGCCCGCCGCTGCACTCGTAGAAGCGGTTGAGCAGCGATAGCACGGTCGACTTGCCGGCGCCGGTCGAGCCGACCAGGGCGACGGTCTCGCCGGGCCGGGCCTCGAGGTCGACGGCGTGGAGGGTAGGCTGCTTCTCGTAGGCGAAGTCGACCTGCTCGAAGCGGACGTGGGCGTCGATCTCGGCGGGCAGCTTGTCGCCGCTGGCGGCGTTCGGCTCGTCCTCGTCGTCGAGAATCTCGAACACGCGGTCGGCGGCGGCGCGCGACGAGAAGATCATCTGGTTGAGCTGGCGCAGCTTCGACACCGGCTCGTAGAACAGGCTGAGGAGGAGGAAGAACTTGAGGAACTCGCCGGGCTCCATGCCGCCGTCGATCACCGCCTTGCCGCCGAAGCCGAGCACCAGCACGTAGCCGAGCATGCCGGCGAAGGACATCGCCGGGTTGTAGATCGCCCACCACTTCATCAGGTAGAGGGTGGCGCCGCGGACCTTGTTCGAGAGCCGGTTGAAGGCGCGGTGCTCCTCGTCCTCGGCGGCGTAGCTCTTGATCTGGCGGATGCCGGCGATGTTGTCGTGGAGGAAGGAGTTGAGCCCCGAGGTGGCGTTGCGCTCGGCGCGGTGGCGGTGGCGGGCGTCCTTCGAGTAGACCCAGGCGCCGAGGACCAGGATCGGGATCGGCAGGGTCGCCCACAGCGCCACCGACCAGTTCGTCCAGTACATCACCAGGCCGACGGCGATCAGCTGGATGGTGGCGACCAGGCCGAGCTCGATGCCGTCGATCAGCACCCGCTCCATCGAGGTGACGTCCTCGACCACCCGGGTCATGATGTCGCCGGTCCGGCGGGTGTCGAACCAGCGCAGCGGGAGGCGCTGGATCTTGCGGTAGAGGTCGGAGCGGATGTCGAAGATGACGTGCTGCTCGAAGTGGTTGTTGACGAAGATCCGGGCGCAGTTGAGGCCGTCCTTGAGGAGGAAGCTGGCCAGCGCGGCGAGCACCCAGAAGGGCAGCTCGTGGTGGCGGGCGGGGTCGGGGAGGATCTTGTCGGCGACGAAACCGGCGATCGAGGGGAAGGCGATGACAGAGATCGCCATCAGGGTCGCGCAGGCCAGCTGGGCGGCCGCCAGGCCCGGGTAGCGGCGCAGGTAGGCGAATACGCGGAGAACGGAGTGCATGGGGGCGGCGAGACCTCCAGCCAGTGCCCGGCAAAGTCAAGGCGTCATGCTAAAATTAAGCATTGCCGTGGGACACCCGGCCCCCCTAATTTCCGCCTCAAGCCAGCCGCAACGCTCAAAAAATCCTCATGGCCAATATCTTTGCCCTCCTGACCGTGCTCCTCCTCGCCGCCTCCGGCTACCTTGCCTACAAGAACAAGGAAATGTATGAGGCCGAGATTTCCGACCGGCAAACCGCCGAAAGCAACCTGCGGCGATCCCAGGCCCGCCTCGCCGACGAGAAGGACCAGCGCGACACGACCATCGCCGAGCGCAAGGGACTCGAGGAGGACATCGCCGGCCTGCGCGAGGAGGAAGAGGCCCAGCAGAAGCAGAACAGCTCGATCGAGGGCCAGATCGAGGCCAAGCGCGGCGAGACCGAGGCCAACGAGGCCAAGCTCAACGCGGTGCGCGAGCAGACCGCCGCGCTCGGCGACCTGCGCGACCTGGCGCCGAAGGTGAACCGCCTGCAGGTGCGCCTCGAGGAAGGCCGCGTCGAGAAGGCCTCGAAGGAATCGACGGTGGCCAACCTGCGCTCCGAGATCAACGCGACCGAGTCGACGATCGACGGCTACAAGGAGATCAACGAGGCGGTCACCAGCAAGCGCTCCTACTTCGGCAGCACGAGCATCACGGCGATCTACCCGCAGTGGGGCTTCGTGACGCTCGGCGCGGGCAACACCTCCGGGGTGGTTGCCGGTTCCTCGCTCAACGTCGTGCGCGGCGGTGAGACGGTCGCCAAGCTGCGGGTGCGCTCGGTGGAAGCCGGCCGCGCCTCGGCCGACATCGACCCCGAGTCGGTGTCCGAGGACGTGACCCTGATGGTTGGCGACCGGGTGGTCCCGGCCGACGGCGGAGCCGCCAACTGAGTTGAGGCGGAAGCAAGCCAAGCCGAACCCAGAAACCCTTTCCACCGACCATGAAGAACATCTTCTACATCATCGCCCTGCTCGTCATCGCCGCCGCCGCGTTTTTCTCGTTCACCTTCAAGGGCAAGTTCGAGGAGCAGCAGCAGGTCCGCCTGTCGACGATCGCCGACAACGAGACCGTCTCGGCCAATGCCGACGCGACCGAGGAAGAAAAGAACAACGAGATCAAGATCCGCGACTCCAAGCTCGAGGAGAAGTCGCTCGTCGAGGCCGAGATCGACAACCTCAAGGCCAAGGAGCGCCAGTTCCGCCGCCAGCTGGGTGAGCTCGAGGCGACCCTCGAGGGCCAGAACGAGGAGCTGGCGCAGCTCCAGGAGGCCCTCGACGGTGCCAAGAAGGCGCTCGAGGAGCTCGGCATCGACGGCGATGTCTCGGCCGAGTCCATCGCCGGCATCATCAGCGACCTCGAGGACCAGGAGAAGGAGCTCACCGCCGAGATCGAGGAACTCGACACGGCGATCGAGAGCGCCGAGAACCAGCTTTCCGACAACCGCGCGGAGATCGCCCGCCTCGCCTCGCGCAAGGCCCAGCGTGACACCCGCATCCGTCGCAACGCGATGCAGTCGGTGGTCACCGCGGTCGACCAGGACTGGGGCTTCGTGGTCATCGGCGCGGGCAGCCGCACCGGCTTCACCCCGCAGACCCGCCTGATCATCCAGCGCAACGGTCGCCGCATCGCCGAGGTCAAGCCGTCGAGCATCGAGGCCACCCAGACGATCGCCGAGATCGACATGGACACCCTGGCCCCGGGCGTGCGCATCCAGCCGGGTGACCGCGTCCTGCTGGGCAAGCTGGCGACGAACTGAGCCCGCTCCCCACATTTCGAAGTCTTTCGGGCCCCCGCGAACTTGATCGTTCCGGGGGCTCGCTTATTCTCCCTTCATGACGCTGCCCATCACCACGCGCCTTACGACCATCGTGCTTGCCGGGTTCGCCGCCATCCTGGCCTGCGGGCTCAGTTCCTGCATGACCGAGGAGGAGAAGGAGGAGCGGGGAGTCTACGGTCCGACCTCCGACAGCCGCTCGATCCCCTGGAACGAGCCGATCCCGGGCCAGGGCGGGGGAGCCTTCGGCGCCCTGCCGAACCAACCGCGACGCTGAGCGTGGTTGGCGGCTGCGCCGCGTGCGTTGTGCTTCGTGCTTTGTTATTGGCGTCGACGGGCGCCGGGGTCGCACGGCGGGTTGCGGCATCGCGGGGCGGTTGATGCCGGTTGATACGCATCTCAGGCGCCTGGGAGTGGCGTTCTTCGAGCGCCATGGAACGGAGCGGCGCCTTGCAGGCGCGTCCCACAGGTGGGTGAGCGGTTGGTTCGACGGCGTCGGAGTTCGTCCTCAATTCCCCGGCCGGGGCGATGGGAGGCGGCTCGCAGGGAAAAAGACTGCGGTGGTTGACCACCGCTTGGGGCGAGGCGGTTCACCGCCGGGTTCACGGGGTTGGGTCGGGGCTTGCCAGCACGATGCTGGCTCGGGCTCGAAGCCCATCGGCAGAGCGGCGCTGAAGCGCCGCAGTCTGTCCGAAACTCGCCTGCGCCCCTCGCGGGGCCGGGGGGACGCGGGGGCCTAACGATGGTATGGCCCGCCGTTGCGGAAGTTGGCGACGCGGTAGAGCTGCTCGAGCAGGACGACCAGGGCGAGCTCGTGCTGCAGGGTCAGCGGAGACAGGGCCCAGACCTGGTCGCTCTGCTGGCGCAACTCCGCGGTGTGGCCGTCGGCGGCGCCGATCAGGAAGCTGACCGCCTTGACGTCGCCGCGCAGCTCGAAGGCGGCCAGCCGCTCCGCCCAGGTCTCGGTGCCGAGCGGTTCGCCACGCTGGTCGAGCGCGATCCGCAGCGAGCCCTCGGAGCGGCGCGCCAGCTCGGCCGAAACCTTCTCCGGGGTGCCGGCCTTGACGTGCTCGATCGCGTAGCTGCCGAAGCGCTCGAGCCGGCGGAGGTACTCCTCGCAGCCGAGACGGGCGTAGTCGAGGGCGGGCTTGCCGGCGGCGAGGATGCGAATCTTCATGTCAGGTCCAGTGTCGCCGATGCCCCCGGGTCGTGGCCATGGATTTCGCCTTGATTGGTCGATTTCCCGGCCGGAATCTAACCGCGATGAAGTTGTTCACCTTTTCCGGCGGCCTGGGCGGGATGCTCGCGATCCTTACAGGCGCCTGCGCGACCCAAGACGACCCGCACTCCGAGGCCGCCCACGGGCGCAAGGTCATGGCACTGCTGGAGAAGTTCGATCGCTTCGACTACAACGGCGACGGGCACCTGACGCGGGCCGAGATCGAGCAGGGCATCAAGGAGAGCGACGTGCCCGGTGTCGATGCCGCCGAGATCGACCAGGCGATGGAGTTCTACGACGTCACCGGCGACGGGCGGATCTCGCGCTGGGAGGCGAACCGGGCGGTGGACCAGCCGTTGCCGGAGCATTAGGTGGGAAGTCGGGCGTCGGAGGTCGGCTGGATGGTTCGGGGCCGGATGAGCTGGCGGGGGTTTTTGTGCTTGGTGCTTGGTGCTTGGTGCTTGGTCTGAGCTGCGGCGCTTGGCAGGCAATTTCGCAGCCGCATGAGCTGGTGGGCTTTTTGTCCGTTGTCCGTTGTCCTTTGTCGATCATGCCGAGCGCTTCCGCTCTTCGCATGAGCTTTTCCGGGGCGGCCCCGTTGCTGCTTTTTTACAGAAGGACGCTAAGGAAGCGAAGGTGGGAGCGGCTTCGCCGCCGATCGCTGCCGAAGGCCGTGGCGCAGCCGATTTTTCATAGGTCCTATCCGGTCCCATAGGTCCTATGCCCTGTGCTCCGCCACTTCTTCCCAGATTCTCATTGCCCAACCCGCGCTTTCCAGCCGGTCCGCACTGCCAACCGACTCCGCCCTCGACGCCAACCATGGGGTGGGTCCGACCCCGCCATTTTCCATTCCGCATTACATACATTGTAACAAGTTGGATATCGGGGTCCTGGTGATGGGCCGGGTCCTGGGTGTGGTGCTGAACGGGCCGGGATTGGCGGGATTTCCCGGTGATCTCGGGCGATTCGGGGGCCCGCAGCGCTCCTACAAGGCGCCTGCAAGGCGCCAGTCCATGGCATGGCGCGTGGAACGCGCCACGCCGGCTACTGGCCGCTGGCTCCGAGCTGGGCGGCGATGGCGGCATCGACCGTGAACTGGCCGCGGCCACTCGGGGCCACGCTGCCGCCTTCCACGACCTGATACTCGAAAGCCTTGATCGGCTTGGTGCCCTCGATCTGCGACATCAGGTAGACACGGATCGCCAGCGCCTCGTCGCCGCTGCCGCCCTCGAGCTTCTTGATGCGGTATTCGACCTGATTCGCGCCATCGCGGGCCCCGCCGATGACGACCTCGGCCTCCTTGGCATTGGCGAAGCGGTGCCGGCTGACGCGATTGACCGTGACCTCGACCTCGCGGCCGGGACAGAAGACGTAGACCTTGGCGATGTACGGGGCCTCGCGGACCGGCAAGGCCGGCCGCGGGACCTGACCGCTTGCCTGGCACTCGGGGGTCTCGCGAACGTATCGCAAGTCGTTGTTCGCCAATTCCTTGCGTACGTCCGGGAGGGCCATCAGGTTGACGAAGTCGGCCTTGTCGTATTTCCAGCCGCCGCGCTCGTTGACGAAGGACAGAACCAGCAGGTTCTCGGTCGGCTCGCCGCCGATGCCGAAGTCGATCTTGCCGAAGTAGGCCACCTTGGCGGTCGGGCCCTTTTTCGAGAAATGGATCGCCCGCAGGCCCTCGAGCTTCGGCGGTGGTGCCGGCAGGTCGAAGACCGCGGCGGGAAACGGTCGCTTCTCGGAGACCAAGCGGTTGCGCACCTCCATGCGGCGATGGGCCGCGGTGAGGCGCTCCCACTCGCGGGCATTCTGGTTCATCACCGCTTGGCGCCAGGCCAGGTAGGTGCGCGAGAGGTTGGCCACTTCCTGGGTCGTCGACGAGTTCGCTCCGCCCTGGGCGGGCAGCCGCGGACTGAGGGCGATGGCGATCAGGGTCGCGAGAACGAGCAGTCGTGACATGAGGAAACGATTGGACAAGCGGCGCCGGGAAACAACAATCCATTTTGCCACCGGCGAGCCCCTGTTTCCGAGTCCCTCCCTGCCCGCCCTTCGACGACCCCCTCCCCGATCCCTCCCGCGCCCGCCCGGGCGCATCTCGCGATTTTCCCCGACTCTCCCCGTTTCATGAATCCCTTCACCAAAGTCCCGATCCTCGGGCAGGCCCGCCAGGAGGAGATGCTCCGGGCGGCCGTGACGCTACCCTACAAGGAGACCGGGCAGGGCGAGCTGCACTGCCACTTCTTCATCCCGCCGGATTTCAACCCCGAGGTGCCGGGGCCGCTGATGCTGTTCTTCCACGGCGGCTACTGGGACAGCTCGACGCCCACCCAGTTCGTCCCTCATGCGCGCCACTTCGCCGCCCGCGGCGCGCTCACCGCCACGGTGGAAACCCGCGTCCGGGCGATCCACGGGACGGGCCCGATGGAGGCGCTCGAGGATGTCCGCGACCTGCTCGCGTGGCTCGGCAAGCACGCCGACGGGTTCGGGATCGATCCGGCGCGGGTCGTCCTCGGCGGGGCTTCGGGGGGTGCCTTCCTGGCGCTGTCGCAGGTCCTGCCGCGGCCCGACCGCAGCGAGCCCGCCGGGCTGCAGCCCGCGGCGCTCGTGCTGTTCAGCGCCCTGCTCGACACCACCGCGGCGTCGGTTGCCGAGCGTTTCGCGGATGCCCGGACGGCGCGGGCGTGGAGCCCGCTGAATCGCTGCAAGGCGCGCAAGCTTCCGCCGATGATCCTGTTCCACGGCAAGAACGACCGGGTGAACCCCTTCCCGACGGCGCAGAAATTCACCAAGGCCCTGCGCTGGCGTCGCAACCGGGTGGAGTTGGTCGACTACGAGCGCGCCGAGCACTCGTTCTTCAACTTCAACCTGTCGGAGTTCCACTACGACCTGACCCTCAAGGCGGCCGATCGCTTCCTCTGCGACCACGGCCTGCTCGAGCCCAGCGAGGACCTGGTGGTGTGAGTGGAGTGTGAGCGGAGTGGCGCGTTGCAGGCGCCATGGCCGCGGACCGGCGCCTTGCAGGCGCCATCAGAGCGCCGACGTCAGTCGGCCATGAGGTGTTGAGGCGGGGCGGCGGGTAAAAAGTAGAAAGTGAAAAGTGGAAAGTGTTCCCGGGCGGAGCCCTGCAAGGAGCGGGGATTTGCAATCCCCGGCGGAGCCCTCGGGCGGATGGATGAGCGGCATTTCGTTCCGGCAAGCCCTTGGGGGATCTGCCATGTGGGCATCCGCGCGCTCTCACCTCCGTCTCGCCTCACCGGCCTTCGGGGGTTGCAAATTCCCGCTCCTTGGGCGGCACCTCCAGGCATCGGCGAAGCCGCCCTTCGCTTGCCTTGCGGCCTTCTGTGGAAAACCCGCCGCCGGGGCGGGCCGGGCAGGAGGCTTCCTGAAAGATTTCCCACTTGGCAGCTGGGATTCCGTGACGTTTAGTCCCGGGCCACCGGTGGGATTCCCGCCGCGCAGTCGCACGCAGCGACCAGCCGGATCCCACCGCCGGGGCCCACCGCGGCCCCAGCTGGCCTTTTTCCTGCTCTTCCCGCACCTGCCTCCAACTGTCGAAATGAATCCCTTCTACCACTCGAGCACGCCCCTGGTCCCCGGATCCCTCCACTCGCTCCGCTCCGAGCGCGACAACTGCGGCATGGGCGCGATCGCCCGGATCGACGGCAAGCGCAGCAACGACGTGGTCAATTTCGCCCTCGAGTCGGTCTGCAACATGACCCACCGCGGCGCGGTCGATGCCGACATGAAGACCGGCGACGGCTCGGGCGTGCTGTCGCAGATCCCCTACCCGATCTTCCGCAAGGCGGTGAAGAAGCTCGGCGGCACGCTGGAACAGGACAGCGACCTCGCCGTCGGCGTGTTCTTCCTGCCGATGGACGACGCCGCCGCGCGCAAGCAAATCCAGGGCATCGCCGAGGAGGTCGTCGACAAGCGCGGCATCGGCCGGATCGGCTGGCGCGAGGTGCCGGTCGACCCGGACGCGCTGGGCCGGCTCGCCCAGGCGACCCAGCCGCACATCGAGCACCTGCTGCTGAGCAAGCCGGCCGACTGGGACGGCGACCACTACGAGCGCCAGTTGTTCCTGTGCCGCCGGGAGATCGAGAAGAAGACCCGCGAGTCGCGCGACTTCTACATCCCGACGCTGTCGTCGCGGCTGATCTCCTACAAGGGGCTGGCGATGCCGGCCGCGCTGCGCGCCTTCTACAAGGACCTGCAGGACTCCGACTTCGAGACCGCGATCTCGCTCTACCACCAGCGCTTCTCGACCAACACCTTCCCGGCCTGGCCGCTCGGCCAGCCGTTCCGGATGATGTGCCACAACGGCGAGATCAACACCGTCGAGGGCAACCGCAACTGGATGGCCTCGCGCGAGGAGTTCTTCGAGTCCGATGTCTGGGGCGACGACATCGAGCTGCTCCACGAGCTGCTCAGCCACCACGAGTCCGACTCGGCCTCGCTCGACCACGCCCTCGAGGCGCTGGTGCTCTCGGGCCGCTCGCTCGAGCACGCCATGTGCATGCTCGTCCCGCCGGCCTACCGCAACGACCAGGACATCTCCGAGGACCTGCGCTCGTTCTACCAGTACATCCGCTCGTTCTCGGAACCCTGGGACGGCCCGGCGGGGCTGGTCTACACCGATGGCGTCAAGCTGTGCGCCTCGCTCGACCGCAACGGCCTGCGCCCGTCGCGCTACAAGCTCACCGAGGACGGCCTGCTCTACATCGGGTCGGAGGCCGGCGCGGTGGTCATCGACGACTCCACGGTCATCCGCAAGGGCCGCCTCGGCCCGGGGCAGATGCTCTCCGCCGACACCTCGACCGGCGCCTTCCGCACCGACAAGGAGATCAAGGAGGAGCTGGCACGGCAGAAGCCGTACCACCGCTGGATCGACGAGAACCGCATCGAGCTCTGCCACCTCGTCTCGCCCGAGCCGCACGCGCCGACCGAGGACTTCGAGCCGCTCGAGCTGTCGCGCCAGCAGGTCGCGCACGGGATCAGCATCGAGGAGCTCGACATGGTCTTCCCGCCGATGATCAAGGGCGCCCAGGAGGCGGTGTTCTCGATGGGCGACGACATCCCGCTGGCGGTGCTGTCGACCTACCCGCGGCTGCTCTTCACCTACTTCAAGCAGCGCTTCGCGCAGGTCACCAACCCGCCGATCGACCCGATCCGCGAGTGGGCGGTGATGACCGTGGCCGCCGGCCTCGGTCCCGAGCGCAACCTGCTCGCCGAGACCCCCGAGCACGCCAAGGTCGTCAACCTCGACAGCGCGATCCTGCTCGAGCACCAGCTGGAGCGCATCAAGCACCTCTCCGACGAGGGCTTCAAGGCGCGCATCCTCGACGCCACCTGGGACGCCTCGGGCGGCCCGCTGGGCATGAAGGCGCGGCTCGACGAGATCTGCGCCGAGGCCGAGGCCGCGGTCGAGGATGACATCTGCATCCTGATCATCTCCGACCGGGCGACCAGCGCCGCGCGGGTCCCGCTGCCCTCGCTGCTCGTCACCGGCACCGTCCACCACCACCTCAACCGCGTCCGCAAGCGGATGCGCTGCTCGATCGTGATCGAGACCGGCGAGGTCCGCGACACCCACCAGCTGGCCTGCCTGTTCGGCTTCGGCGCCACCGCGGTGTGTCCCTACCTCGGCTTCGCGACGGTCCGCCAGCTGGTCGCCGCCGACGAGGGCAAGGGCAAGCTCGGCGACGTCATGCACGCCGACAAGGCGGTCGCCAACTACCGCAAGGCGCTCGAGAAGGGCCTGCTCAAGATCATGTCGAAGATGGGCATCTCGGTGCTCAACTCCTACCAGGGCGCGCAGATCTTCGAGGCCATCGGCATCGGCAAGGAGGTCGTCGACTTCTCGTTCACCGGCGTGCAGTCGAAGGTCGGCGGCGTCGGCTTCGCGGAGATCGCCGAGGAGTCGCTGATCCGCCACAAGGCGGCCTTCGAGACGGATGTCCCCGCGGGCGAGACGCTCAACCTCGGCGACCCGGGCTACAACCGCTACCGCAAGTCGGGCGAGCGCCACGCGCTGACCACCGACGTGATCAAGAATTTCCACACCTACGTGAAGAGCGGCAAGCCCGACGACTACGAGGGCTACGTCAAGGCGACGCTGGAAACCAACCCGGTCGCCTTCAAGGACCTGCTCGAGTTCGTCCCGTCCGCCGGCGGCCCGGTGCCGATCGACGAGGTCGAGCCGGTCGAGGAGATCCGGCGCCGCTTCACCACGGCGGCGATGTCGCTCGGCGCGCTGTCGCCCGAGGCCCACGAGACGCTGGCGATCGCGATGAACCGGATCGGCGCGAAGTCCGACTCCGGCGAGGGCGGCGAGGACCCGGTCCGCTTCAAGCCCTACGCCAACGGCGACATGGCGCGCTCGTGGATCAAGCAGGTGGCCTCGGGCCGCTTCGGCGTCTCGGCCTACTACCTGGTCAACGCCAGCGAGATCGAGATCAAGATGGCCCAGGGCGCCAAGCCCGGCGAGGGCGGCCAGCTGCCCGGCCACAAGGTCAACGCGCTGATCGCGCGGCTGCGCAACACGCAGCCCGGCGTGCAGCTGATCTCGCCGCCGCCGCACCATGACATCTACTCGATCGAGGATTTGGCGCAGCTGATCCACGACCTCAAGGAGGTCAACCCGCGGGCCCGCGTGACGGTCAAGCTGGTCGCCGAGACCGGCGTCGGCACCGTCGCCGCCGGGGTCGCCAAGGCCAGCGCCGACACGATCCTGATCTCCGGCCACGACGGTGGCACGGCGGCCTCGCCGCTGTCGTCGACCAAGCACGCCGGCTCGCCCTGGGAGCTGGGGCTTTCCGAGGTCCAGCAGACGCTCGTCATCAACAACCTGCGCGACCGCGTGGTGGTCCGCACCGACGGCGGCCTGCGCACCGGCCGCGACATCGTCATCGCGGCGATCCTCGGGGCCGAGGAGTTCAACTTCGGCACCATCGCGATGATCGCGATGGGCTGCGTCTACGTCCGCAAGTGCCACCTCAACAACTGCCCGGTCGGCGTGGCCACCACCGACCCGAAGTGGCGCGCCAAGTTCAAGGGCACGCCGGAGATGGTGATCAACTTCCTCAACGGCGTCTCGCAGGAGGCCCGCGAGATCATGGCCAAGCTCGGCGTGCGCAAGCTCGACGAGCTGATCGGCCGTCCCACCTTCCTCAAGCAGCGCTCGGTTCCGGATCACCCCAAGGCCAACACGGTCGACCTCGGCCCCGTTCTCAAGGACGTCGCGCCGGAGGTGGCCAAGGCGATGGGGCTCGACGACGTCTCGCGCACCCGCACGCTCGAGCGCAACGACGGCATCGCCAAGCCGGCGCTGGACCTGAAGATCCTGCGCGACGTGGTCGAGGAGACCACCGGCACGAAGCTGCCGGACCACCTGCCCGAGTACGGCGAGGAGTCGGTGACCGAGGACATGGCCGAGGCGATCCGCCTGCTGCCCGACCGCGCGCCGATCGAGCTCAGCTACGAGGTGGTCAACACCGACCGCAACATCGGCACGCGCCTCTCGGGCCGCATCGCCGAGCAGCACGGCAACCACGGCTTCAACGGCCAGGCGGCGGTGACGCTCAAGCTGTCCGGCACCGCCGGCCAGTCGCTCGGCACCTTCCTGACCTCGGGCGTGCGCATCGAGCTGACCGGCGAGGCCAACGACTACGTCGGCAAGGGCATGTCGGCCGGCGAGATCGTCGTCAAGGTGCCCGCCAACCCGAAGTACGACCCGTCGAAGAACTCGATCGCCGGCAACACCTGCCTCTACGGCGCCACCGGCGGCCGCCTGTTCCTCAACGGCCGCGCCGGCGAGCGCTTCGCCGTGCGCAACTCGGGCGCGACCGCGGTGGTCGAGGGCGTCGGCGACCACGGTTGCGAGTACATGACCAACGGCACCATCGTGGTCCTCGGCCGCACCGGGAAGAACTTCGGCGCCGGGATGTCCGGCGGGACGGCCTACGTCTACGACGTCGACGGCCGCTTCTTCTCGCGCATCAACCCGGAGATGGTCGTCGCCCTGCCGGTCAAGCGCCAGCAGGACATCGACGAGCTCAGGGCGCTGATCGAGGAGCACGCCGAGAAGTCCGGCAGCGCGCACGCCGCCGAGCTGCTCAAGACCTTCGACCAGGACCTCAACAAGTATGTCCGGGTGATCGCCAAGGAAAAGGCGGCCCTCGAGGCCGCCGAGGCCGAGCACGAGGGTGCCGGCGACCCGGCGACGGCCTGAGGCGCCTGCGGCGTTGGCTATTGTTGTTGGTTAATGGCTATTGGTTGTTGGTCCGGCGGGACTCCGCGCTTGCCAGCGGGCCCCGGCCTCCCTATCCCCCGTCCACCCATGGCCAGCACACCCGTCATCAACCTCCGCAGGGGACACGCCGTTCGTCACAACGGCGATGTCTGCGTCGTCATCGCCCACGAACTCAAGACCCCGCCGCGGATGGCGTCCTACGTCCAGATGTCGGTCCGCTCGGTGGCCAGCAAGAAGGTCTCGAACCTGCGCCTGACCTCGAACGACTCGATGGAGTCGGTGATGCTCGAGCGGATCCCGCACGAGTATTCCTACAAGGACTCGGCCGGCCACCACTTCCTCCACACCGAGACCTACGACGACGTCGTGGTGCCCGAGGAGATCATCGACCTGGTGAAGGACTACCTCATCGAGGGCCAGGCCTACACCCTGCTGTTCGCCGACGGCGTGGTGGCGGACATCGAGCTGCCGCAGTCGATGGAGATGACCGTCGCCGAGGCCCCCGAGGGGGTGAAGGGCGACTCGGCGAACAACTCGAACAAGACGGTGACCATGGAGACCGGACTGGTGGTCCAGGCGCCGCTGTTCATCAACCCGGGCGAGCGCCTGGTGATCAAGACCGAGGACGGCTCGTACATGGGGCGGGCGTGAGGGTTGATGGCGCGTGAGGGCGGTGCGGACCGGCTGGGAAGTGCTGGTTGGGCAACCGAGCGGCTGTGAGAGCAGGCGGAGCGGGAGAAATAGGTCCTATGGGTCCTATGGGACCTATGCGAGCACCTCTTGTGCTCCGCAGTGTCGGCCCTGGTGCTGCGAAGATGGGCGGGGCGGGAGCTCACCTTCCGGAGCCGTCCCAAGCTGAAAAAAAGGTGAGGCGCAGCCTCACGCCATATCGGTCCCATAGGTCCTATAGGTCTTATGCCCTGTGCTCCGCCTGCTCTCACAGCCGCGAAGCCGCCCCACTGGCACTTTCCAGCCGGTCCGCAGCGCCAAGCGGCTTCTCCAATTCTTTTCCGAAGCGCTCCTCCTCGCTGAGGTAGCATCCCGGGTCGCTGCCCCACTTGTGGCCGTTGGCGAAGGCCGCCCGGGTCCGGAATCCGCCACCGCAGATGTTGAACCAGCGGCAGGCACCGCAGGGGCCGTCCATCCGCAGCTGGCGCTCCATCGGGCTGAGCTGGCCGACCGCGCGGATCTCCCGCAGCATGCCCGCCGAGGGTTCGTGACCCTCCTCCCAGATCGTCGAGAAGGGCGTGCGCTTGACGTTGCCGAGCACGACGTCCTGCCAGAACTGGTCCGGGTGGACGTTGCCCTGGGTGTCGATGTTGGCGATCCCGCGGCCCGAGCTGTTGGCGCCGCCGCCGTTCCAGCCGAGCAACTCGCCCGCCTGCTCCAGGTTGGGGTGGCTCTCGCGTTGCATCCGGGTCATCAGGTAGGCGCCGTCGGCGGGCTGGGTGACGGTCAGGACCTCGCGATCGAGCCCCTGGCGGTGCCAGTCCTCGACGCGCGCGATCAGGGTGTCGATCGCCCCCCGCGACTCCTCCGGCCGCAGCACCTGGAGCTCGCTCCCCCGCCCCGCCGGGACGAGGTGGTAGAAGCACACGCGCTGGATTTCCTCCTCCTCGATGAAGTCGAGGATGCGGGCGATGTTCTCGACGTTGTGGCGGGTCAGGGTCAACCGCAGGCCGGTCTTCTGGCCCACCTCGCGGCAGCGCCGGAAGCCGCGCACGGCGGCGTCGAAGGCGCCGTGCTTGCCGCGGAACTGGTCGACGATCTCGCCGATGCCGTCGAGCGAGATGCCGACGTAGGCGACCCCGGCCTGCTTGAGCATCGCGGCGCGCTCCGGGGTGATCAGGGTGCCGTTGGTCGAGATCGTCAGCTTGAGGCCCCGCGACGAGGCCAGCTGGACGAGGTCGGTGAAATGGCGGTGGATCATCGGCTCGCCGCCCGACAGCAGCAAGGCGGGGACCTCGTAGCGGGCGAGGTCGTCGACGACCGCCTGCATCTGCTCCCAGTCGAGCTCGCCGGGGTACTGGCGCGCCATCGAGTCGGAGTAGCAGTGCACGCAGCGCAGGTTGCAGGTGCGGGTGATGTTCCAGACGACGATCGGCCGGCGCTTGCGGGCGCTGGTCGGGCTGCCGTGACCGCGGCCGTAGCGCAGGTGGTCGGCGGGTTGCTCGGTGGCGGTCCAGAGTCGGGTCAGGTTGATCATGTGACGGGTCGGGGTTGGTAGGAACAGGCGGGATCCTCGGCGAAGGGGTCGCCGCAGGCGCCGAACGCCCTCGCGCGCGATCCGCCGCAGATCCTTCGGAACTCGCAGCGGCCGCACTTTCCCCCGAGGGCATCCGAGTCGCGCAGCGAGACGAACAAGGGGTGGGTCCGGTAGATGTCGGCGGGGTCGCGCCGGCGCACGTTGCCGCAGTTCATCGGCAGGAAGCCGCTCGGGCTGACCTCGCCGGTGTGGGAGATGAACATCACGCCACGGCCGTCGCGGATGCCGAGCGGCGTGCGCATGCCACGGCGCGCGGCCGCGCCCTTGCCCCTCTGGGCGAGCACGCGGCGGAAGTGGTGGCCCTCGGTGGTCTTGACCGCGAAGGGGGCCTTGCCGACCAGGTCGGCGAGCTGTTCGAAGATGGACTCGAGCGCGCCCGGGTCGGGCATTTCATCGAGCCCGGCGCGCCCGGTGGGCACCAGCACGAACACGCTCCACATCGCCGGGCGCAGCTCGAACATCAGCTCGCGGAAGCGGTCGAACTCGGCGAGGTTTGAGGCGGTGAGGGTGGTGTTGACCTGCACCGACAGGCCGGACTCGGCGGCGCGCCGCACGGCCTCCAGGGTGCGATCGAAGGTCCCGTCGAGTCCGCGGAAGCGGTCGTGGCTCGCGCGGGTCGCGCCATCGAGGCTCAGCGAGATCCGCTGGATCCCGGCGGCGCGGATCGAGTCGAAGTCGAAGTTCGACAGCCGGCTGGTCGCCGCCGGGCTCAGGCCGACGCGCATGCCGGCGTCGCTGGCCTGGCGGCCGATGTCGAGCACGTCGCGGCGCATCAGCGGGTCGCCGCCGGTCAGGATCAGCATCGGTGGCGCCATCGCGGCCAGCTGCCCGACCAGCCGGCTGGCCTCGGAGGCATCGAGCTCGTCCGGGTGGCGCCGCGGCTGGGCCGCGGCGCGGCAGTGGCGGCAGGCCAGCGCGCAGGCCCGGGTGATTTCCCAGAACACCAGGAAGGGGCGCTGGCTGAAGGGGTCCGCGCCCGGGGGGACGGCGGGCCCCGGATGCTGCATGCCGCTGGCTGCCTCGTGTGGTCCGATCATTGCTGCGGGGCGATCCAAGGGCAGATGGTCGACCCGAACCACGCTCCCGACCTCAGCTCTTCCGCGTATCCTGCTTGATTTGCCGAACTTCCGACCTTGTGAAATTTTTCACAAAGTGCGCTTGCCGCTGGTTTGGCCGTTTTTCATATTCCGGCTGCGCGGGGTCCGGGCCCGCGCCCCCGTGCAGTCATGAGCGAATCAGCCGCCACCGCCGACTCCAAACTCCCCAAGGATCTCGCCGCCGAGCAAGGCCTGGTCAACGTCCAGATCGACGGTGTCTGGCGCCAGGTGCCGAAGGGAACGAGGATGATCGAGGCCTGCCGCCAGTTTGGCGTCGAGGTCCCCCACTACTGCTATCACCCCAAGCTCTCCTCGCCGGGGAACTGCCGCATGTGCCTCGTCCAGATGGGCA
>JAUIJB010000091.1 GCA_030430455.1 Verrucomicrobiia bacterium | reverse complement strand
GCTACCGCGGCTTTCCGCATTCATAGCCTTCCTTCACGCGGTCGGTCGCCCTTCCGCGCTTGGCCTCTGGTGGTGGTTTCGTTTCATTTCCAGTGTTTCCACAGGGGACTTGAACCCCGTTTACAACGTGCCCATGCTGGGCACACACAAGGCGTGGGTGCCGATCCTCACCCTGCGTCTTGTCACGGTCCGCCACGATCGCTAGCTTCCCGGCTGGTGATCGGCGCCGCGCCCATCGGGTCGGAACGGCACCACTCAAACGTTGGCACCAGCATGAAGATCCGGAAAGCCACACCGAATGATGCGAACGCAATCCGGAGGGTTCATTTGGCGGCCTTTCCTGAAGGTGAGCGTGATCTCATTTCCGATATGGCAGTCGAGATGCTCTCCGAGGTGACATCCCCGCCTGTGCTCTCGTTGGTTGCAGAGGTTGATGACACCATCATCGGCCACGTCACCTTCAGCCCGGTGACATCACGCGGCACGAAGGAACACCTCGGCTATATCCTGGCACCCCTAGCAGTAAACCCAGCTCATCAGAAGCGGGGCATCGCGTCACAACTGGTCGAGAGTGGCGTTCGGTATTTTTCGGAGTTGGGGCGAGGGGTCCTACTTGTCTACGGTGACCCGGACTTTTACAGCAGGTTCGGATTTCGCGCGGAGCGTGGGGAGTGCTACACGCCGCCCTGCCAACTTCAATACCCATTTGGATGGCAGGGCATGGCGTTGGGAGATCTCGATTTACCGCCTTCTTCGATCAGCATTTCCTGTGTAGCTTCTCTCAGCAATCCAGCCTTGTGGTAGGAGTCAACCGTCTTCGCTTCAGGAGTGAAGTGCATCTCAGCTCCCTCCGGGGCAAGTTCATGCACCGGGCAGCCTCCCCGGTCGAATTGCCTTCACCCTGTCGGGACGAGCCCCCAGCCTCGCGCCGATGTCTCGCGCTCCGAGCAAGACCGAGGTCGCCATCGACTTCTGGCAGACACGCTCGCTGAGGACGATTCTGCTCCTCGGGGCGGCTGCCCCGGTCGTCTTCCTCATTGTGCTCACCGTGTGGAATGCGCGGAGCGCATGATCCAGGGAACCTTGTCACCCGCTGCCGCAGGCGATAGGGCTTGTCGGTCAAGGTCGCGGTCCGGCGCGGATCGGCCGCGCGGCAACCATCACCCCTCGGAATTCATGCGCCACCTGCTCCTTTTCCTCGCCCTCGCGGCGATCGCCCATGCCACCGAGGATGCCCTCGAGCTGGTTCCGCAGCCCCTCGACACCCGGCAGGGGGAGATTGCGGTGACCGAGGTTCCGTTCATCATCGGCAAGGCCCTGCCCGAGTCGGCCTTCCAGGCGATCGGGCTGCCCTACGTCCCACCGGCGGTTTCGTTCAGCGAGCCGGACGACATCAACCTCGCGAGCCTGGCCGGAATCCGGATCAAGCCGCTCTACCTGTCGGGCCGTGCGTTCCGCGTCGAACTGGACTACGGGAAGGTCGCCGAGGAGCATCGCGGCGAGGAGCTCCTCGCTGCGGTGGTCGAGTGCGTCCACCGGGTCGCGGGCAGCGGCGACAGCGGCTACTCGGTCGCGTTGAGCATCACCGGGGTGGCGGCCGAGTCTCCGCTTCACGCGACGCTCAGGCGGCTGGTGGAGGCGCGGGCGCGGATGGGCGGCGCGGGTGGGGAAGGGGCGAGTGAAATGGAGGAATGACCGGGTGACTTGTCGGGCATTTTTTCCGTTGCCCGTTGCCCGTTGCCCGTTGCCCGCTGTCCGCTGTCCGCTGTCCGTTGTCCGTTGTCCGTTGTCGAAGAGGCGCTTGGAGTCGAGTGAAGCACCTCACAAGCGCCTGACCAAGGCGGCCCAGCGGGGGCTCATGCGCCCGCGGCCCACCATCGCCCACCATCCACCACCCGGCCTCCGCCTTCCGGCGGGGCCAGCCCCCCATGGCAGATGACGCAGATGGATGCAGATGGTGGGGATTCATCTGCGAAGCGGAGCGAGGCGGAGAGGGCGCCTGGGCAGAGTTGGGTCTCAACAGCCCCGGAGGGGCGTCGGGTCGTAGCCCCGGGGTTGACCCCGGGGACCGGGAACGGTCCATGATCCGGAGCCCCGGCGGGGCGCAGGCGAGGCCCGAATCATTTACCGTCTCCCGCGAGACCTACCCGGAACCGAATTGGCAGAATGCCGAAGGCGCCTTCTC
This sequence comes from Verrucomicrobiia bacterium, assembly GCA_030430455.1. Taxonomy (GTDB): domain Bacteria; phylum Verrucomicrobiota; class Verrucomicrobiia; order Verrucomicrobiales; family Akkermansiaceae; genus Haloferula. Next base: position 15,839 of record JAUIJB010000091.1, on the reverse strand, counting down.
GGTCCGCAAGTCCGACCGGTGGCGGGTTCGCAGCTCCATTCCCCACCAGGCCCGGAACCACCGTAAATCCGACTTCCAGGAAGATTTCTCAAAGCTCATGGGATCCCGCTCGACCGGGGAGTCCCACGAGTCGCGCGGAGCTCGCCTGCGCCCCTATCGGCTTCTCCGACCATCCGCCATCCGCCATCCGCCATCCGCCATCCGCCATCCGCCATCCGCCATCCGCCATCCGCCATCCGCCATCCGCCATCCGCCATCCAATACCCAATACCCGTCCGTCGTCAGGGGGCGGGTCGACGCAGGCCCGCGGGCTGCCCCCTCAGCGGCCCTTTTTCTTGCCGCCGCTCTGGCCGCGCATGCCGAAGAAGGACCCGCGGCGCAGCAGGCTGTCCTTGTTGCGCGCGGCTTGGACGGCGTTGGCGCGCTGGCGGTCGCGGCCGGCGTCGCTGCTCGCCGTGGCCGCCCCCTGGGTGGTGACGACGCGCGAGCGGGTCTCCTTCTCCCCGCCGGGCCGCCTCACCGCCGGCAGCTTGAGCACCGCGGAGTTCACCACGGCGGCGGTGTCGCCCTCGCTTGGCTCAAGCACCACGCCGTCGTTGTCGAAGGCGCCGTCGATGACCGGAGTGCCGATGATCACGCCGCTGCCCTCGTTGTTGATCACCCCGCCGGAACCGACCTCGAGGAAGACCTTCGGCTCGGGCCCGTCGGCGACCAGGCGGCCGGCATTGGTGACCTCGTCGACGCCGACCAGCTCGAGGGTCGCGCCACGCGACTCACCGAGATGGAGGACGACCCCGCGCGAGCCACCGGCCGCGAGGCGCTGCTCACCGCCCGGGGCGACCGCGACCTCGTTGCCGCCGCCGATGCGGACGGAACCGGATGCGTCCACGCCGGCGCCGCCGCGAAGGTTGACCAGACGCCCGGCGAGGATCGCGTCGCCAGCGGTCGCCCGGACCGTGCCATCGACGGTCAAGCGCGACCCCGCGGCGGCCTCGATGGTGTAGTTGCTGGCGGAAAAAAGGGCCGCGGGGTCATCGATCGAACCGGCGGCGAGGACGACCTCGCCGGCCTCGACCGAGCCACCGACGTCGATCCGGTCGGCAAAGATGGCCACGGGACCGTTCGACCTGACGATGCCGTCGATCCGGGCGCCACCGCTGACGGCATTCAACACGCCGTTGCCGTCGACGAGGTCGAAGACCAGTTCGTGACCGCCGCCGACCTGCATGCCGTCGTTCCAGGCGAGCACCGTGTCCGCGGTGAGGGTGAAGGTGGTGCGCGAACCGCCGGCGATGAGCTCGTGCATGCAGGTGGCGCTGCCGGGGGTCTCGAGGGTGGGGCCGCCGGTCATGCCGGGGCATTGGCCCGCCGCCGGCAGGGCGAGGGCCAAGCTGCCCAGAGTCAACGATGGCAACAAGGGCATCAGAGGCAACAGGGATCGTTGGCGCACTCGCATGGTCACATCCTCCCAACCGAAACGGCGGAATCCAGCTTTCCAAAACCCTAGGGCAGCGCCGGGGGCTTGCCAAGCGGCCCGGCTCGTTGTCCCCTCGGGTCCTCCATGGCGGCCACCCGGGATTTCCTCGAATCTTGCTGGAAAGCCTGCTGGCACCGTGCCCGGCGGCCGGTCGAGGGCGTCGTGGTGCCGCAGGAACAGGCCAGCCGGATCGCCGAGCGGGTGCTGCGCAACCTGGTGCGCGACGATCCACCGCCGCGCAGCCGCTTCCTGGCCGAGGCGCTCGAGGAGTGCACCCGGGCCAGCCTCGGGCTGGTTGCCCGCGAGCGCCGCGAGGCGAGCGACCCGCAGCGCCACCGCGACTCCGCCGACCAGCGCTACCCCGCCAACCTCGACCTCGACCGGCTGCAGCGCCAGGACCCCGAGCGCGGCTTCCACGACCGCGAGTGGGACCGGCTCCCGGCCCTGCTCCGGCCGCTGGCATTCGCCCAGCTGAGCCGCCGCGGCATCGCCGCGAGCGACGCCGAGGATGTCTTCCTCGAGACCCTCGCCGAGTTCGCCCGCGAGCGGGTCCGCGACGGCCGGGCCCCGATCACCGACCTCACCGTGTTCGAGGAGATCGTGCCGCTGCAGTCGCGCATGCTCCAGTTCCGCGCGATCGACTGGATCCGCCGCCGCGCGACCCTGAAGAACCAGCCGAACACCGGCGAGAGCTTCGACGCGCTGGTCGACGACCCCGACCGGCCGGTCCAGTTCGCCGACCCGGCGAGCGACGGCACACCGAGCTTCGAGGAGATCTACCGCCACTGCCGCGAGGCGCTCGAGCCGGCGGAGTGGGACCTGCTGGTCCAGCTCTACATCGCGCGCTCGGCGACGATCCAGGACCTCATCGAGGACCCCGAGTTCTGCGCCACGCTCGAGCTCAAGCCCGGAGCCTCGGCCTCGACCCGGCGCCGCGCGGTGAATGCCCGGCTGGAGACCGCGCTGTCCAAGCTGAGAAAATGCCTAAGTCCGTGAAAATGTCCGCCAGCCCCCTGCGGTTGGGAGCCCCGAGACGACGAGCGCCATGAGCGATGACCTTCCCGAGAACCTGCGCGAGACCCGCGAGCTGCTGATGCGCTCGGCCCCGGGGGCATCGGGAGAAACGCCGCCGCCACCGCCGCGCGACCTGATCGATGACCTCGAGGCCGGGCTCGCCGGCGCCGGCACGCCGGCGAAGCGCGCCCCGTCCGGTGCGCCGTCGAGGTTCGGCCGGCTGCGCCGCTTCCTGGCCAGCCCGGCCTTCGGCGTGGCGGCCGCCATCATCCTGGTGTTCGGCATCGCGCTTCCCTTCTTCAACTCCCCGCCCAAGCCCACCTCCGAGACCTTCCGCGGCGCGGCCGCCGATGGCGCCGCCGCCGGGGAGGCACAGGTCCGGCTGATCCTCGTGGGCGGCGAGGCCTCCGCGCTCGACCCCTCCCTCTTCGATCCCGCGGCGCTGACCGTGGCCGACACCGCGCCCGCGCCGGAGAGCGGCCCCTTCCCGCGGGTGGTGGTCGATTTCACCACCGGCGAGATCGTCCGCTACGACGCCGCGGGCCGCGAGGCCGGGCGCAGCACCCTTCCGGAGGACCCGGCCGAACGCGCCGAGGCCATCGCCGAGGCGATCTCCCGGGTCGCGCCCGACTGAGGACCCGGCCACCCCCGACTAAGCCCCCTCCCCAAGACAGCCCCCCGCCGAGGCCCCACCCCGCTCAGGACCTTCCCCACCACCCACCCAGGACCTTCCCCCCGGACCCCAAAACAAGGAACTCCCCCCATCCCCCCGGAAAAAACCTTCTCCCCCCAGCCCCAACCAATTCTCCCCCCCCAATTCCCTCGGGTTCACTGCTCCCGGAGGGAGCCCGCAGCCCGGATGCGCCCCGCGCATCCGGGCTGCCTGCTTTCCGCCGCAGCACTCCATCCTTGGCACCGCCCCGCAGCGGCCTTACCCGGGGGCCGTGTCCGTCGAGCAAAGCCCCGTCGAAGAATTCAGCCGGATCGATTCGATCTTCATCCGCCACCGCAACGCCCTGCTGCTCCGCGGCCAGTTCACGCCGGTCTTCACCGACTACTACCTGCACCTGATGCAGCACGGGATCCGCCAGCCCGAGGACCTCGACGCCATGCTCAAGGAGCTGCTGGCCGGGCTGGCGCTCCACCTCGTCGCCCGGCCGTGGGCGGAGACGGTCGCCTGGACGGTCAACCTGCGCGCCCCGCGCATCAACGTCTTCGTCACCGGCGGTTCAGTGGCCGAGGGCCTCACCGGGCGGATCTTCACCGAGGACGTGCGCGAGCCCGACCGCGACGTGTTCTATTCCCAGACCACGGTCCCCGCCCAGGAGCCGCGCACCTCGGCGCTGCAGGTCGACGAGCGCGACCCGCTGTTCTGGGTCGAGCAGTACTACATGCAGTCCGAGCAGCGCCCGGCGCGCCTGTTCCGCCACGACGACGAGGTCTTCACCATGGTCGCGGCCCAGCCGGACTACGACGAGGAATGGTTCGCCGGCCTCGATGCCGCGCAGGTCGAGAGGCTCGAGGCGGAGGAGGAGACCAAGCGGATCGAGTCGCGGCGCTTCCGCTTCCACTGCGGTTGCGAGCTCGACAAGATCCTCCCGGTGCTCGGCACCTGGAAGGACCGGCCGGAGGAGCTCTTCGAGGGCGAGGAGCAGATCGTCATCCAGTGCCCGCGCTGCGCCGCGCGCTACCCGATCACGCGCGACATGCTGTGAATCCCGAAGCGGCCAGCCCGATCCTGGCGCTTCCCGCCGACCGCGAGGAGGAGGAGCGGCTGGCGAGGGAGCGGTCCCTGCCCAGCCGGCTGCTCGGCATCGCCATCCTCGCCTTCCAGGCCCTCGGGATCGTCGCCGGCTTCTTCGGCTGGGCGGTGTCCTTCGACATCCTCGCCATCGTCGCCGGCTTCGGGGTCCTGCGGGGCTCACAGGCCTGGCTGCGCTTCATGATCTTCATGACCAGCCTCGCGGCGGTCGCCCTCTGGGTCGAGCTGATCCCCGCGCTGTTCCAGTGGCAGCCGGTCGAGTCCGAGTTCGGGCCGGCTCCCGCCTGGCTGGACCCGGGCGACCTGCGCTTCTGGACCCACCACCTTCCGGTTGTCGGCTTCGAGACGGCGATGGCGGTGCTCGGGGTGATCGCGCTGAAGGGGCGCCTGCTGGTGTTCTGGACCCGGGCGGCGCGGCGGTGGGGCGGCGGGATGATCGGGCTCGTGGTGGTGCTGGGGATCTGGGGGCTGGTCGACCAGCTGCTGGAGCTCCGCGACCGAAACGCCTTCGAAGGGAATCACCCCGCCGAGCTGGAGGCCATCGAGGACGCGCTGTCCGGCGCCACCCACGCCCACGGGTTCCCGGTCATGCATGAGCTGGACGCCTTCCTCGACGAGCGCCTAAGCGTTGCCGGGGTCGTCTGGCACTACGCCCCGCGTGGAAGGAGGCAGATCTATCAGCTCGGCGACGGCGGGGACGATGACAACCGCGAGCCCGACTACGCCGCCTTCCGACGCGATGGCGCCGGCGATTGGGGACGGATCGAGATCCACCTCGCGCCGGGCGCGGCGCCGTGATTGGCTGGCGCCGATGCCGGACTGGAAAAGCATCGGTGAGTTCATCGAGGCCAGCGGCGCAACCCGGCCCGCCGGCCGGCCCGCGCCCGTCGGCGGCGGTTGCATCCATTCCGCGTGGCGCTGGGGCGACTGCTTCGTCAAGACCAACGAGCCCTCCCAGGAAGCCAACTTCCGCGCCGAGGCGGCGTCGCTCGGCGCGATCCGCAACACCGGCGCCATCCGGGTGCCGGAGGTGGTGGCGCAGGGCTGCACGGGCGGCGATGCCTTCCTCGTGCTCGAGCACCTCGAGCTGCACCCGGGCGGCGACGAGGGCCTGCTCGGCGAGCAACTCGCCGCGTTGCACGGGTCGACCGCCGACGCCTACGGCTTCCCCGGGGAGAACTTCCTCGGCGCCACCCCGCAAGCGAACGGCTGGCTCGACGACTGGCCGGAATTCTTCCGCGAGCGGCGCCTCGGCCACCTGCTCGGCCTGCTCACCGGGCGCGGGAACCGCCTCGAGGATGCCGACCTGCTGCTTTCCCGCCTCGACGAGTTCCTCCCCCGACACCCGCCGGCGGCGCTGCTTCACGGCGACCTGTGGGCCGGCAACAAGGCCTTCCTGGCAGACGGCACCCCGGTGCTCTTCGACCCCGCCGCCCACCACGGCCACGGCGAGTGCGACCTGGCGATGACCACCCTGTTCGGCGGCTTCGGGCCGGAGTTCTATCGCGCCTACCACGCCCGCCTGCCGCTCGAGGACGGCCACGAGATCCGCTTCGAGCTCTACCGCCTGTATCACCTGCTCAACCATGCCTGGCTGTTCGGTGGCAGCTACCTCGACCAGTCGCGGCGGCTCATCTCGCAGCTCGCGCGGGCCTGATAGCGGATTCGTGAAACCATCGGAGTCCCTGGATGCGCGGTTTCCCGATTCCGAACCGGATCCACTCAGGCTGTTTGGGGGGGCTGGCATGAAAAGAACACCCGAAGGTTTCCTGGAAATCCCGGCCGGCATTTCCCGGTTGGAACCCCTGAGACCCCCCGGGGCCTCCATTCCCCTCCCCGGGAGACTCCTCCTCCACGGAGGAGAAAAAACCCGAAAATGCTCCGGCCAGCCCGCTGCCATCTCGCGGTGCTGGCCGGAGTCTTGCGCGGCTGGTGCGGCTGATGCGGTGGCCGGGCACCCATGAGTCGCCCTCATCCGCTGCTTGCGGAATCTTTCCTGCTTGCGCTTCGCCGGGCGGCGGGTGATGGCACGTGCGAAGCTCCCGTTTCCGGCACGACCGAGCCATGAAACATCATCACCTCATCGCACTCGCCACCGCCGCCGCCCACAGTGCCCTCGCCGGAACCCCCGCGCCCGAAACCGCGCCTCCACCGGAGGACGAACCGTGGATCAAGCCGACGCTCAACATCCGCGCGCGCTTCGAATACGGCGACATCGACGCCCCGGGCATCCGCTCCGCCACCGCCTTCACCGTGCGCGAGCGGGTCGGCCTGATGACTGCCGAATGGTACGGGCTCAGCGCCTTCGTCGAGGGCGAGTTCACCCAGGCGGTCGACGACAGCTACGACTCCGGCCCCGGCGCCTCGACCTCGCCGAACGACCCGACCCGGGTCGGCATCTTCGATCCCGAGAGCAACGAGCTCAACCGCGCGTGGATCCAGTGGAAGGGCTTCGACACCACCGTCAAGGGCGGCCGCCAGCGCATCAAGCTCGACAACGACGCCTTCGTCGGGAACGTCGGCTGGCGCCAGAACGAGCAGACCTACGACGCCGCCATGATCAGCAACACCTCGATCGACGGCCTCACCCTCTTCTACGCCTACGCCAACCGGGCCAACCGGATCTTCGGCTCCGACGCCACCGGTGCGCTGCGCAGCTTCGCCGGCGACATCCACCTGTTCAACGCCCGCTACGACGGCATCGAGAACCTCTCGCTGACCGGCTACGCCTACCTGATGGACTTCGACGAGACCGCGGCCAACGCGGGCTACATCAGCAACAACACCTTCGGCGGGATCGCCTCCTACAAGTGGGGCGACTTCACCCTGCGCGCCGAGGCGGCCTACCAGACCGACGCCGACAGCACGCCGATCGGGGTGGACGACTCCTACTACGCCCACTTGAACGGCAACTACCAGTGGAACTGCCACAACTTCGGCATCGGCTGGGAGTACCTCGACCACGACTTCGTGACGCCGCTGGCGACGGTCCACGCCTTCAACGGCTTTGCCGACGTCTTCATCGGCCGCCGCATCGGCCTGGTGTCCAACCCCGGCCTCAACGACCTCTACTTCAGCCACAAGTGGAAGACGCCGTTCTGGGGCATCAACTTCGCCCAGTTCTTCCACTTCTTCGGCGACAACGACACCGACTTCGGCTACGGCTGGGAGTACGACGCGGTGCTCGCCAAGAAGTTCAACGAGAACTTCACGGCGATCGCCAAGTTCGCCTACTTCGACCAGGACGGCGCCTTCGCCGGACCGATCGCCAACCCTGCCGACACCACCCGCTTCAGCCTCGAGCTGAACTACACCTTCTGAACCCGCATCCTGGGTTGCTTGCGTGACGGGCCCGGGGGAAGCTCCCCCCCGGGCCCGTCTTTTGAAACGCTGAAACGCTGAAATCCTGAAATCCTGACTGCCCACCCCACAGACAGCCTCGGCCGGCCGCTGCGCGACCTGCGCATCTCGGTGACGGACCGCTGCAACCTGCGCTGCCGCTACTGCATGCCGATCGAGGAGTTCGGCCCCGGCCACGCCTTCCTGCCGCGGGCGGAGATCCTGAGCTTCGAGGAAATCGAGCGGCTGGCGCGGATCGGCGCCTCGCTCGGTGTCCGCAAGCTGCGTCTCACCGGCGGCGAGCCGCTGCTGCGGCGCGACCTCGAGGACCTCGTCGCGATGCTGGCGGCGATCGACGGGATCGACGAGATCGCCCTGACCACCAACGGCCTGCTGCTGGCCCACCACGCCGAGGCGCTGGCGCTCGCCGGCTTGTCGCGGGTCACGGTCAGCCTCGACGCGCTCGACCCGGCGGTGTTCGGCCGCATGAACGGGACGGGCGCCAAGGTCGGGCGCGTGCTGGCCGGGATCTCGGCGGCGCGCGCCTTCGGCCTGCCGGTCAAGGCCAACGCTGTGGTCCAGCGCGGGGTCAACGAGGGGCAGGTCCTGCCGCTCGCCGAGTGGGCCCTGGCGGAGCAGGTCACCCTCCGCTTCATCGAGTTCATGGACGTCGGCGAGTGCAACGCCTGGGACCGCGGCCAGGTGGTCGGCGCGGCGGAGATCCTGGCGATGCTTGAGGGGCGCTTCGAGCTCGAGCCCCTGTCACCCGCGCATCCGGGCGAGACCGCGCGACGCTGGCGCCACCGCGGCCGCGAGGCCGAGATCGGGATCATCGCCTCGGTCAGCCAGCCGTTCTGCCGCGACTGCAGCCGGCTGCGTCTGTCGGCCGACGGCCACCTGTTCACCTGCCTGTTCGCCAGCCACGGCCACGACCTGCGGCCACTGCTGCGCGGCGGGGCCGGCGACGACCTGCTCCGCCGCACGCTCCACGACCTGTGGTCGGCGCGGAGTGACCGGTACTCCGAGCAGCGCGGGGACACCCACGCCCCGAAGGCGGAGATGAGTTACCTGGGCGGGTGAACCGGCTGCGCCGGAGACGGAAGACGGGAAGACAGAAGACGAAAGACCAGAGGCGGCTGCGCCGCGGGTGAGGAACGGAGCGCCGACTTCAATCGGCCCAAGTGGTCCCCGAGAGTCCGCCTTGGCAATTCGGATGCCGACTGATCCGCCGCGGCGGACGGCGCTCCGCTGGACCGGCTGCGCCGGTGAGAGTCGTACTCGCATCGGCGGAAGAATCGAGAACGACGGACGAGCCCCCCCCTGCTACCCGCTACTGGCTACCCGCTACCCTTCCCCAAGCGACTCGCCGACCATGCCGGCGATCCCGGCGAAGGTCTCCTCGATCAGCGACAGCGGACGATCCTTGTTCCAGAACACAGCCCACTCGCGCTCGATCGACGACTCGCCCAGCGGCAGCGTGATGAGCGAACCCTCGTGGACCTCGCGCCGCGCCGTCCAGGGCGCGACGATCCCCACGCCCATGCCGATCTTGGCCATCTCCTTGATCGCCTCCATGTCACCCAGCACCAGGGGAGCCCGCGGCCGGACGCCCATCGAGGCGAAGTACTCCTCGACCAGCCGGTGGGTCTCGGTGGACTTGGCGTAGATGATGAACTGGACGGTCTCGAGGTCCTCCGGCTCGAGCGTGCGGCGGTCCGCCCAGGGGTGAACCGGCGACAGGACGAAGGTCATCCGGTCGCGGAAAATCGCCTGGGACTCGCACTCGCCGGCCTCGCGGATGCGCAGGCCGACGACGACGTCGAGCTCGTGGTCCGCCAGGCGCTCGATCAACTGCGCCGTGTTGCCGGCCTCGATCGATGGCTCACAGCGCGGAAAACAGTCGCGAAACTCGCGCAGCACCGTCGGCAGGAGGAACTGGCACAGCGAGTGGGGCGCGCCGATGCGGATCCGCGCCTGGCCCCAGCGCTTCATGCCGTCGAGCTCGCGCGCCGCGCGCTCGAGCTCGCCGAGCACGCCGCGGCAGCGGCGCAGGAAAACCTCGCCCTCGTTGGTGAGGACGGTCTTGCGGCCCAGGCGCGACAGCAGACGGCACTCCAGGCTCTCCTCCAGCGCCTTCATCGAGTGACTGATCGCCGACTGGGTGAGGTAGAGCTTCTTCGCGGCCTGCGTGAAACTCCCCTCGTCGGCCACGGCGACGAAAGCCCGGAGCTGTCTCAAGTCCGGAAGCAGCTCAGTCATGAGTATGAATCATCGGATTCGTCCGGCCGGAGCAGCACCACCCATGCCAAGGATCCGATCTTGGCACCTTTTCCGCTTACAGCGACTTTCGTGACTTCCGTGGAATCCCGCTCGCCGATCCGCCTCGCCTTTGTGCCCCTCAACGATTGCGCGCCGATCGCGGTCGCCCACGAGCTCGGGATCTTCCAGCGCTACGGACTCCACGTCCAACTGTCGCGACAACCGGGCTGGGCGACGGTGCGGGACATGCTGCTCTACGGCGAGATCGACGCCGCCCAGTCGATTGCCGGGATCGCCTTCCACCTCGCCCTCGGGCTCGGCCGGGTCCGCCGCGAGGTCGCCGTGCCGCTGATCCTCAGCGCCCACGGCAACGCGATCACCCTGTCGAAGGAGCTCCCCTCCGACCTCATCGGCCGTGGCGAGGGCCTCGCCGGCTTCGTCCGCCACCGCTGGAAGAAAAACCGGCCCTTCACCCTCGCCGCCGCCCACCGCTTCTCGTCCCACCACATCCTGCTCTACAACTGGCTGCGCCAGCACGGCCTGACCCCGGGCCAGGGCGTCGAGCTGGTCTTCCTGCCGCCGCCGCTGATGCCGCGCAACCTGGCCGCCAACCACATCGACGGCTACTGCGTCGGCGAACCCTGGAACTCCGAGAGCGTCCTCGCCGGAACCGGCTGGTGCCCGGTCACCTCGGCCGACCTCTCCACCGGCCACCCCGAGAAGATCCTGCTGGTCGACGGCGGCTTCGTCGACGAGCGCCACGACGACACGGTCGCCCTCGGCGCCGCGCTGCTCGACGCCTGCCGCACCTGCCAGGACCCCGACTTCCGCGACGAGCTGATCCGGATCCTCGCCAAGCCGCAGTACACCGGCTGCCGCGAGGAGACCCTCGCCAACAGCCTGGGACCGGTCTTCAACTCCGGCTGGCGCAAGGGCGACGCCTCCGACCTGCACCTGTTCTACGGCGGCGAGCTGAACTGCCCGACCACCGCCAAGGCCTCGTGGTTCCTCTCCGGGATCCGCAGCGCGGGGCTGCTGCCCGACGACACCACCGCCTCGTCGCTGACCCGGCTCTACCGCCAGAACCTCTACCGCGAGTCGGAGAAGCTGCTCATGCCGGCCTGACTCTCCCGGCAGCCCGGCGCCCCGCCCGCCACGCCCGCCACGCCCGCCACGCCCGCCACGCCCGCCACGCCCGATGAGGGCGCCTAATGCTTCGGATGAGAAAGCACCCGGCGAGCTTCATCGCCGGAGCCTTCGGGTGGCACGGCCACCGCTTCCATGGATGGCGACTACCAACTGTCACTGCCATGCAATTCCGAAACACAATCCTCCTTGCCGCCATCGGCATCGGCTCCCTTCACGCGGAGCAACTCGACGTTGAGAAGGACGAACTCAAGTTCGGCTTCATCAAGCTCACCGACTGCGCCCCCATCGTCATCGCGAAGGAAAAGGGCTTCTTCGAGGAAGAAGGCCTCCAGGTCGAGGTGATCGCGCAGCCGAACTGGAAGCAGCTCCTCGACAACGTGATCACCGGCGAACTCGACGGCGCCCACATGTTGTCGGGCCAGCCGATCGCCGCCACCATCGGCTTCGGCACCAAGGCCCACATCGTCACGCCCTACACCCTCGACCTGAACGGCAACGGGATCACCGTCTCCAACGCCATCTGGGAGCAGATGCAGGAGAACGACGAGTCGCTCGACACCCCGACGCCCGAGCACCCGATCAGCGCCGACTCGCTGAAGCCGATCGTCGAGGAGGCCAAGGAGGACGGCAAGAAGCTGCCCATGGGCATGGTCTTCCCGGTCTCGACCCACAACTACGAGATCCGCTACTGGCTGGCCGCCTCCGACATCCACCCGGGGATGTACACCTCGACCGACCTCAAGGGCTTCACCGACGGCGACATCGAGCTGTCGACCACCCCGCCGCCACAGATGCCCGCGACCCTCGAGTCCGGCAAGAACGTCGCCTACTGCGTCGGCGAGCCGTGGAACCAGCAGGCCGTCGCCAAGGGGATCGGCGTGCCGGTGACCACCAACTACGACATCTGGAAGAACAACCCCGAGAAGGTCTTCGGGGTCACCAGGGACTGGGCCGACGAGAACCCGAACACCCTGATCGCCGTCACCAAGGCGCTGATCAAGGCCGGCAAGTGGCTCGACGCCGAGGAGGACGGCAAGCTCGTCAACCGCGAGGAAGCCTGCCGCATCCTCTCCCAGCCGAACTACGTCGGCGCCGACTTCGACGTCATCAAGAACTCGATGACCGGCTACTTCTACTTCCAGAAGACCGACAAGCGGGCGATGCCCGACTTCAACGTGTTCTTCAAGTACCAGTCGTCCTACCCGTACTACTCGGACGGCGTCTGGTTCCTCACCCAGATGCGCCGCTGGGGCCAGATCACCGAGCCCAAGCCGGCCTCATGGTACCACGAGGTCGCCAAGGAGGTCTACCTCCCCGAGGTCTACATGGCGGCCGCCGAACACCTGATCGAGGAGGGATTCCTCGAGGAGGACGAGGTTCCCGCGGCGGACTTCGACGGCTACAAGCCGGCGACCGACGAGTTCATCGACGGCATCAGCTACGACGGCAGGAAGCCGATCGATTACCTCAACAGCCACAAGATCGGCAACAAGGACGACGCCTCGCTGGCCTCGAAGTGAGGTCCGAAGCGGAGCACCCAGCCCTCGAAACCAACCACCGCCCGGGGGCCGGCAGGCCCCCGGGCTTCTCGTGCCCGCCCGTCCCATGAGGCGGGCTCATGGATTCGAGGAGCACAAACCAGTGCCATTTCCACCGCGTGCCGGGCCATCTGGCACGCCCGCGGCTTTCACAAACGCCCAGACACCCACCGCCATGGCCGATTCCTCCATCAAAGACAAAATCAAGTACGCGCTGCTCAAGGGCATCGACGTCAGCGGCTTCAAGGTCCTCGACCCGCCGGTCCGGCTGGCCTTCGGCGAGGAGCCGCAGAAGCAGGTCCGCGACATCGCCAAGTACATGGTCCTGCCGATCCTCTTCGTGCTGGCCTGCCTGGGGATCTGGACGGTGATGGGCCCGAACCACAAGACCAAGTCCGGCGAGGTTCCCACCCCGGCGAAGATCCTCACCGCCTACGAGGACAACAAGCGCTTCGACGAGCGCCAGGAGGAGAAGGCCAGCGACTTCATCGTCGAGGGCGCCGAGCGCGAGGCCACCCTCGCCGAGGCCGAGGCGGAACTTGCGCGGCTCGAGGCCGAGGCCGCGCGCCTCGGCGAGCTCTCCGACGAGATCGCCGCCGCCGCGAAGGAGCAGATGGACGCCCGGATCGCCCCGCTGCGCAGCGAGCTCGAGTCGCTCAAGGCGAAGCACGGCGAACTCGAGGACCAGCGCGAGGCGGAGATGACCGCCCTCGCCGGGAAGGTCGCCGAGAAGCAGGCCGAGCCCGCCGAGCTCGTCGCGATGGTCCGCGAGCACGAGAAGATCGAGGACGCCGAGGGCGCCACCGAGGACGTGATCGAGTCCCGCATCGACGAGATCCTCGCCAACCCGCCGGAGGAGGTGAAGGAGGCCCAGATGGCCGCCAACCGCGTCGCCGACGAGGTCCAGCACTACAAGAAGCGCATCGCCATCCTGACCAACGAGAACCGCAACGTGAAGGAGGCCGAGTACCTCGAGAAGATCGCGAAGGACGAGGCCGAGCTCGCCGCCGCGACGGAGCCGAAGAAGGTGATCCGCGAGGCCAAGTCGATCGCCCGCAACGCCGAGCGCGCGGAGAGCGCCACCACCCAGACCTACCCGCGCACCGCGACCATCTTCTGGCAGACCAAGCGCTCGCTCGCCACCGTCTTCGTCGGCTTCCTCATCGCCGCCGCGCTGGCGATCCCGATCGGCATCATGTGCGGGCTCAACCGCATCGTGATGGCCTGCCTCACGCCGATCATCTCGATCTTCCGGCCGGTCTCGCCGGTGGTGTGGCTGCTGATCTTCCAGATCATCATCGGCGCCTTCTTCCCCGACCCCGAGAAGCACCCGCTGTTCGTCAGCCTGAACCAGGACAAGTGGTTCGGCTGGCTGCCCAACCCGGTCGCCTTCCTGCAGACCAACCCGGCGATGATCTTCTCGGCCTGCACGGTCGCCATGTGCGCGCTGTGGCCCGCCCTGGTGAACACCGCGCTGGGGGTCTCGTCGATCGACAAGGACCACATGAACGTCGCCAAGGTGCTCCGCCTCGGCTTCTGGTCGCGCCTGTTCAAGATCGTCATCCCCTCGTCCCTGCCGCTGGTCTTCGCCGGCCTGCGCATCTCGCTCGGCGTCGGCTGGATGGTACTGATCGCCGCCGAGGCGCTGTCGTCGTCGGACGGCCTCGGCAAGTTCGTCTGGGACGAGTACCAGAACGGCTCGTCGCAGTCCTTCGCCAACATCATCCTGGCCTGCTTCGTGGTCGGGATCATCGGCTTCTTCCTCGACCGCATCATGATCTTCCTGCAGCGGCTGGTGTCCTTCGACGACGGCAGCGCCACGGCCTGAGGCAGGACTCCGCAGCCCGCGAACCCACGCCCAACGATCCCGCTCCATGTCCTTCCTCGAACTCGACCAGGTCAGCGTCGCCTTCGGCCCGGCCGGCAACCGGACGGAAGTCCTCTCCGACCTTAACCTGAAGGTCGCGGAGAACGAATTCGTCGCCGTCATCGGCTTCTCCGGCTCCGGCAAGTCGACCCTGATCAACACCCTCTCGGGCCTCGAGCCGCCGAGCACCGGCGAGGTCCGCATGGCCGGCCGGCGCGTGACCGGGCCGGGCCCCGACCGCGGCCTGATGTTCCAGAACTACTCGCTGCTGCCGTGGCTCTCGGTGAACGAGAACGTCGCGCTCGCCGTGAGGACCGCCTTTCCCAGGCTGTCGAAGGCGGAGGTCGCCGACAAGGTCGCCCACTACGTGCGCATGGTGAAGCTCGACCACGCCGGCGACAAGAAGCCGCACGAGCTGTCCGGCGGGATGCGCCAGCGCGCCTCGCTGGCCCGCACGCTCTCGCTCGACCCGCAGGTGCTGCTGCTCGACGAGCCGCTCTCGGCGCTCGACGCGCTGACGCGCTCCGAGCTCCAGGACCAGATCCTCAACATCTGGGAAACCGACCGCCGCACCGTGGTCATGATCACCAACGACGTCGACGAGGCCGTGCTGATGGCCGACCGGATCATCCCGCTGACGATGGGCCCCGGGGCGACCCTCGCCGAGGAGTTCGCCGTCAACATGGCCCGCCCGCGCGACCGCCACACCCTCAACGACCACCCCGAGTACATGCGCCTGAAGTCGGAGATCACCAGCTTCATGATGCACCTCAACAAGGAGTCGAAGGAGCTCACCGCCGGCAAGGTGGTGCCGATGCCCGACATCCGCCCGCGGGACTTCTCGCTGCCCAGCGCCACGCCGCGCCTCAAGCCGCGGGCCCAACATCCCACCTCCGCCGCATGAACCTCCAAGTCCACCAGCCCATGGAGCCCGAGCCGTCCAAGCTGAGAAGCAAGTTCGTCGAGATCCACAACCTCGTCAAGGAGTACCCCAACCCCTACGGCGAGGACTTCCGGGTCGTCGAGGACTTCAACCTCAACATCCGCCAGGGCGAGTTCATCTCGCTGATCGGCCACTCGGGCTGCGGCAAGTCGACCGTGTTGACGATGCTGGCCGGGCTCAACGAGATCTCCGACGGCGGCATCATCGTCGGCGACCGCGAGATCTCCGGCCCCGGCCCGGACCGTTCGGTGGTGTTCCAGGCGCCCTGCCTGATGCCGTGGCTGACCGCCTTCGGCAACGTCATGCTCGGCGTGAAGAGCGTCTACCCCCACGCCGACAAGGCGACCCGCCACCAGATCGTCGAGCACTCGCTCTCGGTGGTCGGCCTGGCGGACTCGATGAGGAAGTACCCCCGCGAGCTCTCGGGCGGCATGCAGCAGCGCGTCGGGATCGCCCGCGCGATCGCGCTGCAGCCGAAGGTCCTGCTGCTC
>JAUIJB010000090.1 GCA_030430455.1 Verrucomicrobiia bacterium | reverse complement strand
AGGCCGTCCCGCTTCTTGACCACGCCGACCTGGTGGACCAGCTCGGCGCGCTTGGAGAGCAGGTCGAGCAGGTCGCGGTCGATGTCGTCGATCTCGCGGCGGATGTCGTCGAGGTTCACGATTCCTGCGGGGTCGCGGTTTCGGCGCTCTCGACACTCTCGACGGCCCCGGAAGCGTCCGGTTCCGCGGCCTTGGCCAGCGGGATCTGTTCCTCTTCCGGCGCTGCGGCCGGCTCGCCCTCGTCGGGCTCGGGCAGCCGGACCTTGCGGAGCTCGTCGGCGTTCGGCAGGTCGTCGACCGAGCGGATGCCGAAGTGCTCGAAGAAGAACTCGGTGGTCTCGTAGAGCAGCGGCCGGCCGGGCAGCTCGGCACGGCCGGCAATGCGGACGAGCTCGCGGTCGAGCAGCTTCTGCAGCATGCCGTCGCAGGCGACCCCGCGGACGGCCTCGATGGCCGACTTGGTCACCGGCTGGCGGTAGGCGACGATCGCCAGGGTCTCCATCGCCGGGCCGCTGAGGCGCTCCGGCTTGCGGCCCGGGAAGAGCAGGCGGGCGAAGTCGCCGTACTCGGCGCGGGTGAAGACCCGCCAGCCGCGGGCCCGCTCGACGATCGCGAAGGCGCGGCCGGTCTCCGCGTAGCTGTGGTTGAGCTCGGCGATGGCGGCGAGGATCTGCTCCGGCGAGGTCTCGCCGAGCGCGGTCAGCCAGCCGGGCAGCTCCTCCGGCGACTCGTCCTCCTCGATCTGTCGGGCCCGGCTGTCCTCCGCCTCGGCCACCCGGGCACGGACGATGCGGGCAAGCTCCTCGGTGGTGAGTGGGGAGTCTGAGGCGGTGATGAGGGCTTCGACGATCGAGCGGAGTTCCATGGTGGGCGCGGCAGCATAGGAGAAGGCAGGGGCATTTCAAGCCCCCCGGAGCACCGGTCGGAGGTCGCCAATCGAGGCGCCGGCACGGGCGGTCGGCCCCGCTCGTTGCCGGGATTGCGGGCCGAAAAGCAAACTTTCAACTTGAAGCAGGGTAGGGGAGGCGCTAATCGACCGCGCCTCAATGGTTGCGTTCCCGGGCGGGACCGCTGCAAGCACCCTCAGCTTTCCTTCGAAATCACCCGATCCATGGCCGCCAAGAAGAAGACCGCGAAGAAGAAGACCGCCGCGAAGACCGCCAAGAAAACGGCGAAAACGGCGAAAACGGCGAAGAAGGTAGCCAAGAAGGCGGCGAAGAAGGCGGCGAAGAAGGCGGCTGCGAAGAAGACGGCGAAAAAGGCACCCGCGAAAAAGGCTGCGGCGAAGAAAACGGCGAAGAAGGCCGCCAAGAAGGTGGCCAAGACCCCGGTCAAGAAGACCCCGGCCAAGAAGCCCACGGCCAAGAAGGCTGCCGCGAAGGTGACGAAGTCCCCGGCCAAGAAGGAGGCGGAGGCCAAGGCCGATCCGCCCGCCAAAAATGCCGCCAAGAAAGCCGCCCCACGCAAGCCGGTCAAGCTGACCGTCTTCATGAAGAAGCAGCGCCAGCGCCTGCTCGACCTGCGCGACGAGCTGGTGGACGCCATGTCCGGCATGACCGGCGAGATCCGCCGCGGCCCGGAGGGCAGCGAGGCCTCGGGCAGCGGGATGCACCAGGGCGACGCCGGCAGCGACGCCTACGACCGCGATTTCGCGCTCAGCGTCCTGGCCAAGGAGCAGGATGCCCTCTACGAGATCGAGCAGGCCCTGCGGCGCATCGAGCACGGCGTCTACGGAATCTGCGAGATGTCGGGCGACAAGATCCCCCAGGCCCGCCTCGAGGCGATCCCCTTCGCCCGGCTGACGGTCGAGTGCCAGGCCTCGTGGGAGAAGGAATACGGCAAGAGGCGCTTCCGCCCGGCCGGGGAAATCGGCTTCGGCAACGGCGCCGACGGCGATGAGCCGGATTCCCTGTCGGTTTCGCTTGACGGCTAGGATCCGGGGCCTAGTCTGCGCGGCCCCACCGCTTTCAACGACCCATGCCACGCGATATCATCATTCTCGAGTGCACCGAGGCCCGCGCCGAGGGAAAATCCCCGTCGCGCTACGTGTCCACCCGCAACAAGAAGAGCCTCCGCACCCCAGGTCGCCTGGAGAAGGTGAAGTTCAACCCGGCGCTCCAGCGCCGCACCGTCCACCGCGAGCTCCGCTGACCCGCCGACCCGCCGGCCCCGGCCCTGCCACTCCGCTTTCCCACTTTTCCTCACTTTCCATGTCCGAACCGAAAACCGTCCAGCGCCGGATCGCCTTCCGCAAGGCGAACCGCACCATGCCCCGTCGCCGCCTCGACATCCCGGTCGAGCAGGTGAACTACACCAACCCGGACCTGCTCTCGAAGTTCACGTCCGACACCGGCAAGATCCTGCCGCGCCGCGTGACCGGGGTCTCCGCGAAGCTCCACCGCAAGATCGCCCGCGAGATCAAGCGCGCCCGCGCGGTCAATCTGCTGCCCTGATCCGGGCGGCTGGCGACGACTCTCGCAACGACGCTTTCACGAAGGCCTGCCCGCTGACGCGGCGGGCCTTCTTTCGTTTCAGGGACCGATGAAGGAACTCAAGGACACGCAGAACGAGCGCGACGACCGCCAGCTGGCGATCGACCGGGTGGGCGTTAAGGGGCTCCGGGTCCCGGTCGAGGTCCGCGACAAGGGCGGGGCGGTGCAGCGCACGGTCGCCACCGCGGCGCTCGCCGTCGATCTGCCCCACCACTACAAGGGCACCCACATGAGCCGCTTCATCGAGGCGCTCAACTCCCACGGCGACTGCCTCGACGTGCGCTCGATGGCGGGGCTCCCGCGCGAGCTGCTCGAGCGGCTCGAGGCCCGCAAGGCGCACGTCGAGTTCGAGTTCCCCTTCTTCCGCTCGAAGGCCGCGCCGGTCACCGGACGGGTCGGCCTGATGGACTACGTCGTCCGCTTCGAGGTCGAGGCCGAGAAGGACGGCCCGATCGACTTCGTCGTCACCGTCCGGGTGCCGGTCGCGACCCTGTGCCCGTGCTCGAAGGAGATCAGCGACCGCGGCGCCCACAACCAGCGCGGCGAGGTGACCTACTCGGTGAGGTTCCGCGAGCCGGTGTGGGTCGAGGACCTGATCGACCTGATCGAGCGATCGGCCAGCTGCGAGCTCTACAGCCTGCTCAAGCGGCCCGACGAGAAGGCGGTGACCGAGCACGCCTACGACCACCCGGTGTTCGTCGAGGACCTCGTGCGCAACGTCGCGTCACGCTCGAACGACCACGCCGACATCGCGTGGTACCGCGTCGAGGCGGTCAACTACGAGTCGATCCACAACCACAACGCCTACGCGGTGATCGAGAAGGCCGGGGACTGAGCGATTTCCCAACCGCGTCGACCTTGCCGCCGGTCGGAGCGGGGCCTAGGCTCCCGGCCATGGCGAATCGATGGATCCTGGGCGGCCTGCTCGCCCTGCTGGCCGGCACGGCTGCGGCGGAGAGGGTCAACTTCAACGACGGCTGGCGCTTCACCCGCCACGGCATGCTGGCCGACGGCTCGGAGCGGCCGGAGCCGGACGATCCCGCCGGACTGGCGGCGCCCGACCTCGACGACTCGGGATGGCGCCGCCTCGACCTGCCCCACGACTGGGGCATCGAGGGACCGTTCCGGCGCGAGCTGGAGGGTGCGACCGGCAAGCTGCCGTGGGTCGGGATCGGCTGGTATCGCAAGGCCTTCGAGGTGGCGGAGGGGAAGCAGGACCGGGCGTGGTTCCTCGACCTCGACGGCGCGATGTCGAACGCCACGATCTACCTCAACGGCGCGAAGGTCGGCGAACATCCCTACGGCTACAGCTCGTTCCGGATTCCCCTCGGTGAGGGCATCCGGGCGGGACGCAACGTGGTCGCCGTGCGGCTCGACAACAAGCCGGAGTCGTCGCGCTGGTACCCGGGGGCCGGGCTCTACCGCGACGCCTGGCTGGTCGACAAGCCGGCCGGCGCCCGCATCGCCCACAACGGGGTCTTCGTGCGCACGCCGAAGGCGACCCCGGGGCAGGCGATCATCCGGGTCGACGTCGAGATCGACGGCGATCCCGCCGGGCTGAAGATCCGCCAGGAGGTCCTCGATGCCTCCGGCGAGGTCCTGCTGCGCAACGAGGACGGCAGCCCGGAGGGCGTCTTCGTGCTGCGCAATCCGGAGCTGTGGACCCTCGCCAAGCCGGTGCTCTACGAGCTCCGGGTGAGCCTGGTCCGCGACGGCACGGTGGTCGACCGCGAGTCGGTCGACTTCGGCATCCGCTCGATCCGCTTCGACGCCAGCGAGGGCTTCTTCCTCAACGGCGAGCCGCTCGCCATCCGCGGCGTCTGCCAGCACCACGATCTCGGGCCGCTGGGTGCCGCCTTCCACGAGGAGGCCGAGGCCCGCCGCATCCGCCTGCTCAAGGAGATGGGCTGCAACGCGATCCGCACCGCCCACAACCCGCCGTCGCCGCGGCTGGTGAAGCTGTGCGACCGGATGGGGGTCCTGCTGCAGGTCGAGTCCTTCGACGTGTGGGACAAGGGCAAGCGCAGGAACGACTACTCGCGGCTCTACCCCGGGTGGCACGAGCGCGACCTCCGCCTGATGGTGCGCAACTTCCGCAACAGCCCGGCGGTGGTGATGTGGTCGATCGGCAACGAGATCCCGGGTGGCTACCAGTCGAGCCCGGACGGCTGGAAGACCGCCGACTCCCTCCGCAAGATCGTCAAGTCGGAGGATCCGACGCGGCCGGTGACGATGGGCAACAACAGCCGCGAGGCGGTCAGGCACCTGTGGCAGGGGATCGACCTGCTCGGGCTCAACTACAAGCCCGACCTCTACCAGCCCTACCTCGACCGTGAAACCGGGGTCCCGGTGTACGGCTCCGAGACGGCCTCGACGGTCAGCTCGCGCGGCGAGTACTTCTTCCCGGTGCCGCTCGACAAGTCGAAGGGGCTGGGCGACTTCCAGGTCTCGTCGTACGACTACTACGCCCCCCGTTGGGCGAGCCGGCCGGACGTCGAGTTCGACGCCCAGGACGCGACGCGGCCGGCCAACCTCGGCGAGTTCGTGTGGACCGGCACCGACTACCTCGGCGAGCCGACGCCCTACAACGACGACCTCACCAACCTGCTCAACATCCACGACCCGGAGGAGCGCGAGCGCTACGGGAAGGAACTCGAGGAGCTCGGCAAGGTTCGGCCGCCGTCGCGCTCGTCCTACTTCGGCATCCTCGACCTCTGCGGGTTCCGCAAGGACCGCTTCTACCTCTACCAGTCGCGCTGGCGCCCGGAGCTGCCGATGGTCCACATCCTGCCGCACTGGAACTGGCCCGGGCGGGAGGGTGAGGTGACCCCGGTGCACGTCTACACCTCGGGGGACGAGGTCGAGTTGTTCCTCAACGGCGAGTCGCTCGGCCGCAAGCGCAAGGACGGCCATCGGCTGGTCTGGGACGAGGTGAAGTACGCGCCCGGGACGCTGAGGGCGGTGGCCTACCGCGGCGGTGCGGAATGGGCGGACGCCGAGAGGGACACCACCGGCGAGCCCGCGGCGCTGCGGGTCGTGGAGGAGCCCGGCGCGCCCGGCGCTGCGGGCGCTGCGGGCGCGGCGGGCGCGGCGGGCGCGGCGGGGAGCGGGGCGATGGTCTTCCTGCGCATCGAGGTGGTCGATGCCGACGGCCGGGTGGTCTCGCGGGTCGACCCGGTGCTGGATTTCAAGGTCGACGGCGATGTCGAGATCCTCGCCGCCGGCAATGGTGACCCGACCTGCCTCGAGACCATGCACCGCGCCACGCGCATGCCGGCCTTCAACGGCCTCTGCCAGGTGATCCTGCGGCGTGGAGGGAAGGGGGCCTTCGAGGTGGCGGCGGAGGGCCTCGAACCCGTCAGGCACGACTTCTGATCGGCGATGAAGGGCGCGGGCACGGTGCTTGGATTGCTGGCGGCGCTCGCTTGGGCCGCCCCGCTCGCAGCAAGTGACGAGTCCTTCCCGCGACGCGTGGCACCGAGCGCGCGGCTCGAGCTCAAGACCGCTCGCGGGCAGCCCCCGATCGATGCCATCTGGGCCAGCCGGGGCTCGGTCAGCGAGGCCGGCTGGCTGGAGGATCGCGAGGCAAGGAAGCGCCTCCAGGTGGTCTCGTTCCCGATCGACTGGTGGCGCTGGAGCGAGGTCGAAGTCCACTTCACGCCCGCTTTCGACGGCGAGGTCGAGCTCTCCCTGACCGGTCCCTGGGCACAGACGGAGGACGGACAGCTGCTCCGGCAGGAGGTCCTCTGGGAGGTGCCGGAAGGCCGGATGCCCGGGGTGTTCCAGACCACCGCGACGAGCGGGACGAGCGGGGCCAACGCGGGCGATGCCCTCCCGGAGCCGTGGGAGAGCCCGTGGCGGCCCTACCCGGCGCTCGGCGAGTGGCCACCCCGCCAGGCCGGCCAGGTGGCGAGTTGGCACGGCCGTCCCCTGGTCCGCAAGCTCGCCGTGCGGGCGGGCCGGGAGCTGACCCTCGCCTTCCGCGCCCGTGCGGCGACCCCGCCGGGCTTCCGGGAGCCACGGCGTCTCGGCAGCGCGACCCCGGCGCACGAGGCGGCCGCCACGCTCAAGCGGGGCGTGAACCTCGGCAACGGTTGGGAGGCCCCCCCGGGGACCTGGGGTCGCACGTTCACGGCGGCGGACATCGACCGCATCGCCGGGCAGGGCTTCGACCACCTGCGCATTCCGGTCGGCTGGCACCACTACCTCGATGAGAAGGGGATCGACCCGGAGTTCCGGGCCGAGCTCGAGCCGGTGCTGCGCCGGGCGATCGAGCGGGGACTCGTCGTCCTGCTCGACTGGCACCACCACGAGGAGCTCGTCCGCGATCCCGCCCGGCACCGCGACGGCTTCATCCGCGGCTGGCAGCGGCTGGGGCAGCATTTCCACGACTGGCCCCGGGACCGCCTTTACTTCGAGCTCCTCAACGAGCCGCACGCCCCGCTCGACCACGAAGTTCTCAACGAGCTCTACCGCGACACGATCCGGGCGATCCGGGAGGTCGACGAGCGGCGGATCCTCGTGGTCGAGCCGTCGTCCTGGGGGACCACGCCGGCGCTCGGGCGGCTGCGACTCGACGATGCCGAGCAGCGGGTGATTGTCAGTTTCCACTGCTACGACCCCTTCGAGTTCACCCACCAGGGAGCGGACTGGGTGGACCTGGGGAAGCTCGACGGCGTGGTCTTTCCGGGGCCGCCGGCAGGCGGCTTCGAGCCCGACGCCGGGCTCATGGAGCGCGACGGCTTCCCCGCCTGGCTGCGCGCCTACCGCAGCCAGCCCGCGGCGCGGAACCCGGTATCGCCGCGGGCCTTCGAGGACCACCTCGATCGCGCGGCCGCGTGGTCGCGTGAGTTCGGCCGCCCGGTCCACCTCGGCGAGTTTGGTGCCTACGGGACGGCCGACGACGCCAGTCGGCAACGCTATGCCGCCGCGATCCGGCGCGCCTGCGAGGATCGCGACATCCCGTGGTGCTGGTGGGAGTGGGACGCCGGCTTCGGCTACTGGGACCGCGAGGGCGGGCAACCCCGCTTCCGCGAGGCCCTCTTCGGACGCTAGCAGGATGAGGGACCTCTGGCAGCGCATGATGAGGAAGCTGGGTCCGGTGGATCCCGCCGAACCCTACCCGCGCCTGCGCAAGGCGTGGTGGCGCGAGCGCCACGAGGCGAAGCTCCGCGAGGCGGAGTCGGGCCAGCCGTCGATCGTGCTGCTTGGCGACTCCATCACCCAGGGTTGGGAGGACGAGGGGCGGACCGCGTGGGAGGAAAGCTTCGGTCATTTCGCCAGCCTGAACCTCGGCTTCTCGGGCGACTGCACCGAGCACCTGCTCTGGCGCCTGATGAACGGCGAGATCGACGCAGTGAAGCCGGACCTGTTCATCCTCCACATCGGCAGCAACAACAGCGGCCACCGCCGGGACCCGCCCGCGGAGACCGCGCGGGCGATCGGACGGATCGTCGACCTGCTGCGGCGCACCAAGCCGGACTCGAAGGTCCTCCTGCTCGCCCTGCTGCCGCGGGGGGAGCACCCCGACGACCCGCTGCGCCGGCTCAATGCCGCGGTCAGCGAGCGCATCAGGTCGCTGGCCGATGGCGGGCGGGTGCGCTTCGTGGACTTCGCCGGCGTCTTCCTCGAGCCCGACGGCCACCTGCCGGACCGGCTGATGCCCGACTCCCTGCACCTCAGCCCGGCCGCCTACAAGCTCTGGGCCGAGGCCCTCGAGGATGAGGTCCGGGGGATGCTCGGCTAGCCTTCCCTCGTCAGCTTGGTCTTGCTCGGCGCGGGCAGGGGACGCCACTCGAGCGAACACTCATGGAAGTCCCGGTGGGTCGTGCCCCGGTAGCGGCCGTCCTCGCCGCGCAGGACCTCGATCTCGTGGTCGTCGACCTTCAGCACCAGCCGCTCCTCGCAGCAGTCGATGCCGCAGAAGCACAGGTCGACCGACTCGTAGCCCGGCTGCCAGTGGCCCTTCCACTCGCGGCGCAGGTGGAGCCAGCCGCGCCCGCCATCGACGTGGAACAACGACTCGCGGAAGCCGTCGTGCTTCCAGTCCTCGCCGTCGCCGGCGTCCTCGTACCACTCGCTGGCGATGGTGCGGTCGGCCCACCAGACCCGCAGCTCCGGGGTCGGGTGCTCGATCTCGCCGACGTGCTGCTGGACCGGCCAGTGCGGCACCACCGCCCCGCCGCGCACGAAGACGGGGATCCCGTCCTTGGGGCAGTCGATCCAGATGTCCTTGTTGACCGCCTTGGGACGACTGTCGTCGTAGTAGGAATACCAGTCGCCGTGCGGAAGGTAGAGGAACCGGCCGTCCTCCTTCTCCTCCATGATCGGCACCACGTAGAGGTGGTCGCCGAAGAAGAACTCGGCGCTGCGCCAGTAGGTCTCCGCGTTGCGGTAGTCGACGAAGGGAAGCGAGCGCAGCATCGGCGTGCCGTCGCGGACGTACTGCCGGAACGCGGTGTAGACCGTCGGCAGCAGGCGGTAGCGGAGCTCGATCGCGGCGCGCACGCCGTCGGTCGTCTCGTCGCCGAAGGACCAGGGCTCCTGCTCGCCGTGGTCGCCCGAGGAGTGGGTGCGGAAGAAGGGGTGGAAGACCGCCAGCTGGACCCAGCGGAGGTAGAGCTCGGGCGTCGGCGTCTCGAGGAAGCCGCCGACGTCGGAGCCGATGAAGGACATCCCGCAGGAGGCAAGCCGCTGGCACTGCAGGTTGGCGATGCCGAGGTGCTCCCAGCTGGCGACGTTGTCGCCGGTCCAGGCGCAGGCGAAGCGCTGCGTCCCGGCGTAGGCCGAGCGGGTGATCGAGAACGGCCGGCGGCCGTGGCCGAAGCGGCTGAGACCCTCGCGGGTGGCGCGGACCATCTGCATGCCGTAGACGTTGTGCGCCTTGCGGTGCGAGCAGGGGTGGCCGTCGAAGTCGTGGCGGACGTCGTGCGGGAAGGTGCCGTCCTCGAACACGGCGGGCTCGTTCATGTCGTTCCAGATCCCCCGCACGCCGACCTCGCCGATCAGCGAGTGGAACTGGTCGGCCCACCAGTCTCGCGCCTCGGGACGGGTGAAGTCGGGGAAGTGGCACAGGCCGGGCCACACCGAGCCCTTGAACAGGTTGCCGTCCTGGCGGCGGCAGAACAGCCGGCGCTCGTAGGCGTCGGCCCAGACCGGGTAGTCCGGGTCGATCTTCAGGCCCGGGTCGATGATCGCCACCGTCTTGAAGCCGTCCTGCTCGAGGTCGGCGACCATCCGCGCCGGGTCGGGGAAGCGCTCGCCGTCCCAGGTGAAGCAGCGGTAGCCGTCCATGTAGTCGATGTCCAGATAGAGCGCGTCGCAGGGGATGCGGCGCTTGCGGAAGCCGCGGGCGAGCGAGCGGACCACCGCCTCCGGGTAGTAGCTCCACTTGCACTGGTGGTAGCCGAGCGCCCACAGCGGCGGCATCTCGGCGCAGCCGGTCAGGCGGGTGAAGCGGCGGATCACGTCGATCGGGTCCGGGCCGTCGATCAGGTAGTAGTTCATCTCGCCCCCCTGGGCGAAGAACGAGGTGACGGTCGGCCGCTCGCTGCCGAAGTCGAAGCCCGTCCGGAAGGTGTTGTCGAAGAAGATCCCGTGGGCCCGCGCCGCGGTGAGGCTGATGTAGAACGGGATGTTCTTGTAGAGCGGGTCGGTGTCGGAGCCGTAGGCGTAGGTGTCCGACCCCCACAGGTCGAAGCGCCGCCCGCGCAGGTTGATGTCGCAGGACTTGTCGCCCAGGCCGTAGAAGTGCTCACCGTGGTGGCAGGCCTTGCTCATCTTGACGACCTCGCCGCCGAAGTCGCGGTTGTCCTCCCAGTGGAAACCCTTCTCGTCCTTGCTGACGACCCGGCCGCTTGAGACGTCGGTCACCGTGACCTTGAGGTCCGCGCGGGCGATGCGGATCGACAGCGCCCCGCTGCGAATTGCAATGGCGTCGGCGATCTCGAGGGTCTCGTGGGCGGGAACTCCCGGAGAGTAGTCGGGATCGACCGCGTAGGAGAAGTCGTCCTCAAAGCGGCCGTCCGGGGTGAAGCGGAAGCGGACGATGGCCTCGTCGACCAGCTCGACCCGCAGCAGCACGCCGTTCTCGCTGAGAAAGTCGAAGCAACCCGGGCGGACCTGGTGGAAGGCCCGCAAGGCATTGGGAAAAAAATCGCGCGGCTTCTCGGCAACCGGCCGGTTCTTTTCCATGTAGTTTCCTGAGAATTCCTCTGAAGCCATGGCGATTGACAGATAGCGGTGAAGATCGTCCCGGGTCGTCCCGTGCGTCCATCCGCTGATTTACGGATGCCGCGACGGCCGCTGGCGGTGGATCCACCATGCCGGAGCAGCGATCGGGCCGGATCCGGTGGCGGTGATGTCGGTTGAAAATGTTTTACTGATTTTCCGGGGCTTGGTCCATTCGTTGCTGACGGCGGACCCCGGGGAGTCGGGGTTTCCCTCCAACGCCCCGCTCCTCCCCATGAACAAGCGCCTTCGTGTCCTCAAGCTCGGCTGGGAGTTCCCGCCGCTGATCAATGGTGGCCTGGGAATCGCCTGCCTCGGCCTCTCCCGCGCGCTGGCCAGGCAGGTCGACCTGCGGGTGGTGGTGCCGAAGGCGGCCGAGGAGGCGAGCTTCGACGACTTCAAGCTCACCGGCCTGAACCACCTGCGCCTCGAGGAGATCCAGCAGACCGAAGGGAAATACCGCTACGAGAGCTTCGCCCAGATCGAGCGGGTTCCCATCCATCTCGACCCCTACGAAACCAGTGAGGCCACGGTCGAGGAGATCCGCATGGAGCCGGGCGGCGAGGTCCGGTTCTCGCGGACGACCCGGCACCAGCTCGAGAGCTTCCAGATCGGCGACCTCTACGGCGAGGACCTCGGCACCAAGGTGGTCGAGTTCTCCAAGGTCGCGGCGAAGCTCGCGATGCTCACCGAGTTCGACATCGTCCACGCCCACGACTGGATGACCTTCCTCGCCGGGGTCGAGGTGAAGAAGGCGACCGGCAAGCCGCTGGTCCTCCACCTCCACGCCTCGCAGTACGACCGCGCCGGCGCCGACGCCCGCGGCTGGATCTTCGACATCGAGAAATACGGCATGGAGCAGGCCGACCGGGTGATCCCGGTGAGCCGCTACAACGGGCAGGTCTGCTCCGGGCACTACGGGATCGACCCCGCCAAGATCCGCCCGGTCCACAACGGTGCGGACCCGGTCGCGGCCTACCACACGAGCAAGAAGTTCCCCGAGAAGCTGGTCCTCTTCCTCGGCCGACTGACCGCCCAGAAGGGGCCGGAGTTCTTCCTCGAGATCGCCTCGCGGGTGCTCGAGAAGAACCGCGACGTGCGCTTCGTCATGGCCGGCACCGGCGAGCGCCTCAAGCCGCTGATCGAGAGCGGCGCGTTCCGCGGCCTCGGCGGCTACTTCCACTTCACCGGATTCCTCAACAAGGAGAAGGTCAACGAGCTGCTCTCGATGACCGACGTCTACTGCATGCCCTCGGTCTCCGAGCCCTTCGGGTTGTCGGCGCTGGAGGCGGCCCAGTTCGGCATTCCCGCGGTCATCTCGAAGCAGTCGGGGGTCGCGGAGGTGCTGAAGGGGGCCCTCAAGGCCGACTTCTGGGACACCCACCGGATGGCCGATCACATCCACGCCCTGCTGACCGACGAGACGCTCCGCGCCGAGGTCGTCAAGCAGGCCGAGGCCGACATTGCCGCCTCGACCTGGGACGCCGCCGCGGAGAAGGTGCTCGAGGTCTACCGGGAGCTGGTCCCGTGACCCGAAACCCGCCATGCCCGACGTCTGCCTCTACTTCCAGGTGCACCAGCCGAACCGGCTGATCCCCTACGACTTCTTCCACATCGGCGAGCACGCGTTCTACGAGGACGACGGCCTCAACGCCGAGGTGCTCTCGAAGGTGTCGGAGAAGTGCTACCTGCCGGCGAACCGGATGTTCACCCGCCTGCTCAGGGAGCACCGCGGGCGCTTCGCGCTGGCGATTTCGATCAGCGGCACCGTGATCGAGCAGCTCGAGGCCCACCGGCCGGACGTCCTCGAATCGTTCCAGGAACTGGTCGCCACCGGCCAGGTCGAGCTCCTCGCCGAGACCTACTACCACTCGCTCGCCGTGCTGCACTCGCGCAAGGAGTTCGAGCGCCAGGTCGACCTCCACCTGCAGAAGCTCGAGGACGTCTTCCAGGTCCGCCCGCGGGTCTTCCGCAACACCGAGCTCATCTACAACAACGCCATCGCCGCCCAGGCCGAGACGATGGGCTTTGACGGCGTCTTTGCCGAGGGGGTCGAGTGGGTGCTCAACGGCATGTCGCCGAACCACCTCTACCGCGCCCCCCACGTCACCCAGGTCAAGACCCTGCTGCGCAATTCGGGATTGTCCGACGACGTCGGCTTCCGCTTCTCCGACCGCAACTGGAGCGAATGGCCGCTGACCCCGGAGAAGTTCGCCGGGTGGCTCGCCGAGGCCGAGGGCGAGGTCGTCAACCTGTTCATGGACTACGAGTCGATCGGTGAACACCAGTGGGAGGACACCGGCATCTTCGAGTTCTGGAAAGGACTTCCCGAGGCGGTCGAGGACGCCGAACTGAGCTGGGTCACGCCGACCCAGGCGACCCAGTTGTTCCGCGTCGTGGACGACTACGACTGTCACTGGTCGACCTCCTGGGCCGACGCCGAGCGCGACCTCAGCGCGTGGATGGGCAACGTCATGCAGCAGGAGGCGATCGCCAAGATCCACCGCCTCGAGAGGGAGGTGATGGAAGTCGGCGATCCCGACCTCACCCATGTCTGGGCCAAGCTCCAGACCTCGGACCACTTCTACTGGATGTCCACCAAGGGCGGCACCGACGGCGGGGTGCACCAGTATTTCTCGCCCTACTCGTCCCCCTACGAGGCCTACACCTACTTCATGAACGTGCTGGCCGACCTGCAGGTCCGGCTGCGCCGCTTGAAGGAGGCCGGGGGCAGGGGTGCCGGCGGGAAGCGCCGGCGGGGCCGGTCGGTCAGCGGCGTTTTCCCGTCCCCTTGAGGAGGCTCTCGAGGTCGCCCAGGCCGCCGCCGCCCATGCCACCGCCCCCACCGAGGCCGCCCATGCCGCCTCCGAGGCCGCCCATGCCTCCCATCTGGTTCATCATCTTCTTCATCTTGCCGGGCGAGCGCATCATCTTGCGCATCTCGCCGAATTGCTTGATGAGCTTGTTGACCTCCATGATGGTGTTTCCCGAACCGGCGGCGATGCGCTTGCGGCGCGAGGCCTTGATGATCTCGGGGCGGCGGCGCTCGTCCGGCGTCATCGACAGGACGATCGCCTCGGTGCGCTTCATCTTGCGCGGGTCGAAGGCGGCGTCGGGAAGCTGCTTCTTGATCTTGCCGAAGCCGGGGATCAGCGACATCAGGCCCTTCATGTCGCCGAGCTTCTCGATCATCTTCATCTGGTCGAGGAAGTCGTAGAAATCGAACTTGCCCTCGGCGAGGCGGCTCATCGACTTCATCGCGTCCTTCTCGTCGATCTTCGACGCGACCTGCTCGACCATCCCGACCACGTCGCCCATGTCGAGGATGCGGTCGGCCATGCGGTCGGGGTGGAACTCGAACAGCTGGTCGAGCTTCTCACCCTCGCCGACGAACTTGATCGGCTTGCCGGTGACCGCGCGCATCGACAGGGCCGCGCCGCCGCGGGCGTCGCCGTCGAGCTTGGTCAGCACGATGCCGGTGATGCCGACCGCCTCGTCGAAGTGCGAGGCGACCGAGACGGCGCCCTGGCCCGTGGCCGCATCGGCCACCAGCAGGGTCTCCTTCGGCTCGAGGAAGGCATGCAGCTGCTTGAGTTCCTCGATCAGCCGGTCGTCGAGCTCCTGGCGGCCGGCGGTGTCGAAGATCAGCACCGTGCCCGACTGGCTCTCGGCCCACTTCAGGGCGTCGCCGGCGACCTTGACGACGTCGGTCTCGCCGGCGTCCGGGGTGTAGACCGGCACGCCGGCCTGCTTGCCGAGCGTCGCCAGTTGCTCGATGGCGGCGGGGCGGTAGAGGTCGCAGGCGATCAGCAGCGGCTTGCGGCCCTCGCGCTTGAGGCGGCCGGCGAGCTTGGCCGAGGTGGTCGTCTTGCCGGCGCCGTTGAGGCCGCAGAGGAGGATTCGCGCCGGCGGGTTCAGGTCGAGCGGGCTCTGGTCGCCGCCGAGCAGCTCGGCGAGCTCGTCGTGGAAGATCTTGACGACCTGCTCGCCCGGCTTGATCGACTTCAGCACGTCGGCGCCCATCGCCTTGTCCTTGACGCGGGCGATGAAGTCCTTGGCGACGCCGAACTCGACATCGGCCTCGAGCAGCGCGAGGCGGATCTCGCGCATCGCGTCCGAGATGTTCTTTTCGGAGATCTTTCCGACCCCGCGGAGGTTGCGGAAGGTCTTGTCGAGCGAGTCGGTGAGGGTGGAGAACATGGAATCAGGAATCAGTCGGCGAGGGCGGTCGGAACGTAGGCGGCTTCGGTGTCGATGAGGAAGCTCCAGTTGAGCGGGGTTTCGGCGGGTTCGCCGTCGCGGTCCTTCCAGTTGACCTCGACCCGGCAGCGCGCCGTGCGCATGCGGCGGTTCGGGGTCCAACTGAGGGTCTTGCTGGCATCGTCCCAGCTCGCCGGGACCGGGCCGAGGCCGGCGACCTTCATCACCAGGGTCTCGGGATCGACGTCCCCGGCGGCGGAGAGGTCGGCAAGGATGGAGGGCAGCCGCGTGTCGGTCACCGCGCCTGGCTCGGGGATCACCGGATGGGGCGTGGTCGGGACGACCGCCGCGACGGCCGGCGAATCGCCACCCGGCAGCCCGGAGGGATCGGTGAACTCGACGGCCCGCTCGAAGCTCGGCGCGTGGGTGGCGAGGACGACGTAGCGCGGGAGCGACAGGTTCTCGCTCTTGCGCCGGACCTTGCCGGGCAGGACGGTGAACAGGTGGCTGTAGCCGAACTCCTCGGCCAGCGGGAACATCTCCTGGGTCAGGAACCCGCCCGGGTAGGCGTAGGTCGTGACGCGCTGGCCGAAGCGCGACTCGAGGAACCGCTTCGACTCACCCATCTCGACGCGGAGGAACTTGTCGTAGGCGTCCGGGCCCTCCTTGCGCTTGGTCTTCACGGTCGCGGGGTAGGGGTGGCTGACCGAGTGGCTGCCGATGGTCGCGCCGTGCTGCTGCATCTCGCGGATCATTTCCGAGGTCAGCGCGCGCCCTCCTCCGTCGACGTAGTTCTTGTAGAGGAAGACGGTGAAGGGGTAGCCGAACTCCTTCAGGACGGGAAAGGCCTCGTCGTAGACCGACTTCCAGCCGTCGTCGATGGTGATCAGGACCGACTTGTCGGGGATGGTGAGCTCGCCGCGCTTCCATTTCTCGAATTCCGGCATCGAGATGACGTTCAGGCCGAGCTGGCGGATGGTCTCGAGCTGGCGGCGGAACTTTGCGGTGCTGATCCGCATCTCGGTCTCCGGCTCGGTGGCCGAGAAATCGTGGTAGCCGATGACCGCGACGCGGACGCCGTCGTCGACCGGCGCCGGCTCGGCCGCCCGGAGGACCGGGAGAAGCGCGAAGGCGACGAGGCCGAGGAGTGCCGGACGGAGATTCATGGGCGTAGTTTAGGCGCCCTTTCGGGGGTTGGCGAGGGCGGATCCCGGGGCGGGCGAGCGCTCGGGAACCGGGCTCATCCCGCCTCCGGGGCCGGCTGCGAGCAGTTCCAGCACTCGGCGAACTCGCCATCGACCGACTCGCCGCAGTTCGCGCAGGTCCAGGCGGGGCCGGGTGGTTCGGCGGGGTTCTCCCGACGGTAGCGGGCGATGATTTCCCTGGCCGGCTTTTCGTCGGCGTTGGAGAACACCCAGAGCTCGGGATAGACCTGGGTAAAGGGGACCTCGCCGGCCACCCCGGAGCCGCCCTCGTTGCGGATCTCGGTCTTGATTCCCCGGGACTCGAGGATCGACTGGAAGTGGCCGACCCGCGAGAAGTCGATGTTCTCGTAGACTTTTATCACCACGGAAGGAGAGCAGGGCAGCCGGGCGAGCGCAAGTGGACGGGGCTCACCCCCTTCGCGGGTCACGGTGGTCCCGCGCCGCCTGCGGAAGCGGTGGGGGTGGCCGGTGGTCTTCGATTGAACCAGGCGATGACCGGGCGGTGGTCGGAGCCCAGCGCGGGCCCGAGCTGGCGCTCGTGGCAGGTGCCGATGCCGCGGGTCAGGATGTGGTCGATGGGAATGGCGAGGAAGGGGTTGCGGCACATCCAGGTGGCCTGGTAGCCGTGGCCCAGCGAGCTGTCGACGAGGCCGGCTGAGAACAAGGGCTGGATGGCGCTGCTCCAGCGCGTGGCGTTGAGGTCGCCGGCAAGGACCAGTGGGCCGTCGACCTGCTCGACGAGTCCGGCCAGGGCGGCAAGCATCCGGTCGCGTTCGTCCGCCCAGAAGGCGCTGGTCGGTGGCACCGGGTGGGCGCCGATGAAGGTGAAGTCGCCCTCGGGATGCCGGATGGTGGCGGTGAGGACCGGCAGCGGGATCGCCCCGATTTCGGTGACCTCGACATCCTCGATCGGGAACCGCGAGAAGAAGGAGAAACCGAGGTTCCCCGCGCGCAGGTCGGCAAAGTGGTGGGGGAACTCCCGCCGCAGGGGAGCCAGCGAGCGGCCCCAGTCGGTGCCGGTCTCCGGGAGCAGCCACAGGTCGACGTCCTGACGGCGGATCCAATCGACCACCTCGGCGTGTCGCGGGTTGTCGCCCCGGATGTTGAAGGTCGCGACGCTCAGGGAGGCCTCCGGAGCCGCCCGGTCCGCAGGTGGCAGGAACAGCGGCACGAGGCGGACGACCGGCAGGGCGAGGAGACACAGGGCGAGGATCGCAAGCCGGAATGCCCGCAGCAGCAGGAGCGCGGTGGTGCCGAGCAGGAGGGCGACGGCCGATTGCATGGGAAAGTGGTTGCCGAGGTCGGCCAGCCAGTAGAAACGACCCAGTAGGCCGACCAGCGGCGGGGCCGCGGCGACGAGGCACAGGCGGAAGACTCCCGCGGGGGTGATGATCCTCCGGGAAACTTCGTCCTGCCGTCCGGCACCCGTGCCCACGCCCGGACTCAAGCAGGAGCCGCCGATGCCGGCAAGCGGCCGAACACTGGACGAACATTGGACGGACTGGCCGGACATTGGACGGACACTTGCCGGGAGGGCGGGGATGATGTGAGCTGGCGGCGTGCTGGGTCTGTGGATCGTGCTGGGTGGTTTGGCGGTGGTCGCGGCGATCGGCGTCGCCCACCGGCGCCGGCGCGAGAACCGCCGCGAGATGCTGCGGAAGCGCGGGCTGAGCGAGGCCGAGCATCGTCTGGTCGAGGCCCGCTTCGGCCTGTGGCGGCGCCTGCCCGACGACCTGCGTCGCGACGCCGCCGGCTGGGTCCGCGTGTTTCTCGAGGAGAAGTCCTTCGAGGCATGCGGCGGGCTTTCCGGGGTCAGCGAGGAGATGCGACTCGCCATCGCGGCACCCGCCTGCCTGCTGATCGCCCGCCGGCCGGAGGACTACTACGAGCGCCTGAGGACGGTACTGGTCTATCCCAGCGCCTTCACTGTGCGGGACGAGTTCGGCATGGAGGACGTCCGGCTCGGTGAGTCGTGGCAAACGGGGAGCGTGGTGCTGGCGTGGGAGAGCGTGGTGCAGGGGAGTGCCGACCCGCGCGACGGCCTGAACGTGGTGATCCACGAATTCGCCCACCAGATCGACCAGGCCGACGGGCTCGCCGACGGAGCTCCGGATTTCGAGGAAGTCGAGGACTACGGTCGCTGGTCGGGTGCCTTCGCGCCCGCTTACGAGGAATTTTGCGAACGCGTCCAGGACGGCCGGCGGACGGTGATGGACGACTACGGCGCGGAGAGCCCGGCCGAGTTCTTCGCCGTCGCCAGCGAGACCTTCTTCGAGCGGGCCGCCAAGATGAAGTCCGAGGAACCGGAAATCTACGCCGAGTTGGCCCGCTTCTACCGCATGGACCCCGCCTCCTGGTAGCCAAACCCACCCAACAACCCCCTACCCTCTTTATAAAAGGACACACCTTTAATAGTAGTTGGCTCTTGCCACTGGGTGGGGTGGGTGGTAGGGGTGGGCGATGGCGAGGGCACGGTGGATTGCTCCGTGGAGCGAGTCGGGGGTCAAACCGGCGGTTTATCACCTGATCTCACGGGTGGTGGAGCGGCGCTTCGCCTTCGGGGCGGAGGAAAAGGAGAAGTT
>JAUIJB010000089.1 GCA_030430455.1 Verrucomicrobiia bacterium | reverse complement strand
CGGACCCGGGAGGACCACAGCATGGGAACGGTCCGCACCGAGGTCCTCTGCGCGGTCTGCGACGGTCACCTCGGACATGTCTTCAAGGGCGAGGGTTTCGACACCCCGACCGATCTCCGCTACTGCATCAACGGCGTCGCCCTGACCTTCGTCCCGGCCGGCGGCGAAGCCCCCTCGCCGGCCGCCTCCGGCGATCCCCACGGCACCGAATCCGAGGGCGGAAGCGACCCGGCGGAGGGGAATGACCGCGCGGAATAATCCGATGGCGGATTTTTCGTCAGTTGGGAATTTATTGAAAAATCAATGACTCCACCGCCTATTGTCTGATTTTGCGACACATTGGATGAATATTAGGAGACTTAATTCTTTCCAAACTCCGAAATTTTGGCAATCTGCGCACGTGCTTCGGCACGCCTGACTGAAAATCGGTTTGGCCATCAGGCGCGAATTTGACTTCCGGGGGGACGTCACTCGTGCTGGGTCAACCAAGCCGGTCAGGAAAATAACGGGAGTTGTGAATCCGGGGGGACTCCAACTCGCGTTTTTTCTTTCCCACCCGGCCGATCTGAGGCGGCTCGAAACGTCGCGGCACCAGGTCAGTGCCGGGCGTGCCCGCGCCTCATTTCCCCTCGTTTCCCCCTCCTCCCTCGGCGCCCCTCCGAGACCTTCGCCCGGCCATTCCCACTGGCACTGCGGATGTGAGCGCGGCCATCCATCCCCGGCTTCTGGACCTTCATCTCGCCCGGTGCGCACTTCACCCGGGTCTCCTGCCCCATCCTCGACCAACCCTCGACGGCCCGACTCGCGCATCCCCGCCACTTCGCGCCCGCTTGAAACCCTCCCCCCGGAAAACCAAGAAGCGGGCGAGTTACCCCGCCCGCTTCTCTACGAACAATCCACTCCGGATCGATCAGGCGGCAATTTCGTAATGTTCGGCGATCTGACGGAAGATCCGGTCACGCCGCTCTCTTGCCTGATCGACGTCCCTCGTCTTGAGGGAAAAGCGGAGTCGCTCCGCCGTGGCGTCCGGCTTGTGCACCGTGAGGTGACACCACCAAACACCACGATTGTTCCAGAGGTGATGATTCGGGTTGTCGTGGTTGACTCGCAAGGCGAGCTTGGGTTTGCGTTTCATGCGTTTCGATTGGGCAGTCTCAGATGCTGGGTTTTTTCATCCAAGGCGATGAGTCCATTCCTAGAATCATCATCGCAGTTCCATCGTTTTAGAGACTCCGGATCAAGCCTATTTGTCAGGTAAATTGATTTAGTCGCTTTTTTGGCCAAAAAGCGCGAAATCCCGCAGAACGGGCAGACTTGAAGTCAAGACTTCTTAAATAGCGCCGAGCGCTTCTTCAAAAACCTTCCCGAGCGCTTCGGGCTCTTCCTGGCCGCAGGACACCCGGATGAGTTGGGAGGGCACGCCGCAGCCCTCGGCCCAGTCGAGTTCGCGGTAGTGGGCCAGCAGCATGTAGGGACAGGCCAGCGTGAACGGGGTGCCGAAACTCGGTCCCTTGCAGACCCGCAAGGCATCGAAGAAGCGCGGCGTCTTCTTCGGCGCCTTGAGCATGAAGGACAGCAGCGGACCGAAGCCCCCGCGCTCCGCCATCACCGCGCGGTAGCGCGTGGTCATGGTGCACGACGGGTGCCAGACCTCGGCGACGGCCGGGTGGGCCTGCAGCCGTTGCACCAGGTGCAGGGCGTTCTCGTTGGGCCGCGCGAGGCGGGCCGGGTAGCCCTTGAGGTTGGACAGCATCACCTCGGTGTCGCGCACGTAGAGCGGCGAAGTCACCTCGCCCTCGCCGCGCAGCGGAGCGAGCAGTTCGCCGAGGAAGGGCGAGTCGGCCCGGACCACCGCGACGCCTCCCATCACGTCGCCCTGGCCGGAGGGCCACTTGGTCAGGCTGCTGGTGACCACGTCGGCCCACTCCAGCGACTTGACGTTGGAGGGCCCGACCGCCGAGTCGTCGATGATCAGCGGGACGCCGCCCTCGCGGCAGGCCGCGGCCACCTCGGGGATGTCGGCGCAGCGCAGCAGCGGGTTGCTCGGCAGCTCGGTGAAGACGCCGGCGAACTCACCGTGGCGGATCCGCCGCAGGGCCTCGTCGAAGGACTCGTCCTCGGTCTCGTTGAGGAACACCACGCCGTTGCCGAAGGCTTCCTGGAGCTTGAGGGAATCGACGTAGGGAAACTCGAGCTGCAGCGTCTTCTTGCCGTCGAGCACGCCGCGCAGCGAGCGCAGCACCGCCGTCGCGGCCCCCATGCCGGTGGAGAAGACGACGACGTGCTTGGGATCGGCGCCGTAGAGGCGGGCCAGCCGGCGCTCGAGGAGGTGGCGCTTGGAGCCGGTCTTGAGGCCGCCGGCCAGGAAGTCCTCGGCCATCCGGCTGCTGAGCATCTCGCCGGTGAAGCGCTGGTAGTCGCGCGCCACCTGGCTCCACTTCCGCGACACCGCCACCACCGCGAGGCCCTCGTAGTCGAGCGAACGCGCCGCGGTCAGCGCCTCGCGCTCGATCCAGCGCTGCGCCCGCTGGGCCGATGCCTTGGTGGGGAAGATGAAGACCTCCTCGCCATCGCCGCCGACCTCGTCGCGCACCCGCGTGGTCAGGCGGGTGAGATAACTCCCCGGCACGAAGCGCGGATACCCCGCCCGCAGCCGCCGGATCACCTTGTCACGACCCTCCTCGTAGCCGACGACCGAATTCCAGGTCGGCAGGGCCACGGAACAGGCGTGCGGTGAATCCGGCAGGGGGTGTCCCAGATCCTCCGCCTGCCAGGCAGGGTCAACGAGCAGGTCGCGCATGCGGGCCCCGTCCTTGCGGCCCCCGCGGGCTCCCTGCAAGCGGGAATTTGCGGCCGATTCCGGTGGCGCGGAGGATTTTCCGATGACTTCGCAACCCGGCGGCGTAATCTGGGTTGTCCCTACTGCATGCGCTCGACCCAGATCACCCTGCTCACCGTGGCCATCCTGCTTCTCGGCGGATTCGCCGGATGGTGGCTCACCGGGCGCATCGGGCAGGTGCCCGAGACGGCCGCGGGCGCGTCCCGACCCGCTCCCCAGGCCCGTCCCGCCGCGCCCCGCGAGCGCCCGTCCCCGACCAAGTCCCACGAGCGGCCCGAGGTCTCGCTGCGCCTCGATGACGAGGCCGCCGAACGCGGTGCCCTCTCCAACCAGCGCACCCTCCGCTTCCGCGACCGCGCCGCGCTCGAGGCCTTCCTCGAGTCGATCGAGGGCAGCGGCATCGTCGTCCTCGGCCAGATCCGCGAACTCAACCTGCTCCGCCTCGGCCTGCTCGACCCGAGCCGGCTGGGCGACCTGCTCGATGGCAGCGAGGAGCTCGGCTACATCTACCCGGTCGAGGTGCCCGGCGAGGGTCCCGTCCAGGAGGGCGCCGCGGGCTTCGGCAACAACCTGCTCAGCTGGCTCGGCGTCGATGTCGACAACAGCAGCTGGGGCGCGGGCGTCCGCGTCGCGGTCATCGACACCGGCATCGGCGAGCACAGCTCGTTCACCAGCCGGGTCGTGCGCAAGAGCCTGGTCGAGGGAAACGCGGGCGACGAGCTCAACCCCCACGGCACGGCGGTCGCCGGCCTCATCCACACCATCGCGCCGCAGTCGGAGTTCCTGTCCTACCAGGTCACCGACCCCAACGGATCCTCCGACAGCTTCACCCTTGCCCGGGCGATCATCGAGGCGACCAATGACGGTGCCGACGTGATCAACATCTCGATGGGCTCCTTCGGCGAGAGCGCGATCGTCGAGAATGCCCTCGCCTACGCCCGCGAGGCCGGCATCGAGATCGTGGTCTCGGCCGGCAACAACGGCATCGAGGGTGTCTCGTCGCCGGCCTCCTCGCCCCAGACGATCGCCGTCGGCTCGGTCGACGCCAACGGCGAGCACCTCGACTTCTCGAACACCGGCAACGTCAACATCACCGCCCCCGGCCTCGAGGTCTACTCGCTGGCCCCCGGCGACGCCGCCACCCTGTTCAGCGGCACCTCGGCCAGCGCCCCGGTCGTCACCGGCGTGATCGCCGCGCTCGCCAGCTACGAGGGCATCACGATCCGCCAGGCCACCGAGCGGGTCCTCGCGGCGGCCAACGAGGCCGGCCCGGCGGGCGACGACCCCCTGTTCGGCGGCGGCATCCTCAACGTCGGACGCCTGCTGCTCGACCCCGCGACGCCGACCGACGATGTCGCGATCGCGTCGAACTACCTGACCCGGGGAAACAACGGCAGCATCGTCCAGGTCACCGTCGAGAACCGCGGCAACACCAACCTCGTCAACACCGCGGTGAACATCAGCGGACCGACCGGGACCCAGCAGCTCAACATCAGCACGCTCCCCGCCGGCGGCATCCACAGCTTCGAGATTCCGGTGTCTTCGCTGGCCACGGAGTTCGAGTTCAGCTCGAGCGCGACACTTTCCGGTGGCCGGGTCGACCACAATCCGGCAAACAACCAGCGGACCGATGCCTACTCGCTGGTGGAATCCCCCTAAGCTCCTGCTGACGCTCCTGCTCGCGTCCGCCCTCCCGCTCGCGGCCGCGGACCGCTGGGCTCCGGGGGTCGCCGCCGGGGCGGTCAACCAGCGCGTCGTCTCGGGCAACGCCTGCGGCCCCGCCGCCCTGCTGGCCGCCTTCCGCTGCGGCGACGAGTCCTGGCAGGAGATCGACCGCAAGCTCCCCGGCGGCAGCGACAAGGGCAAGCTGGTCTACATCATCCGCGCCTACGGCCTGCGGCCCTCGACCAGCCTCAAGGACCGCAAGCGCTGGACCGGCAAGGGCATCAACTCGGAGGACCTGCTCGCCGTCGCCGGCGAGATCTCGTCCGCCTACGGCCAGCCGAAGCCCGACTCCGACCAGCTCTTCCGGCGCAAGCGCGAGTCGCCCGAAAAGCTCATCCGCCGCACCCAGGACCGCCTGCGCGACTCGCTCGCCCGCGGCTTTCCGCCGCTGCTCAGCGTGAAGCGCTACGTCCTGCGCAAGGGTCGCTGGGAGTTGCTGCAGGGCCACTTCGTCACCGTCGTCCGCGTCCCCGAGAAGATCGGCCGCGGCGACCGCTCGTTCGCCTTCACCTTCCTCGACCCCTGGGGCGGCAGGAAGCGAGAGGGCACCATCTCGATTCCCGACCAGCCCGTCCTCAGCATCGACGGGGAATCCAGTACCTGCCTCATGGTCGATGCTCCGGGCCTCAACGTCGGCCGCTCCGCCGTCCGCAAGGGGGAAACCACCCGCCTCGTCCCCACCGTCGCCATCGGGCGGTGGTAGCTTGGAGCGGAGAGCGGAGAACAATCGACCATCCGGTGCTCGCCTACCTCCACATTCCCTTCTGCCACCGGGTCTGCCCGTACTGCTCCTTCTACAAGCACACCCCCGGGGCGACCCCGATCCCGCGCTTCATCGATGCCGTCCACGCCGAGGTGCGCAGCGGGATCCGGGAGAGCGCGCCGCGCAGCCTCTATCTCGGCGGCGGCACCCCCTCGATGCTCTCGCCCTCCCACCTGCGGCGGCTGTTCGGCGGGCTCGGCGGGGCCATCGACCTCGCGGCGCTCGACGAGGTCACGCTCGAGGCCAACCCGGCGACCTTCGACCTCGCCAAGGCCCGGCTGTTCCGCGAGCTCGGCGTCCGGCGGGTGTCGCTCGGCATCCAGTCCTTCGACCCGGCGGTGCTGACGACCCTCGGCCGCGAGCACGACCCGGAACAGGCCGCCGAGTCGGTGAGGATCCTGCGCCGCGCCGGCATGCCCTCGGTCAACATCGACCTGATCTTCTCGGTCCCCGGCCTCGGCCTCGACGACTGGCGGGCCACCCTCGAGGCGGCCATCGCCCTCGAGCCCGACCACCTCTCGGCCTACAACCTCACCTACGAGGAGGACACCGCGTTCCTCGACAGCCTGCGCCGCGGCGACCTCGACATGGACGAGGACCGCGACGCCGAGCAGTTCCACCTCGCCCACGAGCTGCTCACCGCCGCCGGCTACGAGCACTACGAGACCAGCAACTACGCCCGTCCGGGCCACCGCTCGATCCACAACCAGGGATACTGGAACGGCGAGGATTACCTCGGCCTCGGGCCCTCCGCCGTGTCGACCATCGCCGGCACCCGCCACACCAACGTCGCCGACACCGCGCGCTACGTGGCGATGGTCGAGTCGCTGGGGAATGCCATCGTCGAGAGCGAACCGCTCAGCGCCGAGCAGCTGCGCCTCGAGCGCCTCGCCCTGCTGTTGCGAACCAGCGCGGGCGTGCCGCTCGGGCTGCTCGCCGGCACCGATCCGGGCCCGCTGGTCGACGAGGGCCTCGCCCGCATCGAGCAGGACCGCCTGGTCCTGACCGCCGCCGGCTCCGCGCTGGTGGACCCGATCGCCGCCCAGCTGGCCTGAGGGCATTCGCCCCTCAGCGGTGGATGTTCCACCAACCCTTGCAGTAGGGGCACCCCTGGTTTGGACCGGGCGTCCCACAAAGGTCTGGCGCGGCCTTCCAACTCGCGCTCCATTGCGGCGCATGCGTACGCCCCGCGCCCTCCTTCCCTTCTTCAAGTCGCGTGGGTGGCGTGCGTTCCCCTTCCAGCGCGAGTGCTGGCAGGCCTACCTCGACGGCCGCTCCGGCCTGCTGCATGCCCCCACCGGCCTCGGCAAGACCCTCGCCGTCTGGCTCGGCCCGCTGGCCGAGGAGATCTCCCGGCGACCATCGCCCGGCCCCGCCCGGCAGCCCCTGACCGTGCTGTGGATCACCCCGCTGCGGGCGCTGGCCAGCGACACGCTGCGCGCGCTGCGCGAACCACTGGCCGAGCTGGCTCCCCATCTCGAGGCCGAGGCGCGCACCGGCGACACGCCATCGGCACTGCGCCAGCGCCTGCGCCGCCGGCTCCCCTTCGCCCTGGTCACGACGCCCGAGAGCCTGTCGCTGATGCTGACGCACGGCGACTTCCGCGAAAGGACGGCGAACTTGAAGTGCGTGGTCGTCGACGAGTGGCACGAGCTGCTCGGCACCAAGCGCGGCGTGCAGACCGAGCTGTGCCTCGCCCGCCTGCGCCGGTGGCACCCCGGCCTGCGCATCTGGGGGCTCTCCGCGACCCTCGGCAACCTCGCCGAAGCCCGCGATACGCTCATCCCCACCCCGACCACCCCGACCAGCACCAGTCCCTCCGCCGGGCCGGAACCCGTGATCATTTCCGCCGACCTCCGCAAGCCGGTCCGCATCGACACCCTGATTCCGCGGGAAATCGACCGCTTTCCCTGGTCCGGCCACATCGGCACGAGCTTGGCACCACAGGTGGTCCGCCGCCTCGAAGCCGCCGCCTCCACCCTGCTGTTCACCAACACCCGCTCGCAGACCGAGATCTGGTTCCAGGAACTGCTCGCCCTGCGGCCGGACTGGAAGGACGAGCTGGCGATGCACCACGGCTCGCTCGACCGCAAGGAGCGCGAGCAGGTCGAACAGGGACTCCGCGAGGGCCGCCTGCGCTGCGTCGTCTGCACCTCGTCGCTCGACCTCGGCGTCGACTTCTCCCCGGTCGACCAGGTCATCCAGGTCGGCTCGCCCAAGGGCATCGCGCGGCTGCTCCAGCGCGCCGGCCGCTCCGGCCACCAGCCGGGACGGACCTCGCGGGTCCTCGGCGTGCCGGCCAACGCGCTCGAGCTGGTCGAGTTCGCCGCCGCGCGCCATGCCGCCGCCCGGCACGAGATCGAGGCCCGCCGCCCGCTGCTGCGGCCGCTCGACCTGCTCGTCCAGCACCTGGTCACCTGCGCCATCGGCGAGCCCTTCGAGGCGGCCGCCATGCGCCGCGAGATCCAGTCGACCTTCGCCTTCCGCGACCTCGGCGACGAGGAGTGGAACTGGGCGCTGGGCTTCATCTCGAACGGCGGACGCGCGCTGGCCAGCTATCCGCGATACCGCAAGGCCCGCCTGGTCGACGGGCGCTACCTCGTCGACGACCGCCGCCTCGTCCAGCAGCACCGGATGAGCATCGGGACGATCTCGTCGGACTCCCAGGTCAGCGTCCGCTTCGCCAACGGCCGGACCCTCGGCAGCGTCGAGGAGGGCTTCATCTCGCGCATCCGCCCGGGTGGCCAGCTGGTCTTCGCGGGCAGGCGGCTCGAGCTGGTCCGGGTGCGTGACCGGGTGGCCACGGTGCGCCCGGCGACCCGCCGGGCCAAGGGCCAGATCGCCATCTGGGGCGGCTCGAAGATGCCGCTCACCAGCGAGCTCGCCCACGCCCTGTCCGACTTGCTCGACCCCGCGGCCGGAGCGG
The DNA here is from genome assembly GCA_030430455.1 of Verrucomicrobiia bacterium. Taxonomy (GTDB): domain Bacteria; phylum Verrucomicrobiota; class Verrucomicrobiia; order Verrucomicrobiales; family Akkermansiaceae; genus Haloferula. Next base: position 10,620 of record JAUIJB010000089.1, on the reverse strand, counting down.
CCCACGCGGACTCCGGCGAGCTTCGCGCGGTCGCGCCGATCCTCGCGATCCAGGCGTGCTGGTCGCGCATCCCCAGCGACCGCGAACTGCTGGTCGAGTTCACCCGCTCGCGCGACGGCGAGCACCTCTTCCTGTTCCCCTTCGCCGGGCGGCTCGTCCACGAGGGGCTCGGCGCGCTGATGGCCTTCCGCATCTCGCGCGACAGCGGCGAGTCGATCGTCTCCACCCGGAACGACTACGGCTTCAGCCTCACCGCGCGGCGCGGGCTCAGGATCGACACGGCCGCCCTGCGCGAGGCGCTGTCGACTGACCGACTCCTCGACGACCTCGTCGCCTGCCTGAACACCGCCGAGCTGTCACGGCGTCACTTCCGCGAGATCGCCCGGGTCGCCGGCCTCATCCTCCAGGCGCCGCCGGGCCGCCAGCGCCGCTCGCAGCGCGAGATCCAGTCGAGCGCCTCGCTGCTCTTCGAGGTGCTGCAGCGTTACGATCCCGAAAACCTTCTACTACGACAATCGGAGCGCGAGATCCTCGAGAACCAGCTCCAAGTCACCCGGCTGCGCGAGTGCCTGCTGCGGCTGGAGGGGCAGGACATCGTCCCGGTCGAGACCGCGCGGCTCTCGCCGATGGCCTTTCCCTTGTGGGCCGAGCGGCTGAGCTCCACCATGCCGGGGGGCACCGCCGCCAGCCGCCTCGAGGCGATGCTCGCCGAACTCGAAGCCGCCGCCCGCTGAGCTCCCCCGAACCCGGCCGTGGCCTGGCCGTCGCGGACCTGAATGAAACCGGACCGATGCACCTCGACCTCGACTCCACCAATCTCGAGCTACTCCCCGGGCTCGCCGTTCTCCTGCCGGCGAGCCGGACCCTGGTGGTCGCCGACGTCCACCTCGGCAAGTCGGCCGCCTTCCGCGCCCGCGGCCTGGCGGTGCCCGAGGGCGACACCCGTCGCGATCTCGAACGCCTGCGGGTGCTCGCCGGGTCGACCGCCTCGCGGCGCCTCGTCCTCGCCGGCGACCTGTTCCATTCCCCCGCCGGCCTCACCCCGGAAATCGAGGATGCCATCGCGGCCTGGCTCGATGGCCTCGGCGACCTCGGCATCCCGGTCACCCTCGTCCTCGGCAACCATGACCGCAAGCTGCGCCACCTTCCCGGCGGACTGGCGACCGCGGACGCGCTCGACTGCGACGGCATCGCGGTCGTCCACGACCCCGCCGATGCCGAACCGGGAACGCCGACGCTCGCCGGCCACCTCCACCCGGTCGCCCGCATCGCCGACGGCCGGCGAACCTCGCTGCGGCTGCCCTGCTTTCACCTCCGCGACCAGCTCCTGACGCTCCCGGCCTTCGGCAGCTTCACCGGTGGCAGGATCGTCGAGCCACGGCTGGGCGACCGCTTGTTCGTCGCCCCGGGCGACCGCGTCCTCGAGGTTCCCGCAGACCTCTGGCGCTGACTCCCGTCGCCCACCCCGGAGACACCGCTTTCCCTGCGGCGGAGCCATGCTATTTTCCCCTCAAAAGGAGGTTTGCCATGTTCAACGTCACCCGTACCAACAACCACCTCGACATCGACTTCAGCGGCAAGCTCGACCGAGACGCCATGCGCGTCGCCCTCGCCGAGTTCACCGGCAAGTCGGCCGGGATCGAGAATGGCACCATGCTCTACCGGATCCGCGACTTTCACCTGCCGACGCCCGCGGCGATCGCCGTCGAGTTCGCCCGCATGCCCGGCATGCTCGGCCTGATGAAGCGGTTCCGCCGCTGCGCCGTGCTCGCCGACCCGGCGTGGATCCGCATCGTGAGCGAATGGGAGGGCAGGTTCCTCCCCCACCTCGAGATCCGCGGGTTCCCGCCCGACGAGGAATCCGAGGCCCAGGCCTGGCTGGAGGAGTCGACGATTCCCGAGCCGCAGGGTTGAAAGCCCCGCCGTCGGCCCGGACGCCGGAGTGCCCGGTTCATCGGCCGATTCCGCGACGCTTGCTTGCATCGGTCCGCTTCCCGGGAGAAGGTGAAGAGCTATGAATTCACTACTGATTGTCGCGGACCTTGGACGGATGAAAGCCTATCGTGTCACCCGGGATGAGCTCCAACCGGACACCTCCCCGGCATTCCAGGACCTGGCCGACGAGGACCTCGCCAATCAGCACAGCAAGGTCTCCGACCGGGTCACCGACAAGGCCGGCCGCTTCGACTACGGTCCCGGCAGCGTGGCGGTCGGAGAGCGCCACAACGAGCAGAAGGAGGCCGAGGAAAGCCAGCTTCAGGCCATCGCCGAGCGGATCAACCACGTCGCCGGCGGCGAGAGCAGCAAGATCTACCTGGCGGCGCCGCAGACCATGCTGCGCAACCTGCTCGACGCGCTCAGCCCCGACGTCCGTGGCCGCATCAAGCGGGACCTCGCCCTCGACCTGGTCAAGGCCCCCAAACTCGAGCTGCTCAAGCGCTTCGAGCTCGCCTAGCGGACAAGGCGGGCCGCTGGAGCGGGTGGTGGCGGGGAGCCCGACCGGCCCGGCCAGCCCGACTACCCCAGCTCGAAGCTCGTCACTCCGAACATGCGCTCGATCGGAATCCTGGGCGCCGGGCCGGTGTACATCCGCGCCGTCTCAAAGACGACTTCCATGCGTCGGCGTTGGGCCAAGCCGACGGCCGCCGGATTCGTTTCGGGGACATCGAGAAAGTAGGTCTCACCCGCGGGCATCCCCTCCAGCAGGCCATCGAGCAACGCGTCGGCCGCCGCCTCGTCGTCGGCGAACAGGGGCCCGATCTTGAAACCGCTGCGGCAGGCACGACGGACGCCGTAGCCGCACAGCCGGCCGTTGCGCAGCAGTCCCAGCGCACGCCCGCCGGCTTGCTGGATCCAGCACTCCAGGAAATCTCGCCGGTCGGCGGGAAACATCGCCCGGTCGTAGTCCCGAACCTCGCCGAAGGGCAGCTCCCCCAGCTCGACCAGCCCCTCACGGCAGCGCCCGGGAGCCGGCGGTTCCCCCCCGCCGCCCGTCGACGGTTCCCCCCCGCCACCCGCACGCCCGGCATGGCGCACGTTGCGGTGGGCCAGCTGGAACCCCGACTTGCGGTAGTTGTCCTGCTGCTCGACCACGCCATCGAGCCCGACAAGGCGTCCCTCCAAGCGCTGCATCGCCGCCTTCCAGATGGCGATCCCGTGGCCCTTGCCGCGGTCCTGCGGGCGGACGATGTAGAAGCCGATGAATCCAAAGTCCTCGCCGTAGCGGACCGCGGAGATGACGGCGACAGGCTCGTCGCCGACCACCCCGACCAGGAAGCCGCCGGGATCCGCGGCGAGGAAGCAGTCGGCGTCGTTCCATCCCGGGTTCCAGCCCTCCGCGGCGGCCCAGTCGACCGCCACCTCAACCTCGTCCCGCCGCGCCGTCCGGATACTGAGCCCTTCCTCCATCACGGAATCCTAGGGGCTCCCGTCGTCGCGGGTCAAAGCTCTCTTTCCGCCTGACAGTTCCGTTCGGGCGACCAGAATGGGCCGCGAATGACCTACCCCCGCGACCTCGTCGGCTACGGCCGCAACCCGCCGCACCCGCAGTGGCCGGGCGATGCCTGCATCGCCGTCCAGTTCGTGGTCAACTACGAGGAGGGCGGCGAAAGCAACATCCTCCATGGCGACCCGAGCTCGGAGTGGCTGCTCTCGGAGGTCATCGGCGCCGAGCCCTGGCCCGGCGAGCGCAACCCCAACCTCGAATCGCTCTACGAGTTCGGCGCGCGCGCCGGGTTCTGGCGCCTCTGGCGGACCTTCACCGAGCGCGACCTTCCGGTCACCGTCTTCGGCGTGGCCACCGCCATGCAGCGGAATCCCGCCGCGGTGGCGGCCATGAACGAGGCCGGCTGGGAGGTCGCCAGCCACGGCTACAAGTGGCTCGAGTACCGCAACGTGCCCGAGGACGAGGAGCGCCACCACATCCGGGAGGCGATCCGCATCCACCGCGAGGTCGCCGGAAGCCGGCCGCTCGGGTTCTACCAGGGCAAGCAGTCGGTCAACACCACCCGCCTGGTGATGGAGGAAGGCGGCTTCGTCTACTCATCCGACAGCTACGCCGACGAGCTGCCCTACTACCTCGCCGGACCGAACGGCCCGCATCTGGTGGTCCCCTACACCCTCGATGCGAACGACATGCGCTTCGCCACCGCGCAGGGATTCAACTCGGGCGACCAGTTCTTCGCCTACCTCCGCGACAGCTTCGACGTCCTCCACGCCGAGGGCATGGCCGGCTCGCCGAAGATGATGTCGGTCGGTCTCCACAACCGGCTCGTCGGCCGGCCGGGCCGCAGCGCGGCACTCGCCCGCTTCCTCGACCACATCGCCGGCAAGGAGCGCGTCTGGGTCGCCCGCCGCATCGACATCGCGCGCCACTGGCTCGAGCACCACCCGGCGGCCGGCTAGCGCCCGGCGGTCCCGCCCCGGTCTCTGTTCTGGGTTGCCCCGCGTGGGCACCCGTCCACAATCCGGCCGTGTCCGACGCCTACTCCCTCGCCCGAGCGCTCTTGTTCCGCCTCGACCCGGAGGCCGCCCACCACCTGAGCATGAGTGGATTGCGAACGGCCGAGGCCGCGGGCCTGCTGCGCTTCGCCTTTCCCGAGCCCGACTGCATCGCGCCGGTCGAGGTGATGGGCCTGCGCTTCCCGAACCGGGTCGGGCTCGCCGCCGGGCTCGACAAGGAGGGCAACACCATCGACGCCCTCGGCCGCCTCGGCTTCGGCTTCGTCGAGATCGGCACCATCACCCCACGCCCCCAGCCCGGGAACCCCAAGCCGCGGCTGTTCCGCCTCGTCGACCGCGAGGCGATCATCAACCGCATGGGCTTCAACAACCCGGGGATCCACGAGGGCGTCGCCAATGTCTCGCGCTCGAGACATTTCGCCGGCCCGGTCGGGTTCAACCTCGGCAAGAACAAGGACACGCCGAACGAGCAGGCGGTCGAGGACTACCTCATCGGCCTGCGTGCCGCCTACCCGGTCGCCGACTACATCGCGGTGAACCTCTCGTCGCCGAACACGCCGGGGCTGCGCGACCTGCAGGGCGAGGACAGTGCAGCGCGACTGCTCGAGCGGCTGAAGCTCGAGCAGGCGCGGCTCGCCGCGGAACACGGCCGGCAGGTGCCGCTCCTGTTCAAGGTCGCACCGGACCTCGAGGCGGACCATATCACGGGACTCGCCCGGGTATTCCGCGACGGCGGTCTCGACGGGCTGATCGCCACCAACACGACCATCGACCGCGAGGCGGTCGCCGGTCATCCGCGGGCCGGCGAGACCGGCGGCCTGTCGGGCCGCCCGTTGACCCGTCGCAGCCGTGAGGTCGTCGCCGCCTTCGCCGCCGAACTCGGCGGCCGGATCCCCATCATCGGCGTCGGCGGAATCTCCTCACCGCAGGATGCCCGCGGCATGATCGATGCCGGCGCGAGCCTGGTCCAGCTCTACACCGCCTTCATCTTCCAGGGGCCACGGCTGGTTCAGCAGATCGCCCGCGAGCTCGACTGAATGCCGCGGCGGACACCCCGCCGGCGGCTTTTGGGAATGACCAGCCGCTCCATTCCCTCCCAAACGACGACTCCCATGAGCTTCCTTTTCCATGCAATCCCTGCAATCCCTGCCTGCCGTGCTTTCCCTGCCGCAACCTTCGCGCTGTTCACCCTGCTGATCTCATCCCCGCTGTTCGCCCAGGTCGAATCCGCGGGAGAATCGATGAACCCCGCCGGCTCCGACGGCGAGGAGTGGACCCGGGCCATGCTGGTCTCGGAGGTCAAGGCGATCGCCCCGGGCGAGCCCTTCACGGTGGCCCTCGAACTCGACCATCCCGAGGGTTGGCACAGCTACTACAAGAACTCCGGCGGGCTCGAGCAGTCGCTCGAGATCCGCTGGACCCTGCCCGAGGGCTTCTCGCACGGGCCGATCCAATGGCCGACCCCTGAGGTGAAGGAGGGGTTCTTCGGCAAGAGCTACATCTTCTCCGGTGCACCGGTCTTCCTGGTCGAGATCACGCCGAGCGAGTCCATCGAGCCCGGCGGATCGATCACCCTGACCGCCGACGCCACCTGGCAGATCTGCGAGCAGTTGTGCAAGGACGAGCCCAACGATGGCGAGCCCTTCACGCTGACCCTGCCCGTCGCGGCGGAGGCGAGCAGGGACCCCGCATGGGCGGAGCTCTTCGCCGCCGCCCGCGCCGCCCAGCCGGCACCCGCCGAGGGCTTCGAGGTCGAGGCGATCCGCCAGGCCCAGCAGATCGAGCTGCGGGTGACCCCGCCGGCCGGGCTGGACGCCGACCCCGCCGCCCTGGGTCTCGATTTCATCCCCAACGATGCCTTCGTCGACTCGCTGAGCGGCAGTGGCGGACAGGTCGCGGTGGACGACGGCACCTGGCTCCTCACCCTCGACCGCCGCACCAAGGATCCACTCGACGACCCGATCCCTCAGGGCGAGTCCCTGAGCGGCATCCTCGTCGCCGACCAGCCGATCTCCGGCGGTTCCGCGTCGGTCGCCATCCCCAGCACCCCGCTGGCCGCCGCCCCCGCACCACCGGCTTCACTCGGCGAGTTCCTGCCGATCCTCGGCGGCATGCTCATCGGCGGCATGATCCTCAACCTGATGCCCTGCGTCTTCCCGGTGCTCGGCCTGAAGATCATGGGCTTCGTCCAGCAGTCCGGCGAGGACCGCCGCAAGGTCGCCCTCCACGGCGTCGCCTTCACCGTCGGCGTGCTGCTCTCCTTTGCGGTGCTCAGCGGCATCCTCTTCTTCGTCCGCGAGACCTCGACCAGCGAGATCAACTGGGGCTACCAGCTGCAGAACAAGTGGTTCGTCTACGGGCTCGTCATGCTGTTCTGGATCTTCGGCCTGAGCATGTTCGGTCTCTTCGAGGTCGGCGCCTCGGCCACCTCGGTCGGCGGCAAGCTGCAGTCGAAGGAGGGCCTGCAGGGATCCTTCTTCTCCGGCATCCTCGCGACGGTCGCCGCGACCCCCTGCTCGGCGCCCTTCCTCGGCCCGGCGATCGGCGCGGCGGTCGCGCTGCCGACCTTCCAGTTCTTCACCGCCTTCGCCGCGATGGCCATCGGCCTCTCGCTGCCCTACCTGGTGCTGTCGCTCTTCCCCAGGCTCGTCGATTTCCTGCCCCGCCCGGGCCCGTGGATGGAGTCCTTCAAGCAGGGCATGGCCTTCCTGCTGATCGGGGCGGCGGCCTACTTCTTCTGGGTCTACATCGACCACGTCGAGCAGGACATCCTCTACCTCGTCCTGATCGGCTTCGTCCTCATCGCCATGGCCGCGTGGATCTACGGCCGATGGAGTACGCCGGCGCGCAAGCCACGCGTCCGCTGGATCGCCCGCGCGCTGACGATCGCGATCGGCGGGCTCGGCTTCTACCTCGCCACGGGTCCCTACGCCGGCCTGAAGTGGGAACCGTGGAGCCGAGCCAGGGTCGAGACCCTCCTCGACGAGGGCAAGCCGGTCTTCGTCGACTTCACCGCCAAGTGGTGCGCCACCTGCCAGGCCAACAAGAAGGTCGCCTACACCCCGGAGGTCATCGCCCTCCTCAAGGAGCGCGGGGTCGCGACGCTCAAGGCCGACAAGACCCTTGCCAATCCGGAGATCGACGCCCGCATCCTCGAGCTCGGCCGGGCAGCGATTCCGGTCAACGTCCTCCACGTTCCCGGCGAGGACCCGGTGATCACCCCGGAGGTGCTGACGCCGGCCTACCTCGAGGAACTGATCCGCACCAAGGTCCCCGCGGAGTGAGGCCGGCCAGCCGCCGTTCTCACTCGGCGCTTCCCGAGCGGCCCTCCATCGGCCATGCTGTGCGGTGATGTCCGACGAGCTTCCTCAGTTGGTCCGGGATGACCCCTGGCTGACCCCCTATGCCGACCACATCCACTGGCGCCAGCAGCGTTTCCGCGAGGCGCTGGACGAAATCGGTCGCCGCTCAGGCAGCCTGAGGGCCCACGCGCTCGGCCACCTCGTCACCGGCATCCGGCGCCAGCCCGACGGCTACTGGATGATCCGCGAGTGGCTTCCCGCCGCGCGCTCCGTCTCGCTCATCGGCGACTTCAACGACTGGGACCGCGACAGCGACCCGCTTGCCCCGGCCGGCCGCGGTATCTGGCAGCTCCGCCTCCCGCCCGACGCCCTCGAGCACGGCAGCAGCTTCAAGCTCCATATCGTCGGCGCCGACGGATCGGTGCGCGACCGCATTCCCGCCTGCGCGCTCCGCGTGGTCCAGAACGAGGAAACCCACGACTTCTCGGCACAGATCTGGCAGCCCGAGGAGCCCTACGAATGGAACAACGACTTCGATCCTTCGACCATCCGAACACCCCTCATCTACGAGGCCCACGTCGGCATGTCCGGCGAGGAGGGACGCATCCACACCTACCGCGAGTTCGCCGACACCGTGCTGCCGCGCATCGCCGCGCTTGGCTACAACGTCGTCCAGCTGATGGCCGTGCAGGAGCACCCCTACTACGGGTCCTTCGGCTACCACGTCTCGAACTTCTTCGCTCCCTCCTCGCGCTTCGGCACCCCGGAGGACCTCAAGCACCTCGTCGACACCGCCCACGGGCTCGGCATCGCGGTGCTGCTCGACATCGTCCACTCCCACGCCGTCAAAAACCTCGCCGAGGGGCTCAACGACCTCGACGGCTCGGGTAACCAGTATTTCCACGCCGACGCCCGCGGCGAGCACCCGCAGTGGGACTCGAAGTGCTTCGACTACGGCAGGCCGGAGGTCCGCCAGTTCCTGCTCTCGAACGTCCGCTACTGGCTCGAGGAATTCCGTTTCGACGGCTTCCGCTTCGATGGCATCACCTCGATGCTCTACTGGCACCGCGGCTCGACCTCCTTCGACCACTACGACAAGTACTTCTTCGACAGCATCGACGAGGACGCCATCCTTTACCTCCAGCTGGCCACCACCCTGGCCGGCGAGGTCCGCCCGGGCGCGATCCTCGTGGCCGAGGACATGTCCGGCATGCCCGGGCTGTGCCGCCCGGTCGACGAGGGAGGCATCGGCTTCACCCACCGGCTCGCCATGGGTGTGCCGGACTTCTGGATCAAGCTGCTCAAGCACTCGCGCGACGAGGACTGGAACCTCGACGAGATGTGGAACACCCTGGTGAACCGCCGCCATGGCGAGGCCAACATCGCCTACGCCGAAAGCCATGACCAGGCGCTGGTCGGAGACAAGACCATCGCCTTCTGGCTGATGGACAAGGAGATGTACTGGCACATGGGCGTCGGCGACGACCACCCCGTGATCGAGCGTGGCATCGCGCTTCACAAGATGATCCGCCTGGCCACCTTCGCCCTCGCGGGCGAGGGCTGGCTGAATTTCATGGGCAACGAGTTCGGCCACCCGGAGTGGCTCGACTTCCCCCGCGAGGGCAACAGCTGGTCCTACCACTACTGCCGCCGTCAGTGGTCGCTGGCCGACAACGAGGCACTGAAATACAGGTTTCTTGCCGCCTTCGATGCGGCGATGATCCACCTGGGTCGCGACTACGGCCTGCCCAACGTGCCTCCGGCCACGATCCTCAACATCGACGTCAACAACAAGGTCCTGTGCGCCGAGCGAGGGGGCTTGATCTTCGTTTTCAACTGGTCGATCGACCGCTCGATCGCGGACTACCGCTTCCATGCGCCGAAGAAGACAAACTACCGCCTGATCCTCGACAGCGACCGCAGTGAATTCGGTGGCCAGGGCCGCCTACAGGACGGCTCCGAGCACCCGGTCGACGAGGACGAGGAGCTGAGTGTCTACACCCCGGCGAGGACGGCCCTCGTACTGGCGCCGACCGAGGAATCGCCCTGAACAGGACGGCCCGGGACGCCCCGTCCTGGCGGGAGCGATCAGATTTCCTCCAAGGGGCTCCTACCCGGCGTCGACCCTCAGGTCGCGTGCGCTCCACAACTCGCCCTTCAGTGCCGACAACGCTCCCCTTGGCCGGCGCGCTCCGCTGGTCCGCTTCGGGCCGAAGTATTCCCGGCACTTCTCGAAGACCTCCTCGACGAAGCCCCGCCCGCCGATCACCGCCCCGTCGGTGAAGTAGCGCACCCGATGCCGGACCACCTGCGAGATCCGCAGGTCGCTTGCGCTGGAATCGAGTTCCCCTCGTATCCCTGTCCCTCCTCGCTCCCGACCGGCCTGCTCAATCGCCATGCCCCGGCTTCCCCTGCTTCCCCGGCCGCCGACCTCGCCATCCTCCCGCTCCTTCGGGACCTTCCCGAGCAGCACCTGGCGGTACTGCCGCGACAGCCCGCCCTGTGCCCAGCCACGCGCCGTGCCCCTCACCCCCTCGTGACCGCGCCACGCCCGCACCAGGCCGGCCCGCGCCCGCCTGCCTCCCGCCACCGCCTCGCCGTAGCTGCTCCAGCGGTAGTCTGCCGGATCCTGGCAAATGCCGCCACGCACCGGGTTGAGGTCGATGTAGGCAGCCATCGTCCGCGCCGCCGTGCCGTCCTCCACCAGCACGCTCTTGAAGCGCTGCTCCCACAGCCGTCCGCGACGCTCGTGCCGGCGGTTGAACCAGCTCGAAAAGCGCTGCAGCAGCATCTTCATGAACTCGCTGAGGTCGTGCATCCGATAGGCGTAGGCCTCGACCAGCTCCGTGTGCAGCGC
>JAUIJB010000088.1 GCA_030430455.1 Verrucomicrobiia bacterium | reverse complement strand
TGAGATCAGGTGATAAACCGCCGGTTTGACCCCCGACTCGCTCCACGGAGCAATCCACCGCGCCCTCGCCATGCCCCACCCCTACCCACCCCGCATCCCGCCATCAAGAACAAATACAATTGAAGGTGTGTCCTTTTATTGTCTGAACGGATGCTGGTGCGAGTTCTCCGGATTTGGCCCGACTGCATTCATCGACGGGCTCCTGGCCACCATTTCCTTGCCCGGCGCGCCGGAGCAGCCCCATCCTCCCGCCGCCATGGCCACCATCAACGACAATTTCCTCAAGCTCAAAGCCGGTTACCTCTTTCCCGAAATCGGTCGCCGGGTGAAGGCCTTCACGGAAGCCAACCCGGAAGCCGCCGAAAGCATCATCCGCTGCGGCATCGGCGACGTGACCGAACCGCTGCCCGAGGCCGTCCGCCAGGCCATGCACGAGGCGGTCGACGAGCAGGGCGTGGCCGAGACCTTCCGCGGCTACGGCCCCGAGCAGGGCTACGAGTTCCTGCGCCAGGCGATCGTCGACCACCAGTTCGCCGAGCTCGGCATCGGTGCCGACGAGGTCTTCGTGTCCGACGGCTCGAAGTGCGACTCGGGCAACATCCTCGACATCTTCGGCCCGGGCAACCGCATCGCGGTGACCGACCCGGTCTATCCCGTCTACGTCGACACCAACGTCATGGCCGGCAACACCGGCGAGGCCGACGGGTCCGGCGCCTACGAGGGGCTCGTCTACCTGCCCTGCACCGCCGGGAACGGCTTCGTCGCCGACCTCCCCAAGGAAAAGGTCGACCTGATCTACCTGTGCTTCCCGAACAACCCGACCGGAGCCGTCGCCACCCGCGAGCAGCTCAAGGAGTGGGTCGACTACGCCCGGGCCAACGGCTCGATCATCCTCTTCGACGCCGCCTACGAGGCCTTCATCCAGGACCCGGAGATCCCCCACTCGATCTTCGAGATCGAGGGCGCGAGGGACTGCGCGATCGAGTTCCGCTCGTTCTCGAAGAACGGCGGCTTCACCGGCGTCCGCTGCGCCTGCACCGTGATCCCGAAGACGGTCACCGGAACCGCCGCCGACGGCAGCCGCGTTCCGCTCCACCAGCTCTGGGCGCGGCGCCACTCGACCAAGTTCAACGGGGCCTCCTACCCGGTCCAGCGCGGGGCGGCCGCGGTCTTCTCGCCCGAGGGCAAGCAGCAGGTCGCGGCCTTGATCGACGGCTACATGGGCAATGCCAAGCTGCTCCGCGAGGCCTGCCAGGAGATCGGCCTGAAGGTCTACGGCGGCGAGAACGCTCCCTACGTCTGGGTCGCCTGCCCCGAGGGCACCAGCTCGTGGGGCATGTTCGACCAGATGCTCGAGCAGGCCCAGGTGGTGATCACCCCGGGCGCCGGCTTCGGTGCCGCCGGTGAGGGCTACTTCCGCATCTCGGCCTTCAACTCGCGCGGCAAGGTCGAGGAGGTCTGCCGCCGGATCAAGGAACTGCTGGGCTGATCCCGCCAACCGGCGCGGCGGAATCCCCGACCATGCCACTGGGGGTCATCCCCGTCGGCACGGTCGTCCTCGTGACCGGAGTCGCTGTTGCCCCTGCGATGCCGGGATCGGTCCTGGTCCCGCTCGACCGGATGGTGGGGCCGGACGTCGTCGACGAGCACCTCTCCTTCCGCGGTCCTACTCCGCGGCCCGCACCGCCTGAATGATCATCTGCAGGCTGGTGCGCCCGCGGAAGGTGTTGCGGTTGATGGTGAAGGCGACGTCCCACGGCGGGTCCGGCAGGTCAACCTCGCCGCCACCGAAGTAGACCGCGTCGACCTCGGTGTAGCCCTGGCGGAGCTGCAGCCGCAAATGGTTGTTCTTGAGGTGCCGCGGCGGCCCGCTGAGGTGGACGCCGCGCGCCATGAAGACCGGCTGCGGGTTGCCGTTGCCGAAGGGCTGCAGCAGCTCGTAGTCGCAAAGGAACTCAAGCGACAACTGGTCGAGGGTGATCTCGGCGTCGAGGTAGAGCTTCGGCCGGCAGGCCTCCTCGTCGGCATGGTCGCGGACGTAGCTGCCGAAGGCCGCGCGGAACTCATCGATGCGCTCCTCGCGCACCGAGATGCCCGCCGCCATCTCGTGCCCACCACCCGCGACGAGCAGCTCGCGGCAGTGGTCGATGGCCGCCACCAGGGAGACTCCCTCGATGCTGCGGCCGCTGCCCTTGCCGAGCCCGGCGCGGTCGATCGAGATCACGAAGGTCGGCTTGTGGAACTGGCGCATCAGGCGCGACGCGACGATCCCGACCACGCCGGGGTGCCAGTCGCGCGAGCCGAGCACGATCACCGGGTCCTTGACCGGGTCGAAGTCGCGCTCGAGCATCTCCATCGCCTCGCGGCGGATCCGGTTCTCGAATCCCTGGCGCTCGCGGTTGTAGTCCTCGAGCCGCTCGGCGAGGTCGCGCGCCTTGCGGCGGCAGTCGGTCAGCAGCGTGCGCAGGGCGTCCTCGGGAACGTCCATCCGCCCGGCGGCGTTGAGCCGCGGGCCGATCCGGAAGCCGATGTCCGTCGACGTCGCCCGGCCGTTCATCCCGACCACCTCCTGCAGCGCGCGCAGGCCGGGATTGAGCGTCCCGGGCAGCTGCTTGAGCCCGTGGCGCACCATCAGGCGGTTCTCGCCGACCATGGGCACGATGTCGGCGACCGTGGCCACGCAGACCAGCTCGAGCAGCTCCTTGAGCTCGAAGTCCTCGAGCCGGCGGCGTTTCTGCAGGGCATGGCACAGCTTGAAGCAGACCCCGGCGGCGCACAGGTAGGTCGGCCCGCCCGAGCACTTCGGGTTGACCAGGGCGACCACCTCCGGCCGCCCGGCCGGGCCCGGCTCGTGGTGGTCGACGACGATCACGTCGACGCCCTGCGAGCGCAGTGCGGCGATCTCGTTCACCGAGACGGTGCCGCAGTCGACGGTGATCAGCAGGTCGGGCTTGCCGTTCTCCTCGATGCAGCGCTTCAGCGCCGCCTCGCTCAGGCCGTAGCCCTCGCTGCTGCGCCGCGGGATGAAGTGCGCCGGGTCGATCCCGTAGGCGCGCAGCATCCGCCGCATGACGGCGATCGAGGTGACGCCGTCGACGTCGTAGTCGCCGTAGAGGCAGATCTTCTCGCCGCGGTCGACGGCGGCGAGGATCCGATCGACCGCCTCGCTCATTTCCGAGATGTCAAAGGGGTCGGAGAGTTCGCGCAGGCGCGGATTGAGGAAGCTCTCGAGCTGCTCGCCGGAGGGCAATCCGCGCTGCTCGATCAGGTGGCGCAGGATCGCCGGAAATCCGCCACCGTCCCGCCCTTCGTCGTGAAAGGGGGAGCCGCGGAGAATCCACCTGGGCGCCATGACCTGCATCGGTTCGGCCACCTTGGAACCGGTCCGCCATCCACACAAGCCCCCAAGAGCCCCGGGCAAGCGGATTCCCCGCCTTTTCCTCTGGCGAAGCGGCCCGAGCCGCCGGAGGATGTACGCGGAATGGCTGAACTCGTCCGCGTCGAACCGATCGCCCTGCTGCCCACCCCGGCCGGCTGCGCCGTCTTCCTGGGCGACGGCTCGAAGTCGATCGTGTTCTACATCGACATGGCGATCGGCGCCTCGATCAACGCCGCGATGTCCGGCGAGACCCCGCCCCGGCCGCTGACCCACGACCTGTTCCTGCTCTCGCTCGAGGGCCTCGGTGCCAAGGTCTCGCGGGTGGTGATCGTCTCGGTCGAGCAGGACGTCTACTACGCCCGGCTGATCCTCGAGGCGGAGAACGAGATCATGGAGCGCAAGATCATCGAGCTCGATGCCCGGCCGTCCGACAGCATCGCGCTCGCCGTCCGTGCCAAGGCGCCGGTCTACGTGGTGCGCGAGCTGTGGGAGCGGCTCGACGACATGAGCTCGACTCTCCAGGACATGCGCGACAAGGGCATGGACCTCGGCGGCGATTGATTCCCGGCCGGCCGCGCGCAACCGCCATTCACCGGCCGCGCTCCCTCCCGCATCCCGCCGGCTGCGCCCGGCCTTTTCGTCGAAAAACTTCCCTTGCGCCCCGCCCCCCCCTTCCTAGGCTAGGGCGTTATGAGTTCCGCGACGACCTCACCCCTCCCCGATTACCTCCACGAGTCGATCCTCCTCCACCCGGAAAAGCGCGAGTTCCCCCCCTTCAACGCCGGCCGGCTGCTGAGCACGGTGTTCGAGCCGACCGAGGGGTGCCGGACCTGCGTGCTCATCGATTTCGACGACCCGGCGCCGCTGATCAAGGACTTCGTCTTCCTCAAGCAGGATGGCTTCGAGGTCCAGAAGAACGCCCACCGGCACTTCTACGAGGCCTTCCACGCGGGGCTGCTCGAGGAGCTCGGGATGACCGGCGGCGAGATGTTCGCCTACCGCTGCACCCACGGCTCGAACCTCGACCTCGAGGACGAGGTCTGGGACCGCGACGGCAGGCAGCTCTCGCTCGACCGCGACATCTACCCGAACTACGACATCATCCTGTGCATCTCGACCTTCTCGGCCACGGCGCCGCTGACGGCGAAGTGCAAGGAGTTCGGCTTCCGCGGCGCGACGATGCATGGACTCAACGACGTCATCCTCGGCTCCGGCCTGGCGGTCGACTACGACGAGGTCTCGGCCGATGCCGAGCGCATCCGCCTGGCAATGAACTGCGCCGATGCCGTCGAGATCGACTTCGAACTCGAGGACGGCCGGGTGCTCACCGCCTGGCTCGGCCTCGCCGCGCAGGAGGCGCAGAAGTCCCACGGCCTGTGCAAGGGTCGCAAGCCGGACGTCGCCAACCTGCCGGCCGGCGAGGTCTATTTCGTCCCCACCGACGCCCGCGGCGAGTTTCCGATGAAGTACGAGGACGGCACCCTCGGAGTGCTGACCGTGGTCAACCGCAACATCGTCCGCAGCAGCCTGATCGAGGGCGACCCGGCGACGATCGATGCGCACAACGCGCGGCTCAAGGACGACCCGATGACCGGGACCCTCGGCGAGCTCGGCTTCGGCACCCAGGTCCTGCCGGTGTCCGGCGCGGACATCCAGGACGAGAAGGTCCTCGGCACCTGCCACCTGGCCACCGGCCGCGATGACCATCTCGGTGGCGACATTGTCCCGGACATGTTCAAGAAGCACGAAAACTCGACCCACGACGACATCCTCTTCGCCCCGCACAAGACCCCGAACTTCAACGTCAAGGAGGTCCGCATGAAGCGCGGCGACCAGGAGGAGGTCATCATCGAGAACTTCCGTCCGAGCCGCTTCGTCATGGAGGCGCTGGCCAGCGACCGCGGCTGAGGCCCATCGGAATCCCGCCCACCCTCGGAACCCCGCCCACCCACCGGAATCCCACCCGCCCACCGGGGTCCCACCCGCCCACCGGGGTCCCACCCACCCATCGGAATCCCGCCCACCCATCGGATCCCTCGCACG
Organism: Verrucomicrobiia bacterium; assembly: GCA_030430455.1. Classification (GTDB taxonomy): domain Bacteria; phylum Verrucomicrobiota; class Verrucomicrobiia; order Verrucomicrobiales; family Akkermansiaceae; genus Haloferula. The sequence continues at coordinate 13,644 of JAUIJB010000088.1, read as the reverse complement.
ACCCGGCCCGTTTCAAGCGGTCCCACCCGCATGGACAACCCCTACGAGTCGGACAAGCTGCTCTCGGAGTATCTGCTGTTCCACTACGGGGCCGCGGATGAAATCCTGCCCGCCGGCGCGCCCGCCGGCATGCGCGAGGCGCTCGACTTCGCCGTGCGCACGCCGGGGCACTTGGGTGCGGGCCGGGTCGAGCGGGCGCTCGACCTCGGCTGCGCCGTCGGCCGCTCGAGCTACGAGATGTCCCGCGCGGCGGCGGAGGTGATCGGCATCGACTTCTCCCACGCCTTCGTCCGCGCCGCGGCCGCCCTCGGCGAGGGCCCGCTCCGCTATCGCCGGCTCGACGAGGGTCACCGGCAAACCCCGCTCGAGGCCCGCCTGCCCGCGGGCATCGACCCCGGGCGGGTGAGCTTCGAGCAGGGCGACGCGATGGCGCTGCGCGGCGACCTCGGCGACTTCGACCGGGTCCACGCCGCCAACCTGCTGTGCCGGCTGGCCGAGCCGCAGCGGCTCCTCGACCGCCTGCCCGCGCTGGTCCGGGCGGGCGGCGAGCTGGTGCTGGCGACCCCCTGCACCTGGCTCGGCGAGTTCACCCGGCCGGACAACTGGCCCGAGGGCGCGACCCTCGACTGGCTGAAGGACGCGCTGCAGCCGGCCTTCGAGTTCGATCACGCCACCGACGAGCCCTTCCTGATCCGTGAGACCGCGCGCAAGTTCCAGTGGACCCTCTCGCAGGTCAGCCGCTGGCACCGGCGCTGATCCTCGACCGCCGCGTTGGGGCGCCGAGGCGATCCGGACCTCGCCTGCGCCCCGCGCGGGGCTTTGACCCGAAAGCCAACCCAAACCACGGGGTGAACCCCGTGGCTACGTGCCGACGCCCCTCCGGGGCTTGCCAGTCACCGGACCCTCTCTGCCCAACGCCATCCGCCTTCCGCCTTCCGCCTTCCGCCTTCCGCCTTCCGCCTCCCGACCTCCGGCCTCCGACCCCTACCCTTCTTTCCACGCCCGGCGAACCTCCTCGCCGATCACCCGGATCCCGGTGCGGACGGTCTCCTCGTCCATCGTGAACGTCATCCGCAGGCACTCGCGACGGTGGCGCCAGGAGCCGGCGGTCTCCTCGTCGAGGCCATAGAAGAAGTACTCTCCCGGAACGATCAGCACCTGGCGCTGCTTGAGCCGACGGTAGAGTTCCTGGGTCGGGATCGGCAGGTCGGGGAACCACAGCCACAGGAACAGGGCGCCCTCGCTGCGGTGAATCGCGTAGTCGAAGTCATCGCCGAAACTCTCGCGCACCCAGGCCTGGGCCAGCTGCGACTTGTCGCGGTAGAACGGCATCACCACCTCGCGTGACAGGCGCAGGATCTCGCCGCTCTCGAGCAGCGGACGGGCGATGACCTGGCCGATGTTCGGATTGGCCAGGCCGACGATCGAGCTCATCGAGGAAATGGCCGCGGCGATCGGCGGCGGCGCCACCACGATCCCGGTCCGGGTGCCGGGCAGGCCGATCTTCGACAGGCTCATCGTCAGGATCGTCGACTCGTTCCACGACAGCCTCGCCTCGGTGAAGATCACCCCGGGAAAGGGCTGGCCGTAGGCGTTGTCGATGATCAGCGGGATGCCGCGGTCCGCGGCGAGCGCGGACAGCCGCGCCACCTCGCCGTCGGTCAGGACGTTGCCCGTCGGGTTGGTCGGCCGGGACACGCAGATCGCGGCGATGTCGTCGCCGACCTCGAGCTGGTCGAAGTCGACGCGGTACTTGAAGCCGTGGTCGTCGTCGCGCTCGATCCGCGGCGGCACGGCGTGGAACAGGCCGTCGGCCGTGCCTTGGTTGGCGTAGCCGATGTACTCCGGGACCAGCGGCAGAAGGATCCGCTTGCGGCGGCCGTCTGGCATCTCCCCGGCGAGCAGGTTGAAGAGGAAGAAGAAGGCCGTCTGCCCGCCCGCGGTGACCGCCAGGTTGGCGGGGCTCACCTCCCAGCCGAATTCCCGCCGAAGCATCCCGGCGAGGGCCTCGAGGAAGCGCGGATTGCCGCTCGGCGGGTCGTAGTTTCCCAGCATCCGCTCGAGCTGGCCGGGTTGGTCGAGGATCTCGCCGATGCGCCGCCGCCACACGGCATCGACCTCCGGGATGTGCGCCGGCTGGCCGCCGCCGAGCATGCTGACCGCCTCGCCCCCCTCGGCGAGGGCGGCGCCGAGGTCCTTCATCAGCTCTCCGATCCCGCTGCCACCGGCCAGCATCCGGCCCATCTTCGAGAATTCCCAATCCATGTGCTCCTTCCGTTGACCTCTGCCGGGACCCTCCTATCCTCGTAGCGCAACCTCAATCCGAATCCCCAACCACCACACCAACATGTCGCTCAAAGAAGGCTACAACGCCCCCGATTTCACCCTCGTCAGCAAGGGCCCCGACGGTCCCGAGCTGGTCCACCTGTCCGACTTCGCCGGCAAGAAGGTCGTGCTGTTGTTCTTCCCGATGGCCTTCACCGGCGTCTGCACCCAGGAGTTCTGCGACCTGACCTCGGGCATCAAGGACTACGAGGACCTCGACGCCGTCGTGCTGGGAATCTCCGGCGACAACCCCTTCGCCCAGGAGGCATGGGCCCAGAAGGAAGGCATCGGCATCAAGCTGCTCAGCGACTACGAGCACAAGGTCGCCAAGGACTACGGCGTCGCCTACAAGCAGTTCCTGCCCGACGCCAAGCTGATCATGGGCGGCGTTTCCAAGCGCTCGGCCTTCGTCATCGATGGCAAGGGCGTCGTCCGCTACGCCGACGTCCAGGACCACCCGAAGGACCTGCCGGACTTCGACAAGGTCAAGGAGACCCTCAAGGCGATCGGCTGACCCGGCGCGGGGACTCCAGCCAGAACCACAAGGCCGCGGGAACCCCGCGGCCTTTTTTCATGATCGGATGGCTCGGTCGCAGGCTCCGCTTTTCCGGCCCGCCAGCTCCGCCGGTCCGCTCACTCCGCTCACTCCATTTCCGGGATCGGCGGGACCTCCGGGTCGGGTGTCTCCTCGACCTCGGGAACCACCGGGTCGATCTCCGGGATTTCGGAATCATCGACCGGAACGTCCGGCGCATCCGGGTCGATCGAGGGCGGAATCACCGGGGTGTTCGGCTCCTCGGGCTGGTCCACGGGGTAGCCCCCCGGGACCGGCGGCCAGACCTGGACCTCGTTTTCCGAGCCAAGTGGCGGAGCGGCACCGGGCGGGTAGCCGTCCGCCGGCGCGGCCGGGGCGTTGGGGTCCTCGACCATCACGCTCGGGATGTAGCCGATCTCGCCGCTGTCGAGCTCGACCTTGAGGTAGCTGCCGTCGTTGGAGATCACCTTCATCGAGGTGCCCTTGCTCATCAGCTTGTCGGCATCGGCACTGCCGTCCGGGCGGTCCTTGAAGAAGGCCGCGTTGTCCATCGCGGTGCGGACGAAGCTGCCCGGCTTGTAGCCCGCCGAGGCGAGGGCCGGTCCGCTGCTGCCACCACCGGCGGCGTCGAGCGGGTCGAAATATCCGGAGTTGTAGGATCCACCGGTCTCGCAAGACGGAAGGACCAGGCCGGCCATGGCGGCCAGGGAAAGAATCAAAAACCTCATGGCGTGTGGCGAAAACCTGCCACGCGCCCCCGGCCCGGTCAACGGGATAACCGGAGGCTGGCAAGGTACTCGTCGAGCGCGTCCTGCCAGCTCCGCGGCGGGTGGCCGAGGTGGCCGGCAAGGCGGGTGGTTGCCATCGCGGTGTGGCGCGGCCGCGCCGCGCGGAAGGCCGCCATCCGGTCGAGCTCGAGCGGCTCGATCACCGGCATCGCGGCCAAGTGCCCCATCCGGACCAGGCCCGCGGCGAGGTGCCGCGCCATGCCATGCCAGCTGACCGGCTCACCCGACTGGCAGGCGTGGATGACCTGGTTGGGACAGGCGGCACGCACCAACGCGGCGGTCCAGCCCACCAGGTCGACCGTCGAGGCGGGCAGCGAGAACTTGTCGGCGACCGCCGCCAGCGGTTCCCCGGCGAGGGCCCGGGCGACGAACTGGTCCGGGAAGGCCGGCCGCTCGGGGCCGAAGACCCACGAGGTGCGCACCACGCAGGCACCCGCCTCGAGCGCGGCCCGCTCGCCGCGCCATTTGCTTCGCGCGTAGACCGACAGCGGGTCGACCGCCGCGTCCTCGCCATGCAGCCCGGGCGTGGTGCCGTCGAGCACGTAGTCGGTGCTGAAGTGGATCATCCGTCGACCCCGCCGCGCACATTCCCGGGCCAGCGCAGCCGGGGCGACGGCATTGACCTGCTCGGCGAGCTCCGGCGCGTCCTCGCAGCCCTCCAGCGAGGTCATCGCCGCCGGGTTGATCAGGACCTCGAAGTCCTCCGCCGCGACCCGTGCGGGAGTCTCCGGCAAGGCGAGGTCGAAGTCGCCCCGCGGCAGCTCGACCAGGGGGAACTCGCCGGCCAACCGGTCGGCCAGGGCGCGTCCGAGCCGCCCGGTGGTGCCGGTCACCGCGATCCTCGGGCGCGCGTCCCGCGGCATCAGATCGCCACGCCGTGGACCTCGTCGTGGTGGTCCACACCGTCGCCCGCGTCGCGAATCCCGCGCAGGCGACGCTTCACGCCACGGGCACTTTCCGGCCCGTTGATCAGGCGGACCACGCCGGTCACCGCCGCCGGCATCACCGCCGCGACGCCGAGCGCCGCCAGTCCGATGGCCAGCCCACGGCGGGCCGTGGTGTTCATCATCTCCCCGACAATCAACCCCGCCGCCGCGCCCAGCAGGGTCGGCGCCACCATGGCCGAGGTTTCGGCCCACTCGCGATCATCGCTCGTCTCAGACATGGGAAAACCATAGCCACCCCGCAGGATTCGCACAATCCCGGAAAGGCCGCCGACCTCCATTGGCACTTTCCAGCCAAGGCAATTTCCCGTAAAGCCCGCCGTCGTCCACTTCGCCCATCTCGCCACTCTCCAAGCTCATGCCTTCCACCTACGCCCTGATTCTCGCCGGCGGTTCCGGCACCCGCTTCTGGCCGCTGAGTCGCAACGCCCGCCCCAAGCAGCTCCTCGACCTGTTTGGCGACGCCACCCTGCTCGAGCAGACGATCGCCCGGCTCGATGGCCTGGTGCCGACCGAGAACATCCTGATCCTCACCAACGCCCAGCAGGAGGAGGCCGTCCGCGAGGTGGCCTCGATGCTTCCCGCCGAGAACATCTTCGCCGAGCCGGCCAAGCGCGACACCGCCCCGGCGGTCGCACTCGGGATCGGCCTGGTCGCCGCCCGCGACCCCGACGCCACGATGCTCGTCCTCCCCGCCGACCAGCTGATCCGGGAGGTCGACGTCTACCAGGAGGTCATGCGCGATGCCATCGCCACGGCGGAAAAGTCGGACGGCCTGGTGACCATCGGCATCAAGCCGACCTGGCCGTGCCCGTCCTACGGTTACATCGAGCGCGGCAGCCGCGCGTCGATTCCCGGACTGAACTGCGAGCACCCGCCCGCCGAGGTGAAGCGCTTCCGCGAGAAGCCCAGCAGCGATCTCGCCGAGTCGTTCCTCGCCAAGGGTGGCTTCTGCTGGAATGCCGGCATGTTCGTCTGGTCGCTGCCGACCGTCATCCACGAGCTTTCCCAGCACGCCCCGGAGCTCTCCAGGTTCATCTCCGAGCTGCGCACCTCGAAGAACATCACCGCCACGGTCGCGGCCCAGTTCCCCAAGCTCACGCCGATCTCGATCGACTACGCCCTGATGGAGCAGGCCAGCCGGGTGCTCAACATCGAGGCCACCTTCGACTGGGACGACGTCGGCTCCTGGCTCTCGGTCGCCAAGTACCTCAAGGAGGACGAGGACAACAACCGCTCCAACTCGCCGCTGTCCGAGATCGCCTCCGAGAACAACATCATCTTCAACGCCCGCAAGGGCGCCCACGTCGCGCTGCTCGGCGTCAACGACCTGATCGTCGTGCAGACCGACGACGCCCTGCTGATCGCCAACCGCCACCAGGCCGACGCGATCAAGAAGCTCGGCGAAAAGCTCCCGCCCGGGCTTTTGTAGCGGAGAGCCTTGAGCGGAGAGCTTGGAGCAAATCCTCCGCTCCCCGCTCCCCGCTCCCCACTCCCATGCACCCCGCCCTCGGCATCGACCCCGGCGACTCGCGGATCGGGATCGCGGCGACCGACCCGGTCGGCATCCTCGCCCACCCGGTCGAGACGATCGAGCTCGGCCGCGGTGACCCGCTCGAGCGGATCGCCGCGCTCGTCGCGGAAAGGGGGATCCGCACCCTGGTCGTCGGCCTGCCGCTGCGCATGGACGGCAGCGAGGGCGACGCCGCGGCGAAGGCACGGACGCTCGCCGAAAAGCTCCGCCAGCGCCTGCCGGAGCTGCCGCTGGAGTTCGTCGACGAGTCGATGACCACCGTCGAAGCCGCCGAGAAACTCCGCGCCGCCGGCCGCAAGGCGAAGCGCCAGAAGTCGGTCATCGACCAGGCCGCCGCGGTCGAGATCCTCAACCGCTGGATGGAATCGTAGCGCGCCCTTTGACAAGCGCGGCGAGCTGCCCAAGCGTCCCGGCGACCATGCTCCGCGCACCCGGCTTCCTGATTCTCACGGCGCTCGCCCTCCCGGCCTCCGGCATTCCGGCGGGCACCCGGCTCACGCTGGTCGAAGAGCCGCCCTTCAACGTGCTCGACCTGACGCTCAGCGGCGCGTCGATCACCACCTCCACCGCGCAGAGCACGGTCAGCGGCACCGTGATGGCGGGCTTGGATGTCGACCCCGACACCGACCGGACCGTCGAGCTGACCCTCAGCGAAGGCCAGGTCACCAGCAGTGATTTCGGCTTCAGCGGCAGCGTCCTCGCCTTCGGCTTTCCGGTCGGCAGCTACACGCTGGCGGCCAGCGGCCTCGCCGGCCGCCTGTTCACCCTCGATCCCCCGGGGCTCGTCACCCCCGCGAGCGGCGAGTTCGACGCCTCCCGGCACCGCCTCGTCCTCGACGCGGGCACGGCGTCCGGAACCGCCGTGGGACAATCCATCGAGCAATCCTTCACGCCGGAGGATCCGCTCGTCAGCGATCCCTCCGGCACCGGCGTGGTGACCCTCACCCCGATGCCCCCGAACGGGGACTTCCTCGTCTTCGAGGTCAGCGTGGTCCTTCCCGGGCTGACCGCGACGGACACGATCGAGCCCGAGGGTGGAATCGGCGGGCCGGTGACCATCACCGCCAGCGGCGACCTCAAGGCCAGCGGGACGCTCGAGGTGGCGGCGTCGGAATACCTCGCCTGGACCCTCGCCGAGGGCATTGCCGGACAGCCCGGCACGGCCGACGCCAACAACGACGGCGTGCCCAACGCCATCGCCTGGGCGCTCGGGCTCGGCGCCTTCGACGACGCCCGCGGCCACCTGCCCCGCCCCGGCGGCGCCGAGCCGAAAGGCTTCGTCCTGTCGCTGCCCGCCACCGGAACGGCGGCCCCGCTCGTCCTCGCGTCGGCGGCGACGCCGGGTGCCTGGTCGCCGCTGCCCGCCGCACGCTGCTCGCTCGGCCTCAACCCACTTCCCGCCGGGTCCAGCGGCACCGTCACCATCACCCCCTCCGGCCTGCCGGCGGAGTTCCTGCGCCTCGAGGTGGACGAGTGATTCGACCCGCACCCGATTCCGTGCGAGACTTCCCGCCGACCCCGACCTTTCCCTGCCATGCATCCGATCCGGCGCCGCCATTTCCTCAGCAACTTCACCGCCACCGCAGCCGGCCTGTGGGTCCCTGGCGCCTTCGCCGAGGCGCTGACCCGGACGCCGAGCCAGACCGAGGGACCGTTCTACCCCGTCGACCTCCCGCTCGACACCGACAACGACCTGATCCTCGTCAACGACGGCCTCACTCCCGCGGTCGGCGAGGTCACCCACCTCAGCGGCCGGGTCCTCGACCTGAAGGGCCAGCCGATCCGCAACGCGCTGGTCGAGATCTGGCAGGTCGACCACCACGGCGTCTACCTGCACCGGGGCAGCGCCCGCCACGCCGAGCGCGACTCGAACTTCCAGGGCTTCGGCCGCTTCCTCACCGGGTCGAGCGGCGAGTACTACTTCCGCACGATCAAGCCGGTCGCCTACCCGGGTCGCACGCCCCACATCCACTTCGCCGTGAAGATGAAGGGTCGGGAAAAGTGGACCACCCAGTGCTACATCAAGGGCGAGGAACAGAACGAGCGCGACGGCGTCCTGCGCGGCATCCGCGATGCCAGGCAGCGCGCCTCGGTCATCGTTGACTTCGCCCCCCTGAAGAACTCGACGGCCGGCGAGCTCGCCGCCCGCTTCGACCTCATCATGGGCTTCACGCCGGAAGCGTAGGGAGGGCGGACGATCCCGTCCGCCCGGCCACCCTCTCCCATTTCCCTAGCCCAGCCCGGCCAGCGGTGCTATCCCGGGCGCCCGACGATGTTCGAAGTCCGCGAGAAACCCCAGATGGTCGAGCGCGCGCTGCTGGTGCGCCTCTACTTCGACACACGGGAGGTCGACGAGGCCGAGGCCCTGCTCGATGAACTCGAGGAACTCGTCAACACCCTCGGCATCGGCATCGCCGAGAAGGTGCTCGCGAAGTCGCGCTCGATGCACAAGAAGTTCCTCTGCGGCACCGGCAAGGCCGCCGAGATCGCCGAGCTGGCCAAGGCCCACGAGTGCGACTGCATCGTCTTCGACAACCAGCTGGCGCCCTCGCAGCAGCGCGAGTGGGAGGCGGCCACCGACATGTGCGTGATCGACCGCGAGGAGGTCATCCTCGACATCTTCGCCCAGCGCGCCGCCACCCGCGAGGCGCGCCTGCAGGTCGAGCTCGCCCGCATGCAGTACGCCCTGCCGCGGATGGCGCGGATGTGGGGCCACCTCGACCGCGAGGGCGGCGGCGGATCCGGCGGATCGGCCGCGGCGCGCGGCATGGGGGAGAAGCAGATCGAGGTCGACCGCCGCATGGCGCGGGTCCGCATCGACCGCGCCAAGCGCGAGCTCGAGGACGTCCGCAAGCAGCGCGCGACCCAGCGCCAGACGCGCGAGAAGCTCGGCACCCCGCACGCCGCGATCGTCGGCTACACCAACGCCGGCAAGTCGACCCTGCTCAACCGGCTGGCGGACGCCGATGTCATGTCGAAGGACATGCTCTTCGCCACCCTCGACACGACCACCCGGCGCATCGACCTGCCCGACGGCCAGCCGCTGCTGGTCACCGACACCGTCGGCTTCGTCCGCAACCTCCCCCACCGCCTGGTCGAGGCCTTCAAGGCGACGCTCGAGGAGGCCGTGCTGGCCGACTTCCTGGTCCACGTCCTGGACGCCTCGGCCGACGAGATCGAGCGCTTTCACGACACCACCCTCGAGGTGCTCGGGGAGCTCGGCGCCGGCGACAAGAAGACCATCACCGTGCTCAACAAGATCGACCGGGTCGCCGACCCGGCGCGCATCGCCGAGCTCCGGCGCCGCTACCCGGACGCCATCCATGCCTCGGCCCTCGAGGGCTCGGGCATCGACGAGCTGCTCAGCGCCTGCTCGGCGGTCCTCGCCGACCGGGTGCGGCGCCAGCACTACCGGATCCCACAGTCGCGCGGCGACCTGCTCGGCCTGCTCCACCGCGACGCCAAGATCCTCTCGACCGACTACGCCGGCAACGACGTCCTCCTCACCGCCGTCGTCCCCGCCGCCGTCGCCGGCAAGCTCGAGCGGTTTGAAGCGGAGAGCGAGGAGCCTGGAGCGGAGAGCTAAGAGCTAAGAGCCTGGAGCTTGAAACAGGAGAGAGGCTGGAAACGCCCGCTCTCTGCTCTCTGCTCTCTGCTCTCTGCTCTCCGCTCCCGGCTCTCCGCTCTCCGCTCTCCGCTCTCCGCTCTCCGCTCTCAAAGCACCTCCTCGACGAGGCGGAAGCGGGCGTCGAAGCGGCCGCGGTTGAAGCGACGGCAACAGCCGTAGCAGGCGACGTGGCCGCGCATCCGCCGGACCCGCAGGATGCGCTCGCCGCAGTTCCGGCAGACGTAGGCGAAGCGGCGCTTCATGCGTCGCGACTTCAGCGGCAGCGCATGGGTCGCGCTCTCGCCGGGGATGCCGAGCTCGGCGCAGGCCTGGCGCCACTCGGGGCCGTGCGGGGCGATGCGGCGGCCACGGGCCCGGCTGAAGGCCACCAGGTGGGCGAGCTCGTGCTTGAGCGTCCGCCAGACCTCGTCGTCGCCGAGCTCGCGCAGGCGCGGGTTGAGCTCGATCCAGCACTCCGGCCACTGGGCCCGGCCCGCGGTGCTCTGCAGGCGGTCATTCCAGCGCACCTCGACACACGCGGCGAGCTTGCGCAGGCGCAGCCCGGCCGCACGATCCCGGCACCAGTCGCGTAGCTGCGAGACGTCCCGGTCGCCCTCCGCGTTCGCTTCGGCCGGGCGCGGGACCGACGGGCGCGCCGGCTCCTCCACCGCCACCTTGGGCGCCCGGGGCTCGCGACGTTCGCGCCACGGCCACTTGAACTCGAGCTGCCTCCACCCCCGCACGGCGCCGAGACTAGGTCCGCTTCGCCCGGCCGGCAAGCGACCTCAGGGAATCGGCGGCAGGTCGCCTCCGGGCAGCTCGGGCACCTCGAATCCCTTCACCCGCGAGCTCGCCCCCTTTTCCAGCACCACCCGGGACTTCGCCACCCCGAGCCAGCCGGCCAGGAGCTTCGCCAGCGCCGCGTTCGCCTTGCCCTCGGTCGCCGGGGCCGCGATGCGCACCCGCAGCACCCGGCCGAGCCGCGGATCCGGCTCCCAGCCGACGACCTCGCTGCGTTTCGCGTTCGGCACGGCTCGGACCCACAGGCGCATGGCCCGGTCTCACCGAATCATCGTCACCCGGCAATCCGATTCCCGCCTTTCCTCGCCCGCGGCACCTCCCCATGCTGCGCCCCGATGGACGAAGCCGAGGACCCCGACCGCGAACCGACCAAGCGCGAGTGGGTGGGCTTCTGGAGCATGATCGTCCAGCAGACCCAGAACGCCTTCAACGACAAGGCCGCGCAGTTCATCCTCATCCCGCTCGGCGGGGCGGTCGGCGCGAGCGTCTTCGGGATCGGCATCGAGACCATCGCCGGCGCGCTCATCGCGCTGCCCTTCATCCTCTTCGCCCCGATCACCGGCTGGCTGAGCGACCGCTTCTCGAAGCGCAACGTGATGCTCGGCGCAGCCTTCGCCCAGCTCGCCATCCTCGCCTGGCTGTTCATGGCGATCCAGATGCGCAACATGACGCTGGCGCTGATGGGCTTCTTCGCCCTCGCCGTGCAGTCGGCCTTCTTCAGCCCTGCGAAGATCGGCATCAACAAGGAGCTCGTCGGCTCCAGGCACCTCGGCTTCGCCGCCGGGATCCAGCAGATGATGGCGATGATCGCCATCCTGGCCGGCCAGATCGGTGCCGGGATCTACTTCGACCACCGCTACCAGGCCCTCGGCGGCACGCCCGACCAGGCCTGGCCAGCCGGCTCGCTGGCGCTGCTGATCCTCGCCGCGCTCGGCGTGCCCGCCATCCTGATGGCCTGGATCGTCCCGAAGACCCCGGCGCAGGGCGCCGAACCGCTGCGCCCGGGGGTGGCGGTCCAGCACTTCAAGCACCTCACCGACCTGTGGTCCGACCGCTCGATGCGCCGCGGCTCCTTCGGCATCGCCTTCTTCTGGGGCTTTGCCGCGCTGATCAACATCTGGTCGATCAAGGTCGCCAAGGCGCTCACCGACGGCGGCGAGGGTTTCGGCTCGCTGCAGGCCTACTTCATGGTCGCCGCCACCCTCGGCATGATCCTCGGCTTCGGGGTCGCGTCCTTCCTGCTGCGCAAGCGCATCGAACTCGGCTGGGTTCCCATTGCCGGCGTGGCCCTGACGGTGAGCTCGATCGCGCTGGCCTTCGTCGACCCGCGGACCTCGCGCGCGCTGATCGACCCGGTGCTGGCGGCCACCCTCATCGACGGCGCCGCCACCCCGATCGCCGCGGTGCTCCACCCCTCGACCGGGTTGTTCCTGTGGGGCCTCGCCGCCATCGCCTTCTTCGCCGCCCTGTTCCTGGCCCCGCTCAATGCCTGGATGCAGGACCGCTACCCGCCGGCCAAGCGCGGCGAGCTGCAGGCCGCGGTCAACCTGCAGGACTGCCTGGCCGGCATCCTCGCGCTGGTCTTCGTCGAGGGCTTCGCCGCGGCGCTCGCCGGCACCTCGCTGGGCACCATCCGCATCCTCCAGTGGGAGCTGGTGGCGGCGGGTTTGTTCAGCGGCCTGATCACCTGGTTCATCATCCGCCTGGTCCCCTCGCACCTGGTGAGGGTCATCGGCCTGAGCCTGCTGGGCATCTTCTACCGCATCCGCGCGGTGAACCCGGAGAACCTGCCCAAGAAGGGCGGCGTGCTGCTGCTGCCGAACCACGTCAGCTGGGCCGACGCGTTCTTCCTCACCGCCGCCAGCCCGCGGCCGGTGCGCTTCGTGATGGACGCGACCTACATGCAGTACGCGCCGATCCGCTGGTTCTGCCGGCTGTTCAACACGGTGCCGATCAACCTCGGCAAGCCGCGCGAGGCGCTGCGCACGGCGGGCGAGGCGCTCGCCGGGGGCGACGTCGTCTGCCTCTTCCCCGAGGGCCAGCTGACCCGCACCGGCACCCTGCAGGAGCTCAAGCGCGGCTTCGAGCTGATCGCCCGCAAGGGCGGGGCGCCGGTGGTCCCGGTGTGGCAGGACGGCGCCTGGGGATCGATCTTCTCCTTCGAGCGCAACCGCTTCTTCCGCAAGTGGCCGCGCAAGCTGCCCTACGGCCTGAGCATCGCCTTCGGCCGGCCGCTGGACCCCCGTGAGGCCCGCCTCGACCACATTCGCCACGGCATGCTCGGGGCCTCGGTCGAGGCGATGCGCTACCACCTCGGGCACGAGCGCTGGACCAACCGGATGCCGCGCCAGGAGTCGCGCTTCCGCCCGCACTTCGAGGACGCGGAGAAACGCCCGCGGCTGTGGGCGAATGGCTACCAGCTCGGCCAGGTCAACGCGATCCCGCGCGGCGTGCCGATCGCCCACCTCGACGACGATCCGGCCCTCGACGGCCTCGGCGGGCTCGCCGCTTTCGGCGAGATCTTCCGCGGCGGCCTGCACGTCCACACCGGCCCCGCCAAGGCCCGCGACCGCCACTGGGCCGGCGGCGCCAAATTGCGCGAGCTCCTCGAGGCCGACCCGCCCCCGGAGGGCGGCGGCATCTTCTTCGACTTCGAGCCAGGCTCTGAGCCCCTCGAGTGCGAAGGCTGGGTCCACTGCCCCTGCCTGGCGATCGGCGGCATCATCGTCGCGATGTCCTTCCCCGACCCGCCCGCCCCGCTGCCGACCAGCCGCCCGCAGCCCGGCCGTCGCCCCGGCACCCGCGGGCTGCTGCTGCCGGGCTTCGTGCTGGATGAGGAAAACTCGCGCATCTTCGGCCCCGCCGCCCCGGACGGTGGCCTCGCCCTGCCCCCCGGCACCACCCTCGACGAGCTCGGCTTCGTCTGCCTTGCCACGGAGGCCCACTGAGGTCCCCGAAGCCACTCCCGGCGCCCATCCGGAAAACCGCCTACTAAAGGTGTGTCCTGTTATCGTTAAAAGGTGTGTCCTGTTATCGCTACTACCACAACGCCTGGACGGAATCCTTCATCGGGACCCTCAAGGCCGAGATGCTTCAGGGCGGCTGCTTCG
>JAUIJB010000135.1 GCA_030430455.1 Verrucomicrobiia bacterium | reverse complement strand
GATCTTCAGGCCCTTGACCCCGATCGACTGCAGCCAGGCCATCTCGTTCTGGCGGGCGGGCGCGGTGTCCATCCGGTCGCGCGGACTCTGCGGCGCGTCGTTCCACGCCCCGTTCGAGTTGTACCAGAGCAGGACCGAGACGTCCTTGGTCGCGGCGTAGTCGACCAGCTGCGCCATCTTCTCGCGGCCGATGTTGCGGTCCCACAGGGCGTCGATGAGGATGTACTCGTAGCCCAGCTCGCCGGCGAGGTCGATGTAGGCCCGCTGGTCCGCCTCGTTCATGCTCGGGTCCTGCCAGAGGATCCAGCTCCAGGTCGACTTGCCGGGCTGGAAAGTCTGGGACCGCTCGTAGAGGGGCTCGACGAGGTCGGTCGAAACGGTGGTCTCGACGATCGGGGCCAGCGTCTCGCCGAGGGTGATCGTCCGCCACGGGGTCGTCATCGGCAGCGAGGCGTGGGCCGTCGCGTCGCCGATCCCGGCATTCTCGGCCTCCTCGGGGAAGGCCAGCGGGTAGGTGCCGCCCTCGTCGGGGTCACCCAGGCGGCTGCCGACGTAGCGGCTGGTCACGCCGGTCTCGGAGACCAGCGCCCAGCCCTTGTCGCCGAGGCGGAACAGGGCGGGAAAGGTGAAGCCGAGCCCGGTGGGCGACTTGGTGCCGACTGGCACGTCCATCATGTAGCCCTCCTCATAGCTCGGCTTGGTCTTGGCGAACCCGCCGCCCCACGCGACCTGCTGGGTCACGAAGGCGGTCGCGTGGTCAGGCAGGTTGAACCCGGAAAACTCGCGTTCGACGATCACCCGGCGCTCCCGCTCGCTCGAAAGCCGGTAGGAGTAGGCGACATCGCGGTCGCTGACATTGAAGGTCACCTCGAGGCGGCCGTTTTCGCCGACGAAAGACGACTTCAGCGTGTTGGCCACGTAGTGGACGTCGCGGACCTTGCCGTGCGGCAGGGTGTAGCGCTCGTCGACCCGGCCGGTCTCGGTGCCGTCGGCCCGCAGGCCCGGACCGAAGGTGCCGATGCTGGTCTCGAGCCCGAGCGGCGAGCGCTCGAGCACCGGATCGCCGTCCATCCGCACCCTGTAGAACAGCCCCTGGTCGTCGGCGCCGACCTCGACCGCGAGGCGGCCGTCCGGGCTGCGAACCTCGGCGCCCTGCGCGCCCTGCGCGAGGGTGCCGAGCAGCGCGGGCAGGAGACAGGCGATCCGATGAAGTCGGGAATGGGGAAACCAGGGGGTCATCATTCTGGGAAACAACATGCCGCCAGCCTAGTTGGAGATCGAGTCGCTGACCCGAAAGAAATCGAAGTCGGCATGGCCGCCCGCCTCCCCGGTGGCGAAGTTGAAGAGTCCGAAGCGGTAGCCCATGAAGTGGGGCATGTCATAGGACATCTGCAGGGTGTCGCCGATCGCCTTCCAATCCTCGCCGTCCACGCGGTAGAAGAAGCGCGCCTTGTCCGCGCGACTGCGGAAGTCGCACTCGACCCGAAGCTGCACCAGTTGGCCCTCCAGCGGTTCGGAAGCGACCTCGCGCGGGGTCCCGTCCTGGGCGCTGACCATCACCACCTGCCTGCCGGCCGGGCCGGCCTTCACGCCGACGAAGCCATACTTCCGCTGCAGCGCGCAGAGGCCGGCGAAGTCGCCCTCCTTCATCCCGCTGGCATCGAGCCGGGTCTCCGCCGAGCTCACCGGCCCGAAGGTCCGCTGGGTGAGCGTGTTCCTGGCCTCGACCAGCTCCTTGTCGACCCGCGAGGTCGTCAGCCGCAGCGCGCCGGGCCGGGCCTCGAGCGACCAATGCTCGTCGTCGGGGTTGTGGTTCCACTGCCAGACCAGCGGCAGCGCCGGGTCGCCCTGACCGCGGTCAAACTCGTCGGACGCCACGATCCCCGGCATCAGGCCCTCGCTCGCGGGCAGGTCGTCGAGCTTCTCCGGAGCCTTGCCGTCGACCCCGAGGACCGGCCAGCCGTCCTTCCACTCGACCGGCACCAGCCAGGGAATGCGCCCCACCGCGCCGGTGTCGCGGAACAGATAGGCATACCAGTCGCCGTCCGGGGTGTCGATCAACCCTCCCTGGGCGACCCCCTTGTCCTCCATCCCCACCCGGCCCTCGTAGGGGCCGGTGATCCGGTCGGCGCGGTGGAGCAGGACGCTGCGCGACCAGCGGCTCCGGGGCGAGGCGATCAGGAACAGGTGGTACTTGCCGTCGACCTTGAAAAGCTGCGCGCCCTCGGCCTTCAGGCCGCCGACCTCGTTCTCCCCGAACAGGCGGTTGGCATTCTCGATGATGACCTTGTTGACTCCGCCCTGCTTGATCCCGGAGAGGTCGGGCTCGAGCTCCACCAGGGTCAGGTCGCCGCCGCCGTAGATCGCGTAGACGCGGCCGTCGTCGTCGAAGAACAGCGACAGGTCGTGGAGCGAGGGGCGGAACGAGGAGACCTGCTCCCAGGTCCCGCCCTCGGGGTCCCGGGTCGAGTAGATGTAGGTCTTGCCGGTCGTCCCGGAGAAGGTCGCCACGTAGAAGGTGCCGTCGTGGTGGCGGAGGCTGCTCGCCCACGAGCCGCGGCCGTAGGCATTCCTGCCGTTGGCGAGCTTGAGCTCGTCGACGTCGTCGAGGGTGTCGTAGGCATAGGACACCAGCTTCCAGTTCACCAGGTCCGACGACTTCATGATCGGCACGCCGGGGGCCATGTGCATTGTCGTGCTACTCATGTAGTAGTCGTCGCCAACGCGGATCATCGACACGTCCGGGACATCGGCGTGAATGATGGGGTTCTCCGCGGCGAAGGCGCCGGCCGCCGTCACCACCGAGACGGCGGAAACAAGGATCGAAGGGAGCAGGTTCATGGGATCGAGTGAAGGCCGCCACCGGGCGCGGCGCCGTTCCGGAGCATCCGCAGCGCTCACTGGAACTTCCAGAAGTCCACGTTCATGAGGGGGCCATCCCCGCCGGTGAAGCGGAGGCAGAGATCCTGGACGCCGGTGGCACCGGACAGGTCGCACTGGACGGTCTTCCACTCCTGCCAACCCCCGGTGGCCTCCACCTTGCAGGTCCCGATGACCTTGCCCTCGGGGCCTCCGAGGCGGAGCTCGATGGCGCCGCCGTCGGACTCGCTGGCGACCTTGGCGGCGAAGCCCTTGGCGCCGGGCGAGCCGAAGTCGACGCCCTTGATCACGACCCAGTCGCCGTGCTCCAGCTCGGTCAGGCACATGCCGCCGGCCGAGCTCTTGTCGGTCTCGATGCCCTTCTGGGCCGCGAAGGTCTCCGCCTCGACCTGCTTGAAGGGATCGAGGTGGCCGATTTGCCTGACCCCGTCGACGGTATACTCGACCTCGTTGATGAGGCCCTCGTCGTCGTAGGTGAACTCCTCGATCGCCAGGTTGCGGCGGAAGCCGGTCGGGATCTTCGCCTCGGTCGCCACGATGCGGTTGTGATAGACGTGATACCAGCGGTCCTTGAACTCGAACTCG
>JAUIJB010000087.1 GCA_030430455.1 Verrucomicrobiia bacterium | reverse complement strand
ACCTACTATTTTACACCAACACCGTTCCCACTTGCGATCCGGCCTTTCTCGATTTGAATGATGGCCGCGATGCGCCGGCCGATGCCCCCTCCCTCTTCCCCCTCTTCCCCCTCGACAGCGCCCGCCGGACGGGTGTCGCGGCGGCATCGCGCGGACCTCCGGCCCGCCCCTCCCCGCCCCTTCAGTCCAAACCCGACCCACTCCTCCAGCCCGCGCCCGACCGATCCCTCCAGCCCTGTGTCATGAGCCCACTCGACCGCCGATCCTTCCTGCGCCGCTCCGCCCTCGCCGGCGGCTTCACCCTGCTGGCCCCGCATGCCCGCGCCATCGGGGCCAACGGCGACCTGAGGGTCGGGATCGTCGGCGTGCGGCGGTGCGGACGCCGCCACCTCGCCGCGCTGCAGGCGCTCGCGGGCGTGCGGATCGCCGCGCTGTGCGACGTCGACCGCGCCGTGCTCGACGAGTCCCTGGCGCTCCTCGGCGACGCCGCCCGCGGCGTCGCGACCTACGAGGACTACCGTGAGTTGTGCGCCGCCGACGACCTCGACGCGGTCATCGTCGCCACCCCCAACCACAGCCACTGCCTGATTGCGCTCGAGGCGATTCGCCGGGGCAGGCACGCCTACATCGAGTCGCCGCTCTCCCAAAACCTGCGCGAGGGGCGGATCCTGGCCAACGCCGCCGCCAAGGCCGGCACGGTGGTCCAGCACGGCTTCCAACTGCGCTCCAGCCGGCTGTGGGACGAGGTCTTCGCCTGGCTCGGCGACAAGCCGCTCGGCGAGCTCAGCCTCGCCCGTGCCCGCTGCCACCGCATCGTCCCCGACATCGGCAAGGTCCGCGGCGCCCAGCTCGCCCCCGAGACCCTCAACTACGCGCTCTGGTCGGCGCCGCGCGAGCGCATGGCGATCCTCCGCAAGCAGTTTCACGGCGACTGGGCCTGGCAGCACCTGTGGGGCAACGGACTGCTCGGCCAGGACGGCAGCCACCTGCTCGACCTGTGCCGTCGCGCCATCGGCGACCCGCGCTTCCTGCCGGCTTCGGTGCAGTCGGCCGGCGGACGCTTCGGCCGCGACGATGACAGCCAGTGGGCCAACACCCAGGTCGCCCGCTTCAACTACCCGGTCCCGATCCTCGCCGAGATCCGCGGCCTCGAGTTGCGCGATCCGCAGGCCGATGGCAGCCACGGCGTGTCGCTGGAGTTCGAGGGCGGCCGGGTCAGCGGCGACGCCACGGGCTGCCGGGCGGTCGACGGCACCGGCGCCGAGGTCCGCCGCTTCGGAGAAGGTCCCGTGCGGCCGCTCGAAACCTGGCTCGAGGCGATCCGGTCCGGCCGGCCCGGGCCTGGGCGCGATGCCGAAACCGGCCACCTGTCATCGGCCCTGGCCCACCTCGCGGACATCTCGCTGCGGACCGGCCCCCACCTGACCCGCGAGGCCGCCCGCGCCCGGATCGAGGACCCCGCGCTGGCCGATGCCTTCGACCGGATGGATGCCCACCTCCTCGCCCACGGCATCGACCTCGGCGGGGAAAAGATCGCCGTCGGCGACCAGTTGCCGGTCGACCCCGAGCAGGAGACCATCACGGGCCCGCGGGAGGCCGACGCCCGGATGCTCGTCGACGGCCACTACCGCAAGGGGTTCAGCCTGACACCGTGACCCCGGGCGGGGCGGCGGCGAGCGCCGGGAGACTCCGACGGCCCCGGATTCCGGGCCCCCGAAGGCTTGCGGCTTTTCCCTTGACGCCTCCCGGCCCGCGTGCATCCTTCGCGCCCCGCTTCACGAAACCCCTTTCCGAGTCATGGCCCGAGTCTGCAGCATCCGTAAAAGCAAGGTCCGCATTGGCGGCAAGATCAACCGCTCCGGCCTTGCCAAGAAGAAGGGCGGCATCGGCCGTCACGTCACCAAGTCCGTGAAGCGTTCGGTCAGTCCGAACCTCCAGAACAAGCGCATCTGGATCCCCGAGGAGAACCGTTGGATCCGCCTCAAGCTGAGCGCCAAGGCGATCAAGACGATCAACAAGAACGGTGCCTACGTGACCCTCAAGCAGGCCGGCCTCATCTAAGACGGCTGAGACGGCTGAGACGGCTGAGACGGCTGAGACGGCTGAGACGACGCCGCCTACCATCCATTCGAAGGGCCCGGGTCAACCCCGGGCCTTTTTCTTTTGCGACGCTCAGCTCCCAGCTCCCAGCTCCCAGCTCTCCGCTCTAAACCACACAGGGCACCAGCACCGCGTCGGACATGCCGTGGAGCTTCTTCTTGTCGGCCGGCACGATGGTCGCGAGGCAGCCACCGAGCTCCGTCCGGCCGTCCCCACCGGTGAAGTAGTAGGGACAAAGCCGGACCCGGCCGCGCATCGTGGTCACGTCGCCGTCGTCGTCGAAGACCGGGTGCTCGACCACCCGGCTGTCGCGGAATTCCTGCATCAACCAGGGTTGCCGACCGGACTCGTCGAGCGCCTCCTGCAGGCGCTGCCGCCACTCGTCGCCACTGAGGTCGTGGCCGATGTGGACCCCGCGCGAACCCCACGCGGTCTCGTGGAAGCCGCTGATCTTGAGCACCAGCCGGCGCTCCTTCTGGCTGAAGTCCATCACCTCGTCCCACGAGTGGACGTCGAGGCGCGGCAGGCTTGCCTGCGGCGGCAGCGGCGCCGGGTCGACCAGCCAGCCGTGCGGGACCAGGCGCCGCAGGCGGTCGAGGTGACTGCCGCGGAGGACCTGCTCCCACAGCGGCTTCAGCGCCGGGGTCCACAGCAGGGCGAGCCACAGCTTGTCCTCGAGGTGTGGCTTGCATGGCGGCGTCAGGTCGAGCCCGCCGTGGACCGACGCCTCGGCCATCGCCCGCGCCGAACCCACCGCCTCCCAGTCGAACCATTCAAAGAAGCGATACACCGCCCGCCCGTCCGGGACGTGCGACTCGGCCGCAACCAGCTCCCTGCCACCGCCCGCGCGGGCGACCAGCCATTCCATCTCGTGACGGTAGTCCTCCGACTCCTCCGAAAGCGCCACGACCCCGTCCTCGCCGAGCACCTTGCGGAATCCGTCGACCATTCCCGCGGCGCCGCCGAGGACGTCGAATCCAGCCGCGGCGTAGGTCTCCGCCAGCCACGCGGTGATCCCCATCCCGCCGGGCACGGCGTCCAGCTCGGACATCGCGAAGCCCTCCTCGCCGAGCAGCAGGTCGGGGCGGATCACCCGCGGCACCACGCCGCGCAGGCCCGCCGCGCGTTGCACGTCGACCATCCACACCGGCTTGCCCAGGTCGAGCAGCTCGGCGATCCAACCCGGCTCCTTGCCGCTCGCGCTGCGCTGGTAAATCTCCTCGCTGGCAGCCTGGAAGCGCGCCAGCGGGTGCCCCAAACCGCGAATCTGGCGTGCCTCGCCCTTGCTCAGGCGGAACGGCTCGGGCGACCAGCGCCAGCCGCCACGAAACAGGCCGCCGGGTGGCAGCGCCCGTTCAAGCGTGCCCGGATCGATGCTCATGGCAGGCTGCGCAGTGCCCCGCGGACCAACTCCTCGACCCCCGCATCCGGGTGCTCCGCGGTGACCCGGCGCAGCGCCTTGCGGGCATCGACCTGCTTGTAGCCCAGCGCAATCAGCGCCAGCTCGGCGTCGGCCACAGCCGCGGTGACCTCCCCGGCCGCCGCCTCCTTCCAGGTTTCCACCACCCCGACCTTGTCCTTGAGCTCGAGGATGATCCGCTCCGCGGTCTTCTTGCCCAGCCCCTTGATCCGGGCCAGCTCGGCGGCCTCCCCGGAAGCCACGCAGGCCTTGAACCGGTCCACCGGCATGCCGCTCAGCACCGCCATCGCAATCACCGGGCCGATCCCGCTGACCCGGCCGATCAGCAGCAGGAAGACATCGCGCTCCTCCTCGCTGGCGAAGCCGTAGAGCACCTGGGCGTTCTCGCGAACGTGAAAATAGGTCCGCAGCTCGAGCTCGGTGCCCTCGACGGGATTGAGCCGGTCGACACTGCTGACCGGGACCAGCACCTCGTAACCGACTCCCCCCACGTCCAGCACCAGCCGGTTCGGATACGCCTCCCAGACTTTTCCCCGCAGCCGCGAAATCATCTGCCCCTGTCTCGATTTTCCCCGCGATGGCGTCAACTCCCATCCATTTTTTACGGATTTCCAAAATTAATACCTAAATATTCTTAAACTTTTATTCTTGCATATATTTTTCCTTGGCAGTTAATGGTGTTTTTGTTTTTGGGGTCGCCTTTGTCACGGTTTGCTGCTAGAATCGCACCGTTATGGCAACCACTACGAAACGTACCCGGTTTTCACGCCGGCTTCCGGATCACGTCACGGATGAACTCTGCAACGTCCTCGCGGAAGACAAGGTGTTCGGCTTCAACGACCTGTTCGAACGCGTGTTCGAGAATCTCAAGGTCCGGAATGCCGTGAGTGGCGGTGAGGAAATGCTGCGCCTGCGCGCCTACGAGAAGCTCCAGAACCTGGTGACCCGCGGCCTCGTCGAGAAGATCGGCAAGGAATACAAGGGCACGGACCGGGTTCACGAGGCTTCCAGCGAGTGGCTCGCGAAGCAACAGCAGGAAGATTGATCCCCCGCTCCCTGTTACCCGATTTCCCAAGCCCGCGCCGGTCCCCGGCGCGGGCTGTTTTTTTCGCTACCCATCGACCTCGCTCCTGCCGTATCACCGGGGCGCCCGATGTCCCCGTACCTGCCCGTCTTCTTCCAGATCGCCGTCGCGATCGGCTTCGCCGCCGTCGCCCTGGTCGCCAGCGTGCTGCTCGGCAAGTCCGCCCGCCGCAACGCCACCAAGGACAGCGCCTACGAGTGCGGCATGGTCCCGATCGGTGAGGGCGCGCCGCGCTTCTCGGTGAAGTTCTACCTGGTCGCGATGCTCTTCGTGATCTTCGACATCGAGGTGGTGTTCATGTACCCGTGGGCGGTGCAGTTCCGCGACCTGGTCAGCGACGGCGCCACCGCGCTGGTGAGCATGGCCGGATTCGCCGGCATCCTTGCCTTCGCCTACATCTACGCCTTCAAGAAGGGCGCACTGAGCTGGAAGTAGGCAGTAGGCCCGCAGGGCCCCAGGGTTGGCGGTATCGGGCGATTCGTGGCCATGGAGTGGCGGCTTGGAGTGGCGCCTTGCAGGCGCCATGGCGTGGAGCGGCGGCTTGCAGCCGCCCCACGGAAGGCAGAGGCCGATCGGCAAATTGCCCCCGCTTGGCATCGCTGCGGGGCCATGTCTCGGCATGGCGGCGATTTCCCGGACCGCGGATCAATCCGACCCCTCCGCTGACGGCTCCTCCCCGGCCTCGGGTTCGGCGTCCTGTTCGACATCCCCGTCCTCCGCATCCGGCACCACCTGGGCGATGTCCTGGAGCTTCTCGCCCTGCGCCAGGGTGACCAGCTTGACCCCCTGGGCGTTGCGGCCGGTCTCGCGGACCTCGGCGACGCGGATCCGGATGCTCTGGCCGCCGTTGGTCATCAGCATCAGTTCGTCCTCCTCGCCGACCGCGGCGGCACCGACGACCTTGCCGGTCTTCTCGGTGACCTTCATCGTGATGATCCCCTTGCCACCGCGCGACTGCGAGCGGTACTCGTCGAAGGGAGTGCGCTTGCCGATCCCCTTCTCCGAGGCGACCAGCAGCTTGGCGTCGTCGGTCACCAGCGCCAGGCCAACGACGTAGTCGCCCTCGACCGGCTTGATCCCCTGCACCCCGGCGGTCGCCCGGCCCATCGAGCGGGCCTGCTCCTCGTTGAAGCGCAGGCTCAGGCCCTCGCTGGTCACCAGGATCACCTCGTCGCCGCCGGTGGTCAGGCGGACGTCGATCAGCTCGTTGCCCTCCTCCAGCTTGATGGCGATGATCCCGTCCTTGCGGTAGTTGCGGAAGTCCCACAGGCCGGTCTTCTTGACCTTGCCGCTGCGCGTCGCGAACAGCACGAAGCCGCCGTCCTCGGAGAAAGTCACGTCCTCGCCGTCCTCGTCGGTGCGGTACTCGAGCCGCAACATCGCCGCGATCGACTCGTCCGGCTGCAGGTTGAGCACGTTGCGGATGCTGCGCCCCTTCGAGCTGCGCGCCGCCTCCGGGATGCCGTAGACGCGCTCGACGTAGACCCGCCCGGTGTTGGTGAAGAACATCAGGTAGTCGTGGGCCTGCACCGAGAACAGCCGCTCGACGAAGTCCTGCTCGTCCTCGTCGCCGCCGCGCCCGCGGGTCTCCATGCCCCGCACCCCCTTGCCGCCGCGTCCCTGGACGCGGTACTCGCTCGCCGGGGTCCGCTTGACGTAGCCGCGGTGGCTCAGGGTCACGATCATCCCCTCGTTGGCGATCAGGTCCTCGATCGCGATCTCGCCCTCGTCGGGAAGGATCGGGCAGCGCCGCGGGGTGGCGTGCTTCTCCTTCACCTCGAGCAGCTCGCCCTTGATGATCGCCAGCACCCGCGACTCCTTCTCGAGGATGTCCATCAGATCCTTGATCTCCTCGATGATCGCGTCGTACTCGCCCTTGATCTTGTCCTGCTCCATCGCCGTCAGCTGGTAGAGCCTCAGGTCGAGGATGGCGTTCACCTGGCGGTCGGTGAAGACGTAGCGGTCGCCGCGGATGCTCGGCTGGTCGCGGATCAGCACCCCGAGCGCCTCGGCGGTCGCCAGCGGGAAGTCGTAGGCCTTGAGCTGCTCGCGGGCGTGGTCGCGGTTGCGCGACTCGCGGATGATGCGGATGAAGTCGTCGAGGTGACCCAGCGCCAGCAGGAAGGCCTCGAGGTTCTCGGCGCGCTCCTCCGCCTTGCGCAGGAGGTGGCGGGTGCGGCGGATGATCACCTCGCGGCGGTGCTCGATGAAGGCATCCAGCGCATCGAGCAGCGAGAGCTGCTTCGGGCGCTTCTCGTGGATCGCCAGCATGTTGACCCCGAAGGAGGTCTCCATCGCGGTGAGCTTGTAGAGCTGGTTGACCACCACCTGCGGCCGGGCATCGCGCTTGAGGGTGATCTCGATCCGCGTCTCCTCGTCGGAGAGGTCGCGCATCCCCGAGATGTCGGTGAGCACCTTCTCGCGCACCAGCTCGGCGATCCGCTGCTGCAGGGTCGCCCGGTTCACGCCGTGGGGAACCTGGCGGATGGTGATCGTCGCGGCGCCACCCGAGGCCTCGTCGACCTCCATGGTGCCGCGGATCTTCACGCTGCCGCGACCGGTGCGGAAGTAGCTGTCGATCCCCTTGTAGCCGCGGATCTCGCAGGCCGAGGCGAAGTCCGGCCCCTTGATGAACTCCTTGATCCCCTCGATCGGGATGTGCGGGTTGTCGATGCGCGCGCAGACGCCGTCGATCACCTCGCCGAGGTTGTGGGCCGGGATGTTGGTCGCCATGCCCACCGCGATGCCCGTGCCGCCGTTGACCAGCAGGTTCGGGAAGGCGGCCGGCAGGACCTCCGGCTCGACCGAGTTCTCGTCGTAGGTGGCGTGAAGGTCGACGGTCTCCTTCTCGAGGTCCGTCATCATCGCCGAGCCCATGTGCGTCAGGCGGGCCTCCGTGTACCTCATCGCCGCCGGCGCGTCGCCCTCGACCGAGCCGAAGTTGCCCTGCCCGTCGACGAGCGTCTCGCGCATCGTCCACGGCTGGGCCATGTTGACCAGCGTCGGGTAGATCGCGCCGTCGCCGTGCGGGTGGTACTTACCCATCGTCTCGCCGACGATGCGGGCGCACTTCAGGTGCGCCTTGCTCTGCGACAGCGAGAGGTCGTGGTGCATCGCGTAGAGCAGTCGCCGCTGCGACGGCTTGAGGCCGTCCCGGGCGTCGGGCAGGGCACGTGAGATGATCACCGACATCGAGTAGTCGAGGAAGGACCTCGACATCTCGTCGGCCACGTTGATCGGCTTGATCGATTCGTCGGACATGGAAAAAATGGCAAACCGCGGATGAACGCGGATGGACGCGGGTGGCTTCGATTCGCTGTGGAACCGGCCGACGTCCTGGGAATGGGTTGATCGGTGGTGGGGAGGGTTTCAGTGGCGGCGCCGGCGGGGTCCCGCCCCGTCCGGCATCATGAATCTGCGTCCATCGGCGTTCATCGGCGGCTCAGGGCCGCTCAGACATCGAGGTTCTGCACGTTCAGGGCGTTGTCCTCGATGAAGCGCTTGCGGGGCTCGACGACGTCGCCCATCAGGACGTCGAACATCTGGTCGGCCTCGAGCTGGTTCTCCTCGTCGAGGCGGACCCGGAGCAGCTTGCGGGTGCCCGGGTCCATGGTGGTGGCGTAGAGTTCCTTGGCATTCATCTCGCCGAGGCCCTTGAAGCGCTGGATCCGCATGCCGCGGCGGCCGATCTCGAGCACCCGGTCGAGCACCTCGTAGAGGCTGAACACCGGGCTGGCATCGGCCTGGTCCTCGCCGCCCTCGATGAGCTCGTAGATCGGCTGGTCGTCCGAGTAGAAGGGCTCGGTCTCGACCCCGAGTTCCTCGAGCCGGGCGAGGATCTTCGAGATCGCGTGGCACTCGTGCAGCTCGTGCTTCACCGCGCGGCGCTGGATGCCGGCGAACTTCTCCCTGTAGG
The DNA here is from genome assembly GCA_030430455.1 of Verrucomicrobiia bacterium. GTDB lineage: Bacteria > Verrucomicrobiota > Verrucomicrobiia > Verrucomicrobiales > Akkermansiaceae > Haloferula. The sequence continues at coordinate 10,912 of JAUIJB010000087.1, read as the reverse complement.
CGGCGTCCTCGGCCTCGTCCAGCTCCTCGCCGAACAGCCTGAGGTCGCGGTTCTCCGCGGCGAACTCGAGCAGGTCCTTCTCCTCCGGGAAGTAGTGGACCTCCTCCTCGTTGCCGGTCCGCACCCGGACCATGTACTCCGGCAGCTTGCCGTCCCTGCGCGCCTCGAGCAGGTCGCGGAAGTTGCCGCCGTGGCCCTCGAGCGTGCGGGTGTAGCGGGTCAGGTGGGCCAGGGTGTCGAGCACCGGCTTGAGCAGATCGCTGTCGACGTGGTCGTCGCTGCCCGGCTTCTGCAGCCGCAGGTCCTCCGAGCCCAGCGAGATCAGGATCTGGTTCAGGGCCGCGTCGTCGGCGATGTATTCCTCGCGCTTCTTCCGCGTCACCTTGTAGAGCGGCGGCTGCGCGATGTAGAGGTAGCCGGCGCGCACCAGCTGCGGCATGTGGCGGCAGAAGAAGGTCAGCAGGAGAGTGCGGATGTGGGCGCCGTCGACGTCCGCATCGGTCATGATCACGATCTTGTGGTAGCGCACCTTCGACAGGTCGAAGGCCCCCTCCTGCTCGCCCTCGCCGATCCCGGCGCCGATCGCCGTGATCATCGCCTGGATTTCCTTGTTCTGCAGCGCCTTGTGGAGCCGCGCCTTCTCGACGTTGATGACCTTGCCGCGCAGCGGCAGGATCGCCTGGGTCTGGCGGTTCCTGCCCGACTTGGCGGATCCGCCCGCGGAGTCGCCCTCGACGATGAAGATCTCGGACTTGGCCGGGTCGCGCTCGGAGCAGTCGGCCAGCTTGCCGGGCAGCCCGCCGCCCGAGAGCACCGACTTGCGCACCGTCTCGCGGGCCTTGCGGGCCGCCTCGCGCGCCCGCGCCGCGTTGACCGCCTTGTCGATGATCGTCTTGGCGAGGTTCGGGTTCTCCTCGAAATAGCCCTGCAGCCCCTCGTAGACGATCGAGCTGACCACGCCCTCGATCTCGGTGTTGACCAGCTTGTCCTTGGTCTGCGAGCTGAAGCGCGGGTTCGGCATCTTCACGCTGATAACCGCGACGATGCCCTCCCGGACGTCGTCGCCCGACAACGCGGGATCCTTCTCCTTGAGGATCTTGTTGGCCTTGGCGTACTGGTTGATCGCCCGCGTGAGCGCCCCGCGGAAGCCGGTCAGGTGGGTCCCGCCGTCGGCGTTGGGGATCGAGTTGGCATAGCAGAGGATCTGGTCGTTGTAGCTGTCGTTGTACTGGAACACCACGTCGGCGAAGACGTCGTCCTTGGTGACCTTGCCGTCGTAGTCGACCTCCACCTGGCGCCTGCCGCGGAGCACGACGGGATCGACGTGGACGAGGTTCTTGTTCTCGCCGAGCTGGGCGACGAACTCCTCGATCCCCTTGGCGTAGAAGAAGGTGTCCTTGTCCTCCGACTCGGGGCGCTCGTCCTCGAGCTCGATCGTCAGCCCCGGGTTCAGGAAGGCCAGCTCGCGGAGGCGCTTGGCCAGCCGGTCGAACTCGAAGTCGATCGTGTCGGTGAAGATCGTCGCATCGGGGAAGAAGGTGACCTTGGTGCCGGTGTGGCCCTCGGGCGACTTGCCGATGACCTCGAGCGGCTTGACCGTCTTGCCGCGCTCGAAGGTGATCGAGTGGACCTTGCCGTCGCGCATGACCTCGGCCTTGAACCAGTCGGAGAGTGCGTTGACGCACTTGGCGCCGACCCCGTGCAGGCCGCCCGAGTACTTGTAGGCGCCCTGGCCGAACTTGCCGCCGGCGTGCAGGCTGGTCAGCACCAGCTCGACGGCGGGCACGCCGAACTTCGGGTGGATGTCGACCGGGATGCCGCGGCCGTCGTCCTCGACGCTGATCGACCCGTCGACGTGGATCGCGATCCGCACCTTGTCGCAGAACCCGGCCAGGTGCTCGTCGATCGAGTTGTCGAGCACCTCGAAGACGCAGTGGTGGAGGCCGCGCACGTCGGGGTCGCCGATGTACATCCCGGGGCGCTTGCGGACCGCCTCGAGCCCCTCCAGTTTGTCGATCTGCGCGGCGTCGTACTGCTGCTCTCCAGCGACTCCGGTGTCGTGTTTCTCAGGGTCCTTCGGCTCGTCTGACATGAACCTGGAAAGGCTCTGAAATGCCCCCCCTGCAGACAAGGCCCATTGTCGGAAAACGGGTCAAAAAATCGCCCCGTTTCCGCCCTCGTGACGGGATCGGGCCGCGGTCGAAACCCGCTCGCAATCAGGCACCGCCACCGCAGCCCGCGGAAGCCCGCCGCGCACCTCCCGGAGCCGCGCCGGTCAGTCGATGCCGAGGCACCCGGCCTGCCAGCTCATGACCTGCTGGCGGGCGTCCTCCTCGCCTGCGGCGAGGCCCTCGATGACGGCGCGCGAGGCGATCAGCGAGGGGTCGATGCCGAGCTCGCCGGCGCTCCGGTTGCGGGTCTCGATCATCTCGCCGACCCGCTTGTCGAAGTCCTTGTCGCGGCGGCGGCGCTTGCCGCGCACCCGCTCGGGATAGTCCGACTCCGGCGCCTGGCGCGCCTCCTCGATGGCCTCGACGCAACGGCGGCGCCGGTCGCTGCGGTAGTGCGGCGGAAAACTGACCTTCTTGCCGGAGACCAGCACGCCGCTCCATTCGAGCAGCTGGCGGTTGGTGGCGACCATGAACGAGGGCCGGTCCCAGGACTCGGCCTCGCCGTTGCGCCAGTTCCACAGGGCGCGCAGGAAGTGCAGCCCCTTGCGGTCGAGCCGGCCCGAGCCCTGGACCCGCCATGGCTCCTCCTTCGACTCGTCCCTTTCGGCGACCCTCTGGCGCGCCGCCTCGCAGCTCTCGACGAACCACTCGAAGCGCCCCTTTTCCTTCAGCTGGCTGACGATCATGTCGGCCATCGGCAGGAGGTAGCGCACGTCATTCAGGGCGTACTCGACCATCTTCGATGACAGCGGCCGCTTGCCCCAGTCCGCCTTCTGCGAGGACTTGGAGAGCTTCACGTCGAAGAAGTGCTCGACCAGGTTGCCGAGCCCGAACTTGCGCAGGCCGAGCAGCCTGGCGCCGATCTGGGTGTCGTAGACGACCGGCGGGATCGTGCCGAACTCACGCCGCAGCATGGTCATGTCGTAGTCCGCCCCGTGCATCCACACGGTGCGGCCGGCGAGGTACTCGCCGACCGGTGAGAGGTCGTCCAGGGCGAGCGGGTCGATCAGCGCCGACTCGTCGCCCGCGGCGAACTGGATCAGGCACAGCGACTCGCGGAAGCGATGGAGCGAGTCCGCCTCGGTGTCGACCGCGCAGACCTGCTGCCCTGCGTGGCGGGAAAGGAGCCCCTCGAGTTCCTCGGCCTTGCCGATCAATTCACTTGTGGTCGAGTCCATTTGGCAGGCTCCGTCGCGGGGATGGCCCCGGCGAAGCGCTGATTTCCTAGCGGTTACGCACGAGTCGCCCAAGCCCCGAGGCGGGAAAGGCACCTCAGTTCCGGAACGGGAGAAGTTTCAGTCCGACGTCGATCATGACGTCGTCGGGCACCAGGTCGTCCACCGAGCGCACCACCAGCATGCCGGGCACGTAGGTCGGCGGATCACCCGGAAGGGCTCCCGGCGTGCTGTCCGTCACCGAATTCTCGACGACTTCCCACTCCGCCGGGTTGTCGAGGACCGGCATGAACTCGCCATCCTTGATCTTGGCATTGAGGGTGTATTCCAGCACCCCCTCGGTGAAGGCGCGCTTGGTCAGGGTGATCAGCACCTTGCCCGGGTTATCCGGATCCTCCTCGATGACGGGATAGGTCCCCTCCGTTTCGGGCGTGGAGGACGGGTCCGCGGGGTCGGGGATGATGTTGATCTCGGTGAGGACAAGCTCACCGGTGTCCGGGTCGGCCTCGTAGACCTCCTCCTGCCGGCCGAAGGCGAACTCCTCGAGGCTCGTCCAGGTGTCCTCGTCGAAGTCGGCCGCGCCGCTGCGATCCGCCGAGCTCGTCCCGGCCGGGAAGGCGATCAGGCTGAAGCCGTCATAGCTGTCGACGAAGCGGACGCGAACGTTGAGCAGGCGGCAGGACGTGTCGTAGGAGGCGATGGTCGTCGGGATCAGCCGGTCGAGACGCAGCTGGAACAGGGCCTCCTGGCCGACCGAGAAGAAGAACGGCGGCAGGTTGTACCCCCCGGCGGCTTCCTCGCGGGCCTCGACCGTGTTGAACCAGCCGGGGCCGGTGTCCTCGATCACGTCTTCGAAGTCGAGCAGGATCGGAACGCCGTTCGGGGGGAACAGGATGTCCCCCGTCGTGTCCGAGTCCGCGTCGTAGGCGAAGATCGACAGGCGATACTCGTCGAGAAGCGGGAAGGTGTTGGTGAAGCGGATCCCCTTCCAACGGACCTGGTTGGTCAGGCGGTGATCCATCAGGTAGTAGCCGTCCATCGAATACACGCCGCTGACGAAGCGGAAGTGCCGGTCGGAGTCGACCGCCAGGTCGGTCGGGTCGAACACCTTCGGCGGCTGGTAGAGGGTCACGCCGATGGGGATCGTCACCGGCTCGTTGTCGAGCAGCGGGAAGTTGAAGCCGTAGGCGCCGGGGCGGACCTCGTCCTTCATCCGCGAGCGCTCGCCGGGACCGGCGCCGTAGGAACGCACGAAGTCGTAGAAGGTGATCTCATACTGCTGGATCAAGCCGGTGAGGACGTTGAAGAACACCAGCACGCTGCGGTCGTTGAAGAGGCCGCTCTGGCCGGTCAGGTCGATCGCACCGAAGGGCCGCGACTCGAGGGTCACGAGGTCCGGCCGAAGGGCCGCGACCAGCAGCGCCGGGGCCACCTCCACCGCGGAGTAGAAGGCGAGGTCGTCACGAATGCCGTCGCCATCGAAGTCGCCCTCGGAGACGAAGGCGGTGGTGCCGAGCGCGCATCCGATCTGCGGGGCAAGGATGATCGGGCCGCCGTTGCCGGAGCAGGCGGCGATGGTGACGAAGCCGTCGCGGATCTCGACGAAGAGCTCGCCGGCACGGAACTGGACGTTGAACAACCCCGTCTGCAGGTACTCCCGCGCATCGGACATCTGCAAGATGATGTTGCCGAGGTCAGTCGTGTTGAAACGGCCTTCCGAAAATGCCTTTCCCGGAACGAGGATCAGGGCGGCCGCCAACAGGGTTTTAGCGAATCTCATCGAGGGGGAAAGTCGTCCACTGGCCGGGGGCTGACAAGCGTTTTTCCGCGGGAGAACGTCAGCGCAGGCCGCGCAAAAGCAGCTCGGTGTTGCTGTCGGTCGTCCGCAGGTCGCGCATCAGGGTCTCGATCGCCTCGCCGACCGGCATCTGGGCCAGCTGGCGGCGGATTTCCAGCACCTTGGCGAACTCGTCCGGGTGGTAGAGCCGGTCGTCGTTGCGGGTTCCCGACTGCGGGATGTGGATCGCCGGGTAGATCCGCCGCTCCGCCAGCTCGCGGTCCAGGCGGACCTCCATGTTCCCGGTGCCCTTGAACTCCTCGAAGATCACGTCGTCCATCCGGCTCTCGGTCTCGATCAGGGCGGTCGCCAGGATGGTCAGGCTGCCCCCTTCCTCGACGTTGCGGGCGTTGCCGAAGAACTTCCGCGACTTCTGCAGGGCGGCGGGGCTGATCCCGCCGCTGCCGATCGGCCCGCCCTTGTTGGCGGAGTTGTGGCCCCGCGCGAGGCGGGTCAGGCTGTCGAGCAGCAGGACCACGTGTTTGCCCTGCTCGACCAGCCGCTGGGCCCGCTCGATCACCAGGTCGGCGACCTGGGCGTGGCGCTTCGGCGACTCGTCGAAGGTCGAGGCGAAGACGGTGCAGCCGACGGTCTCCTCGAAGTCGGTGACCTCCTCCGGGCGCTCGTCGATCAGCAGGACGATGAGCTCGACCTCGGGGTGGTTCTGCTTGATCGACCGGGCGATCTGCTTGAGCAGGATGGTCTTGCCGCCGCGGGGCGGGGCGACGATCAGGCCGCGCTGGCCCTTGCCGAGCGGCGCGATCAGGTCGATGACCCTGGGACTGAGGAACTCCGGGCCCTTGCCCTCGAGGATCAGGCGCTCGTCGGGAAACAGCGGGGTGAGCTTGTCGAAGTCCTTGCCCGGCTTGAACTCGCCGGCGGGAAAGCCCTCGACCTCGAGGACCTCCATCGCGCTGAGGAACTTGTCGCGCTCGCGCGGCGGCCGGACCCGGACCTTGACCCGGTGGCCGGGCTTGAGGCCGAACTCGCGGATCAGGTTGCCGTTGAGGTGGAGGTCGTCGGGGGAGGTCCGGAAGCTGCGTTCCGGGTCGCGCAGCATGGCGTAGTTCTCCTTGGCCTGCTCGACGACCCCCTCGCCGACCAGCTCGGCGCCCTCGGCCCCCTGGAAGCTGAGCAGCTCGAAGGTCAGCTGGGCCTTCGTCGGGGAGACCGACGGGCGCCGCGGCATGGCCTCGGCCATCGCCTGCAGCTCAGCCAGCGGCTTGCGGCGGAATTCATTGATGTCGATCACCCGCGCCGGCGCGGCCGGCTTGGCGGGGGCATCCTCCTCCGGGGCCGCGGCCTCCGGGGAGCTCGTGTCGGACGTGTCGTCGCTCATGATGGCGTGAAAAGTGAGAAATCTTGCCAGCTGGTCGCGCAGACACCCGGGTGGCCCCTCGTTCCAAAAAACGACGTCGGCCCGACCCAGCTTCTCCGCGAGCGGCAGCTGCGCGTCGAGAATCGCGGCGGCTGTGGCTTCCGTGAGGCCCCCGCGGCCCAGCAGGCGCCGGACCTGGGTCTCGCGACCCACGGCGACCAGCAGCTGGAGCTCCTGGCCGATGTCGAACCCGCTTTCGAACAAAAGCGGCACATCGGCCACGAACAACGGCGCGCGAATATGGCGCGCCTGCCGCAGCGACTCAAGACATTCCTCTCGCACGCGGGGGTGCAGGATGGCCTCGAGGTCGCGCCGTGCCTGGCCGGCCTCGCCGCCCTGGCCGGGCCCGGGGCCCGCCGCAAAGACCTCCCCGCGCAGGAACCCGCGGTCGACCCGGCCGTCGCGGATGCTCGCCGGGCCGAAGCGCTCCTCGACCGCGGCAAGCACCTTGGAATCCCCCGCCAGCAGGCGGTGGACGGTCGCATCCGAATCGAACCAGACGGCCTGCGGGCACAGTCCGGCCAGCAGCTCGCCGAACGTCGACTTGCCGCTGGCGATCCCACCGGTCAGGGCCCAGACCTTCACGCGCCCGATGCTAGTCCCTCCGCCGCGGCGAGTGAACCTCGGATCCCGGGATTGTGGCCAAGGATCCCGGACGCGCTTGTAGACAACACCGCCCACCCCAAGCCCTCATCACTGGCTCCCTGCTCCCTGCTCCCTGCTCCCTGCTCCCTGCTCCCTGCTCCCTGCTCACTAGCTCACTAGCTCACTGGCTCCCTGGCTCTCTGGCTCACCGACTCACTGGCTCACCGCTCCCCGCTCCCCGCTCCCCGCTCCAAAAGAAAGCGGGCGGTGGGAGAACCCACCGCCCGCTGGAAGACTCGCGGGTGACCGCGGAAGTCCGGATCAGTTCGCCGGCAGGACCCCGCCGTCGATCACCGGCATGCCGCCGATCGGGGAACCCATGTCCTGGGTGTTGTCCTTGATCGGGCGACCGGTCGCATCGATGATATTCGCGGTCACGAAGATGATCAGGTTGCTCTTGATCCGGTTCTCGGCCTTGCTCTGGAACAGGCGGCCGATCAGCGGGATGTCACCCAGGATCGGCACCTTGTCCTCGACGTTCTGAACGTCCTCGCGCATCAGGCCGCCGACCGCGACGGTGTAGCCGTCGAAGATGGTCAGGGCGGTGCTGACACTGCGCTTGGAGAAGACCGGCATCTCGATGCGGTTCTCGGTCACCGTCACCGTGGTCGGCTGGCCGATCAGGTTGGTCGACGGGCTCTGAATCGGGCTGCCGTAGTTGACGAAGCCCTCAAACTCGACGATCTCCGGAGCGAAGTTGAGGTCGATCACGAAGTCGTTCGCGCCGATGTTCGGCAGGATCTCCAGCGTGATGCCCGTGTTGCGGGTCTCGAACGAGGTCGGCGTCGCCGGGGTGACCGGGAAGGAGTTGTTGCTGCCACCCAGGATGCCGCCGCCACCGTTGAACCCGCCACCGACGGAGTTCGGAAGTTCCGGCGGCTCGTACTCGGTCGGGTAGATGAACTCGCGGATGATCTCGATCGTCGCCTTCTCACCCGAGCGGGCGGTCACGCTCGGCGCGGTCATCAGGTCGCTGCCCTTCTTCTGCGAGAGGCCGCGCATGATGAGCTGCACCTGGCCGTCCGAGAAGAGGCCGGTGAGCGAGAGGATGCCGGGGGCGACCGAGGTCGTCTGGGCGGTCCGGTTCGGGTTGTTGAGCAGGGCCGCGATGCTGTCGCGGGTGATCGCGCCGTCACCGCTGCGGTTGCCCGCGCCGATGAGGTTGAAGACGTCGGTGCCGGGCGGCACCGAGGCGCCGTCGATGTTGACGCCGTCGACCGGCGTGATGAAGTCGGAGTTCGACCGTGCCTGGCCGCTGCCGACCGTGCCGCCACCGAGGAACATGTGGTGGGCGCTCAGGCCGAAGGGAGTCACGATCCAGTCGAAGCTCAGCTCGTCCGAGTTCTCTTGGGTGATCTCGACGAACTTGGTCGAGATCTTGACCTGCTTCGGAGCTGTGTTTGTCGTGTTGTTGACGATCTGCTCGACCAGGTCGAGGTTGGTCGGGGTGTTGCGGACCTGCAGGGTGCTGGTCGCCGAGAAGAACTGCGCGGAGGCCTCCGACGGGAAGGTCACGCCGTTGGCCTTGAGGGCCTCGGTCACGCTGCGCGGGGCCGAGATCGCGCCGCCACCGGACGGAGCCGGGGCGAAGGGATCGTCGACCGCGTCGCCGCCACCACCACCGCTGCCCTCGCTGATGCGGGCGACGAAGTCCGGCGGGACGTTGAACGAGCGGGTGAAGAGGTCCTCGTCGGTCTCGGTCGCCGGCTTGATGGTCACCGCGAACTCGTCGACGGACCAGCGCAGGCGGGTTGCCTCGCAGATGTAGTTGAGGGCCTCGGCCAGCGGCACGTTGCGCAGCCGCAGCTCACGGATCTTCAGGCCACCCGGGTCGGCGGCACCACCGGCGAGCCCGCCGCCGGCGTCGGCATCGAGGCCGGCATCACCGCCACCGGCGTTGCGCGGCTTGCGGATGAAGAAGTTGATCCCCTTCTTGTCCGGATCGGGCTCGATGGTGTCGAGCTCGATCGACTTGACGCGGAGGTAGTCGATGGCTTCCTCGACCGAGGTGTTCTCGAAGTTGATGATCGGGATCTCGATCGAGCGAAGTTTCTGGAGGATGTAGGTCGCCCCGGTCGACTGGTTGGTCGGGCCACCCTGGCCGGTGGCATCGGTCGGCGCATCCGGCGGGACGGCGAGTTCCCAGGCGGCGTCGACCTGCGAGAGCAGCTCGGCGCGGGTCTGGTCATAGGCCGCGCGGTAGTAGTCGGTCTTCGCGGCGGCGGTCTTCTCCATGCCGCGGCGGGCCGCCTTGTTGTAGGGGTCGATGCGGAGCACCTTCTCGTACTCCAGCTTCGCATCCTCGAACTTGCCGAGATCGTAGTAGCCTTCCGCGGTGTAGAGGCCGCGGCGGACCTGGTCGACGTTCTGGGTGTGCTCGTAGGTCAGCGCCGGGTTGGTGCGGATCGGGTCGTCGAGCCACTCGAGTTCGCGCTTGGCGTCGAAATTGTTCGGGTTCTCCTCGATGACCGCCTCGAGCATCGTGCGGGCCTCATCGTACTTGCCGACCCGGCGGTACTCCTCGCCGAGGGCGACGGCGGCATCGCCATGGACCTGCTGGAGGTAGGCGCGGCGGTCGGACAGGAGCGGGGCGTCCGGCAGGACCTGGAGGGCCTGGCTGTACTTGTCGTAGGCCTCCTTGTAGTCGCCGGCGGCGTAGGCTTCGCGGCCCTCGTCCCGAAGGCGGTCGGACTCGGCCACCAGCTGCTGGCGACGGATCATCTCCCGCTGGGCCAGGCTGCTGTAGCCTCCGGAGGAATATCCTCCTTCGCCAGCCTGGGCCTCGGTGACGACTACCGGCATCACGGCGGCGACGCCCAGCAGGGCTGCCACAGTGGTGCAATTTCGGGTCATTGGCGTTTTTTGCATAGACGGTGCGTGGTTCTGCCGGGTGGTCCGGCGTTTGAAAAGGGAAATTTGTCCTGCTGTCACAGTCGGTTCGGGGGCTTCAGCCCTTGGGGATGGTCACGGTCTTCCTGTCACCCTCGGGGCCGTATTCGACCTCGATCTCCTCGGGCGTCACCTTCTTGAGGAAATACTCCTTCTCCTCCCCGCCCGGCGGCAGCGAGAAGGTGGTGTACTCCTCCACTCGGAACTCGTCGCCCTCCATGCCGATCGCCTTGAGGTCGAGGACGGCGGTGCGGTCATGCTGGACGTGGTTGGCGATCTCCGCCTGGGGGAAGCGCTCCGGGATCTCGTAGGTGATCCCCATCGCCTTCTTGTTCGGCTTCTCGTCGGAGAAGATCGCATACTTCTTGGTCTCCTCGATGTTGAGGCGCTGGTTCATCTCGCTGCGCTCCTCGATGCGGTCGAACTTGAAGCGGTTCGCCATCGGCGGCTCGGAGAAGAAGAGGTCGCCCGGCTCGAGGCCGGCGCTGAAGTCGACCCGGTTGGTGCCGCCCTGGCCGTCCTTGAACTTGGGGATCCACTTGCCGCTGGAGACAAAGCCGTACTCGACGATCCACTCGTAGGAGTCGTCCTTGACGTAGCTCAGCTTGTTGAGGAGCGGCGGGTGGGCGTTGCCGTTGTTCGGGTCGGTCTTGGCCTCGAACTCCTCGAGGTTGGTGAAGCCGTCGTTGTCATGGTCGCGCTGCGGCGAGTCGGCGTAGACCAGCGGGACGTGGTTCTCCAGCCACCAGGTGTTGGGGATCGGCGGGTGGATCGGCGGGTCGCGGCGCGGGTCGGAGGGATCGGTCGGCGAGTCGCG
>JAUIJB010000086.1 GCA_030430455.1 Verrucomicrobiia bacterium | reverse complement strand
CCAACTCAACGCACCGCTTGATGGCGGCGAGCAGCAATGAAGGTCGATCCGGAAACTTCCGGTGCTTCAAAGGCGCAGGACGACACCTGCAAGAAGGGCACTCCTCAAGAGGAGGCCGGGGTCGGGATCTCGACCGAATTTCCGCAACCCGTCGGCAGAGGCCGCCGCGGCGGGCGCGATGCCCAGATCAACGTGGGCAAGATACGCGGATGGAACAACCGTGCAGGGCTCCGAAGGGACTTGGACGGATCCAGCGAGCAACGGATCGAGTTTGACTTCGTGCTCTTCGCAATCCCCATCTTCACAGGGGCACTGGCAAGGATCCTCCGAACCATCGTCCGACACGAAGATCGTGGGGGGACAAAAATTAATGCTGCCGGAATGATCGAAGCAAACGCTCAGGCCCTGGCTGCAAAAAAGCAGCAGGGTGAGCAGAATGCGACCGATCACGGATTTAGTCACGGCGGATGCTCGGAGAAAAAGTGCCCCATGTCAAATCGGATTGTTTGAGTTGTGTGGGGAAGCGTGGGGAAGCTGCGACGGGAATCGCATTCATGCCAATTAGTGGCTTTCTGGTTCTCGACGATGCTTTCTCCGACAAGGATACGGACCGCCGTCTAGCGGCCGAGCAGTGCCGAGGCGCCTTCGCGCCGAACCGACAGGTGATCTTCTTCAAATGCCATCCGGATCATGGCCGAGAACTCGAAGAGATTGCAGGATGTAAGGATCCGTTTGTTGCTGGCTGATCACCATTCAGCCCTTGATCGGTGGTGGCACTATGGCAGATGAGGAGGAGACATGGCCGAATTGCTCCACCCTGCTCTGCCCCGTGGCCTAGTGTCTGGCGGCTGGGAGCGGCCGTGGCGACCATGGCATTTCTGTCCCGTGGAACCGGCCGAGGTGTTTTCCACACGGATTCCACAAAAACGCACCGTAGAACTTGCGGGATTCTGCGGGACGTCCACTGAACCCGACCTGCAAAGATGCCCATGAACCAAGGAAAACCGGAAAAGACGACGGCGGATGACCCTGTCCGCCATCAGGCCCCCTGTCCGAGTGCAGCCGGACAGGGGGCCTGATGGCGTTCGAGGGGGGTGCACGGCCAAGCCGGAGGCCTGGGTTCGAACGCGGGAAGCCGATGGTATCGGCGGCGTCCTGATCGGAGCGGAGCGCCGCAAACTGGCATGGAGCGGCCAGCTCAATCCCACTCTCTCCGCCATTTTTCGCTCGAGTCTTACGAGAGCGAAAAATGCCCGCCGAAGCCTTCCCGGGCGCCGAAGCCTTGGCGAAGGAGGCGGCGAAGGCGGGCCGGGTGGCCAGGAGCCTCCCACGCCGTCCCCCGCCGCTTCGGATCCAGGCATGCACGGCCCGGCCGCAGGCCCGGGACCGAATCCGGCAAGTCGATGGGAGCGGTCTCGATCCCGCCGCCCCTCTGGCCGGCAGGGCATGAGGAGCGCCGCCGGGCGCGTGGAGCGGGGTGGATGGAAAGGCGGCAGGGCGGAAGGACGCGGCTGTGACCCCTGCCGGGGTCGATCTTACGGGAGTCGATGGACCGGGGGTGTCGTCGCCCGCGTCCGCGGGCTCCTCGACCCCCGGCGAATGGCGATCGTCCGGGATGAGGGGCGCATCGACCGGTCTCCGCCCCGCAGAGCCATTCTCGCCCCACCGCCCGTCACTCGTCACCCTCCGCCTGCCGCCTGCCGCCTGCCGCTTCGCCCCCCCTGACCCGCTTGGAGCGGTTTCCCGCTGGGCCATGCAGAAGGATCCCAGCGGGATCCCAGCCCTTGGCCGGGGGTTGAGCGCAGCGACACCCCCGGAGAACCGGTCCCCGTCGGAATCGCATCCCGGCGGGATGCCAGCCGCGGCTCGTTTCCCCACGGCTCCGACCGAAGGCCGGCAGCCGGGTGGGGGACATCATTTCGGGCTCTTCCCGACGTGGATTGCTTAACCTGTCTTGAACTTGGTTCGCATTCTGTTCGCAACTTCGCCTTGTCTCAAGTTGCGCTGAAGGGCTTTGCTTAACCTTGACCCATGAAGCGTGGAGCGCCGGGGATTTCCCGATGTCCGTTGGCCCGGCAGGCCTGCGATTCCACCGCGGTCGTCGATGGGAAAAATCCGCCACAATCCACAGTCCTGATCCCCCTCCCGAGATGGAGTCATGAAAACCCGCAAGCCGACGGCCACCCTCATCCTTCTCGTGCTCTTCTGTGCCGGTCGAGCGCTCGCCATCCAGGATGAAAACTCCAATGGAATGAGCGACCTCTGGGAGTCCGCCTACCATCAGGGCCTGCCATTCAGTCCCCATGATCCGGACCACGATCCCTCGGCCGATCCCGACGGCGACGGCTGGACCAACCACGAGGAATCGATCGCGGGAACCGATCCGTTCGTGGCGGATTCGCCGCGCCAAGCTGCCCGCTTCGGCCTGGGAGGTGGTGGCGGGGTGCCTGCCAGGACCCTGTCGTGGCCGAGTGTCGAGGGGAAGCTCTACCAACTCTCCGTGACGGCGAAGCTCGATGACTGGCACGAGCAGGGCGATCCCGTTCCGGGAACCGGCGGGATGCTGGAATTCGAACTGCCGCACATGGCCGGGGAGCCGGGTGTCTTCGTTCGCGTCGGGGTCCGCGACGAGGACCCGGACGGGGATCGCCTGTCCTCGTGGGAGGAGATCCAGTTGGGAACCAATCGCCTGCTCGCCGACACGGACGATGATGGGAAGCCGGATGGGGTCGAGTTGTCGGAGAATACCAACCCCCTGGGCCACTCCGCGACCACCGACTCCGATGGCGACGGGCTGCTCGACATCGATGATGCGCTTCCCGGGGACCCGCAGATCGCATGGCCGAAGGCCGACTCGGTCCACTATGTCCTGATCGACCTCGGCGACGAGGTCGCCGGGTGGACCCCGGTCGGCCTAGCCGATGACTTCACCATTCTCTTCGCCGAGGGAATGTGGAAGCAGGGTCAGGCAATCGCCCACGATTTTCCCGCGACGGTGGGAACGGTCAACTCAGGAACGGCGGAGGCTCCCTCGCAGGAGCCCTACGAGGTGGAGGGGACCCGTGGCTTCGGGATCGCGCCGGATGGCGGCACCGTCCTCGCTGATGCGCGGGCGTGGGCGACCGAGGGCCGCTGGCTTGACGAGAGTGTCAACTGGAACACCGTGTCGCTCTTCGGTCCGGGCCTTGAGGAGGCCTGGGACGCGTCGAACGGGCATGGCTTCGGACCCGGCAAATCGGCCGCCTTCTGGCCCATCGGGCTCTCCGCGACCGAAGTCTTCACCATCCGGAAGGATCCCTTCGGCGAAGTCGACCCACCCCCGACGGTGGAGGTGTTCCCACTTGGGGGAGGCAATCCCTCCAGCCGCGTGAGCCCACCGAACTACCAGCCGGTCGTCTCCAGCGATCCGCTGCACTCGGACACGACCGAGTCGGGTTGGCTGGCGTGCAACCTGGGCCGGGTCTCGGCAGGCGAGGGCGGTCCCCCGTGGCGCCTCGGCCTGTGGAATCCCGCGGGCGAGTGGGTCCCTCTGCCGGCGGAAGCCGACGGCTGGAAGTGGCCGGTATGCCTGACCGAGTTCAGCAATGGCGAGGTCGCCCTCACGGCGGGCAACGAGAACTACTTCGGGGAAGTGCTGGTGCAGGCCCCGGATGGTGGATTCGAGCGGAGTGAGCACTTCGCCGACGAGAACGTCCGGATGATCGGTGGCAATGGAACCGCCCTCGCCGCGGACAACCGGCTGTGGGTGAACGGGGAGTGGGTCGAGACCGAGGTTTGGTGTCCGCAGCTGGCGGACACGGCGGCCTCGGGTGCGGGCGTGATGGCCTTGGACTCGAACCGAAAGGGCGGCTACCTGGTCCGGGTCTATGACCTCGCGCAGGCTTCGATGACTACGAAGCTGCTCGTTCCGGGTGGCTTCGTTCCCGACTACAACCGCGATGGAAAAATCGATCTGGCAGACCGCGGAAAGGTGACGCGGGAGAACCCGTGGAGGTGGTGGATCAACAATGACAATGATCTGGTCGGTGAAGAGCGGGGAAACAACGGCCGTGATATTCCCGGAGGGCCTGGCGCCTGGGACTGTGCCGACTTGATCGTGGACGGGATGAGGGATCTGATCGATTTCTTTCCGTTGCACCTGGATCTCCGGGCGATCGTTGACCTCTACCCTCAGGCTGAATACGGCTACTATCTCGCCCACGCCGAGAAAGCCGTGCAGTTTTACGAGTATCCGGCCTGCATCATCGATGGCTCGGACCCCAGTCACTATCCCAATCGGCACATCAAGAGCGTTGGTGTGGGAAGGGGGCTGAGCGGCAAGCAGCTCAAGCGTGCGCTGCCGCAAGGCGTCGAGCTTGGGGAGTCCTTCGTGGAGAGTTGCGGGCTCGGGAAGGGAATCCTGGTCGTCGAGGGCGCCCAGAAGACCCTTAATCGGCTCATGCTCGAGGTGAAGAGGAGGTCGGACGGGGTGCTTGTGGCGGAGTTTGAATTCCCGCTGAATATCGTCGATGTTGAGGATATGTATCGGCACGTGAATATGCGAGATGCGACGGATGGTTCCGGTGGTCGATTGAGTCGAACTGGAGAGCCGTTGGGTTATCCTGATGCACTTACCAATGGACGATATTTGATGT
The DNA here is from genome assembly GCA_030430455.1 of Verrucomicrobiia bacterium. Lineage (GTDB taxonomy): Bacteria > Verrucomicrobiota > Verrucomicrobiia > Verrucomicrobiales > Akkermansiaceae > Haloferula. Next base: position 15,206 of record JAUIJB010000086.1, on the reverse strand, counting down.
ACATTCACGGATTCAATGTAAGCGGAGAAAGTGCGCGTGGGTCGCAATCGAATCTGTTTAAGAGGTTTCATCAGCTCGGGAGTAAAGATCGTTTTGTGGCGCTCTATTGGCATGGCGATCCTCCGAATCCTGGTCTCAATATGTTGCTTCCACCAGACTATCATAGGGCAGTCTATAATGCCCTAATGACGAGTATTGCGATGCCGGTGAGACTTTCCTTCATGGAAAGTCAAGACATTTCCGTCATTGCGCACAGCCTTGGAAACATGTTGGCGAGTAGCGCAATCGCCAATCACGACCTCACGGTGAGCAACTACTTTATCGTCAACGGTGCGGTGCCGATGCAGGCGTATGACTCAGAGCAAAACTCTATCCCGGATGGAGATCCCGATATGGCAAGATACATGACAGAGGACGACTGGAAGTCCTACTATGACTACGATGGAGGAAGTCAGCGAAGGCTTATGGCTGCAAACTGGTATCAACTGTTTGAAGGTGACCCTGAAGATAGGCGGAATGATCTAACGTGGAAAGGAATATTCGAGAAAAGAGCCCTTCTTGATGTTGCTCACAATTTTTATTCGCCATCAGATCATGTAGTTGAGAATCCAGATGATACAGAGGAGTTCAGTCATCCTGAAAATTTGCATGATTCTGCGTTTGAAGAGGGTCGTCATGCCTGGGTTCAGCAGGAAATTGGGAAGGGAGGACAGAGCCTAGTGGCTTCGCCGGCATTTCACGATATTAATGGAGGGTGGTCTTTCAATTCTGATGCATACAAATGGGTGCCTTCCGGGAATAGCGGAAGATATAAAAAGAAGACACCGTATGAGGCTAGCTTGCTTGCGGATTCCGACTTGATAAGTAAGCCATTCTTCCGGTATTTTTTGTATCGGGAATTGCACCATCCAATTCATGGGAAAGACCTCGCGGATTCAACTGCAGTTCGGAACAGGTTGTTGGCAACTGGGGTTCCTGCGACTTCTTACGCCGTAGCGGCTAATCCCTGCCAGGCGTTCTCGGCCAAAGTTCTTGCAGGAGTAAGTCGAAACTATGACATGCCGAAGTCTCTGGTTTCGCCCGGCGGCAAATCTTCATGGCCGGCCCATGTGGATGCATTCGATCCAAGCGACTGGATGCACAGCGACTTTAAGGATGTGGCAATTCAGTTTACGTTGCCACTCTATGAAAAATTTATTAAAATCGCGAATTCCGATGAGATCTAAGCCTTTAGTTCGGTTGACCTTTTTGTTCCTACTTGCCTTATTCCCTGACCGAGCTTTTGGTCAGACTTCACGGACAGTGAGAGTAGGAGTTGCGAACGATTTGACTGGGGATCCAGTAAGCGAGGCCGAAGTAGAAGTCGTTTTCTTGGGGTATAGCGGGGCTGACACGCAGCGCAAGTCTGGGCTGACCAATAATGCGGGAGTGTTTGTAGCCACTGGGGATCCGCCTCTTAGGATTCACACAAGCGTCGAGTGCGATGGTTTCTATAGTTTCGAATCTGGTAGGCTTAGTCGTACAAAGGACCATGAAATTGGTGTAAATCTGAGGCCAATCGTAAATCCAATTCCGCTGTTTGCAAAGAGGCTTCAGGTTGTTGCCCCGGTCGTGCCGGGGCCCTTCTATTACGACTGTGGAGTCGGTGATTGGGTTGCGCCTCACGGTAAAGGAAAATCCAAAGATCTGGAGTTTTCGGTGCGATCAATTCGGGATGCTGATCGGTACACAGACTTTCACTATACCTTGAATCTTGGGTTTGAAAGTGACATGGATGGTTTTGTGAGATTTGAGCAACGAAAGGATTCCGGATTCCGGTCACCCTATCGTGCGCCTGTCGATGGTAGTTACAAAAGCGAATTTGAATATTTCAGGAAGCGGGAGCCTGGGTCTGGCATGGAGACCAACGCTCGTCCTGGTGGGGGCTACTTCTTCCGACTCAGGACCGTAGTCGATGAGAAGGGTGAAATCGTATCCTGCCATTACGCCAAGGCCTATGGGGATATTCCGGACCTCAAGATCTATTTCAATCCGACGCCGAATGACCCCAATCTTGAATTTGACCCCAAGCGGAATCTGTTTCAGGGGCTTGATCCCCTTGATCAGGTCCGTGAACCGTAGGGCAGGTCCTTCATCGGTGGAGGGGAGGAGCGGGCGGTTCCGGGGCGCGTCGAAGCGCTTCCGGATGATTGCCCCTTTGGTCATCCTTGCCTTTGTCCTCGCCGCGTGCCGCGGTCCTGACAGGATCCGCGTGACCGCCAGAGACGAGGCGGGTGGTCCGGTTGAGGGTGCTCGGGTGATGGTGACCTTTCTCGGCTATTCCGGGGAGACGACCAAGCGAGTGAGTGGGGTGACGAATCGTCGCGGGGCGTTTGTGGCAGACGGGCGTGCGGAACTTCGGGTCCATTTGACGATTGAAACGGATGACCATTACAAAACCACGATCGATCGCCTCAGGCGCGAGGAGGACCATGAACTGGAGGTGACCCTCAGGAGGGCGGTGAATCCGATTCCCTTGCATGCCAAGAAGGCAATCCTCTACTTTCCGGTCAATCGCGAGTGGATCGGCTACGATTTCGAGGCTGGTGACTGGGTAGCTCCGCATGGAGACGGGGTGCGGGCGGATGCTTCCTTTCGCTGTGACACGAGGACGACCGGTTGGCTTGATGGGGAGGGGGAGTTTGCGATCCGCTTCGGCGAACTTGAAGGCATCCAAGTGGAGGAGGACGCCTATCTGGATCGCTCCGAGATGAGGATGCCGCACCTCGCGCCGCTGGAGGGTTATCACCGTGAGTGCTCCCGGAGCGAGAAGTCGTATCACAATGAGAACGCCAGGCGCGGGATCGGCTACTTCTTCCGGGTTCGCGCGGTCGTGGAGGACGGGAAGTTGGTCCGTGCGAACTACGGCAAGATTGCGGAGGACTTCCGCTTCAGGCCGGTCGAGTCGGGCTGGCATGTGACGCACAAGGGTAAGCCCAAGAGCTACGCCGCGCTGAGTTTCACCTACTACTTCAATCCCACCCCGAACGACCGAAACCTCGAGTTTACGCCGAGGAAGAACCTCTTCGAGGATCTCGATCGGGGCGAGCAGGTGAGGAAGCCTTAAGTGGGTTTTGCCGCGCGAGCACGGCCCGAGCGGCTGCGACCCCTGCCGGGGCCGATCCATCGGGAGTCGATCCATCGGGAGTCGATGGACCTGGGGTGTCGTCGCCCGCGCCCGCAACGGGTTGACCCGGGATCGTCGGGAGGGCGGCGAGGGGCGGCGATGAGTGACGAGGAGCGGGGCCGATCCCGCGGATGGGGCGGTCGCGGGGCATCCCGGCACCCGTGTTCGCGGGGGGATTTGGGGTTGGAGGACGGCAGGCGCTGGCGCAGGCTCGCGCCATGAGACTGCGAAGGCTTTTCCGGCTGGTCCGGGCGCTCGTTCTGCCGGCATTGCTGGCGCTGTTTCCGCCTGTGGCGGCCGACGAGCTGCCCGACCAGGCGGCCCTGCGGGAGCACATCGAGGACACCGACGAGGCCGCGGCGGTGCCCCGACACCTCGCGATCTACGCGGACCTGCGCAGCGGCCTCGACGTGGAGCTCCGGGTCGGGGAGGACGCGCCCCGCGAGGATTACCGTTTTTCCCGCAAGGTCACGGCGTCGGGCGAGCTGGTGTTCACCTTCAGCGCCGACCAGCCGGATGGCGAGCACTCCACCGAGATCATCACCCGCAAGGGCCCGGACGGCCTGCTCAAGCGGGTGCGACTGATGGCCGATGGCAGCACGGAGCGATTGACCGGGGTGGTCGCCGGGATTGCCGGCGACGACGAGGAGCCGAAGCCCTTCGACTCGGCGCAGCACCACATCCAGTGGTTCGGCGAGGTCGAGCGCGACGGCGAGCCGACCGGCGAGACGGTGGTGGCGCTGGAGGTCGTGCGTTCCTTCGAGGGCGAGCACTTCCGGCAGCGCAGCTTCGCCTGGAGTCGCCAGGTGATCCGGGACGATCAGGTCGTGCGCCGCGAGCACCTCGGCTTCGTCGACTTCGAGAAGGTCGCCGAACCCGGCGGGCCCGATGCCGGCGGGGAAGGGGAGCCGTCCGGGCTGGGCGGCCTGTTGAAATCCCTGTTCGGCAAAAAGGAGGCGGTGCCGGCCGACCCGGAACCCGCCGTGGCGGCCGAGCCGGTGGTCCACGAGTTCGACAAGCTCAACTTCCGCTTCACCCACCCGGAGGGCCGCTATGTACAGATGGAGGCGGCGACGGTCAGCCCGGACGCGACGCTGGCCCTGATGCAGGCCCGGCCGGGGCGGATGTTCATGATCATCGCCGAGGAACTCGGCGAGATGCCCACCTTCAACCTCGACAGCCTGGTCCACGTGGTGCGGACCAACATGCGATCGGTCAACTCTGAGGTCGATCTCAGCGAGGTCGAGACCCTCGAGCGCGACGGGGTGACCCATCGGCGCTTCTCCAGCGAGGCCCCGCTGATGAATGGCCGGACCGGTCGCTGGTGCCACCTGGTCAGCCTGCGCCGGGGCTTTGCCTACCAGCTGGTGCTCTTCTCGATGGAAGCCGGGGCGGAGGAACTCGTCGATGAGATCGACGTCCTGGCGCGGAACTTCGAGCTCATCGACCCGAACCGCGTTGCGCGGAGGGCGGGCATGGAGCAGGCGTCGCGCCACGAGGCGCCGGCCTACGGACTGATCCTCGACGCCTCGGATGCGAACACCATCCCCTGGGACCCGCGTGACCTCGCCGCCAACTTTCCCGCGGCGAGCTTCGGCGTGGTCTCCCTCGATGGCGGCGGCCTGTTCGTGGTGCCGGCCGACCTGAGCGGAATCCAGCCCACCCCGGAGCTCATCGCCCGGGTCCTGCGGGCGCTGGCGGGGCTTGGCCCGGAGGTGCCGGGCGTGCAGGTCGGGGACCACGTCCAGGGCACCGGCGAGGGGACCAAGGCGACCGCCAGCTATGACTTTCAGGGCACCCGCTACACCCACCAGGTCCGGGTCCTGGTCAACCGCGCGAATCCCGACCGGGCCCTCGCCCTCGGCGCCTTCGGGCCGGGGGAGGGCGCCGCGGTGACGGCAAAGCTCGAGGCGCTGCTCGACCTGGCCGAAATCTCCGCGACCTCGGGCGACCCGCCGCCGGCGACCGCCACCCAGGCCGACATCGCCAACCAGTTCGGCCTCGCCCTCCACGGTCGCGGCGATGCCCGCGCGGCGATCCCGTTCTACGAGGAGGCGCGCCGGCGGGCGCCCGCCAACGCCATCTACGGCCTCAACCTGCTGCAGGCGCTCAACGATGCCGGGCTCTTCGAGCAGGGGCTGGACGAGGTCGAGGCGATGATGGCCGCGGTGGACGCCCCGGGCGAGAACCTGCGCTCGTGGCGGGCCAGCTTCCTCGGTGCCGTCGGGCGGAACCCGGAGGGGATCGAGATCTACGACGCACTGTTCCGGGAGGGCTGGCGCAACGACGACGACCTGCTCCGGTTCCTCCAGATGTTGAGCGCTGCCGGCGAGGTGGAGCGGGCGCTGGAGGTCGTCGATGACTACATCGGCAAGCACCGGGTCAACTCGCTGAACGTGCGGCGCTGGCGCGGCGAGATCCACAGCCAGGCGGGACGCTGGGAGGAGGCGCTGGAGATCGCCCGCGCGCTTTCCGCCGACCACCCGGAGGATGTCGGCCTGCGCCTCTCGCTGGTGTCGGCCCTGGTCGACGCGGGAAGGGGGGGCGAGGCGCTCGACCTGCTCGACCAGGCTGACTTCGGCGCCACCGAGGAGGCGGTCCTGCTCTACCATCGCGGCCGCGCGCTGAACCTCGAGCGCGAGTTCGTGAAGGCCAAGGAGTGCCTCGAGAAGGCCGCCGCCGCCCTGCCGATGCTTCCCGGCGTCCAGGACGAGCTCGACCTCGCCGCGGCGATGCTCGGCCACGGCGACCAGGGGGCGATCCGCACGCCGCTGGAGCCGGTGGAGATCCCGCGGGAGCTGTCGGCCGCGCTCGAGCCGCACCGCGCCGGCGGGGCCGGCGGGGACGGCGGGCCGCCGGGCTTCTCCCACCGGGTCGATCTTTCCGTCACCGGGATTCACTTCGAGCCGGGGAGCCCGCTGCGGCGCACCGAGCACCGCGAGGTGACCATCCTCACCCGCGCCGGGCTCGAGGAATACCGCAACATCCGCTTCACCTTCGATCCCTCCCACGAGCGGGCCTTCGTCAACCGCCTCGAGGTTCTCGATGCCGGGGGCGGGGTGACCTCGACCGGTAACCCGGCCGACTACTACGTGAGTAGTGGCACCGGTGGCCTGGCGATGGCCACCGGCGAGCGCACGGTGACCGCCCCGGTTCCCGGTCTCTCGATCGGCGACCGGGTCCGCTATTCCTACACCACCGAGACCCGGGCGGGGCTCGACGAGCCGCCCTTCGAGCGCATGCTGCTGGCTGCGCTCACCCCGTCCGGGCCTCGCGCGGTCTTCGTCACCGGCGCCCCCGAAGGCCTCCGCGGCGTGGTTGCCGGCGGGGACGTGACCGCCGGGGCGGGCGACCACCATCGCCACTGGCTGCTGCCCGAGCCGCCCCGCTTCGAGTTCGAGGAGCTGCTGCCCGACATCGACCGCTTCCTTCCCTCGCTGGTGCTGGGCCCGGCGAGCGGGTCGTGGGAGGAGATCGGGCGCGACTACCTCGGGTCGATTGAGGACCGGCTCGAGGCGGCGCCGGTGATCCGGGAGAAGGCCGCGGCGTTCCTCCGCGAGCATCCAGGAGAGGAGGACCGGGTGGGCGCGATCCTCCGCTTCGTCCAGTCCGGGGTCACCTACCAGGCCATCGAGTTCGGTCGCCGCGCCCGCATTCCCAACAAGGCCGAGGCGTGCCTGAGCGACCGCTACGGGGACTGCAAGGACCACAGCCTGCTTGCCCACCTGCTGCTGCGGGAATCCGGCATTCCCTCGCAGCTCGTGCTGGTGAACACCGCCGCGACGGTCGAGCCGGGGCTGCCCTCGCTCGACCAGTTCGACCACATGATCCTGCGGGTCGGCGGACGCGGGGAGGGCCGCTTTTTCGACTGCACCGCCAAGCACCGCGACCCCTCGGCGGGGCCGGGGTCGGCCCTCGTCGGGCGTCGTTGCCTGATTCTCCACGCGGACGACCCGGTGCTCGGGACCGTCTCCGGCGCGGGCGGCAAGGGCAACCGCGTGGCGACCGAGCGGACCGTCCGCTACGACCCCGCCACCAATGAGTTCGCGGTCAGCGAGATCACCCGGTTCCGGGACGAGCAGGCCGAGTGGGTGCGGGCGTATTTCTCCGGCACCGACCGCTCGCAGTATGCCGACGTCCTGACCCGCCTGCTCGGCTCCGACCATCGCCTGAGGATCGACGAGGTCGAAATCAAGGGCCTCGAGCCGCACGACGAGGAATTCGTCGTCATGCTTGGCTATCGACTGGTTTCCGCCCTGCAGGAGGACGGCGGCCGCCGCACCGGACAGTTGCCCGCGGTGTGGGAGGAACTGTATTTCAAGTCCGGTGCGTCGGCCAGCCGCAAGGCGCCCTTCGAGCTCCGCGCCGCCTATGAGTTCGAGTCGGCCTGCCGCTTCGAGATGGCCGGCGGGCCGGCCGCCACCGGTGCCCCGTCGTGGAAGCCGGCGGAGGCCGCGCATCCCTGGGGAAAGTGGAGCGTGAACGTCGATGGACCGCGACAAAGCGCGCGGCTGCAGGTCGACAGCGGGATCTTCCCCAAGGAGTCCTTCGGCGACTACCGTGCCGACCAGAGCGCCTTCCTCCGGGCCCTTCGCGGCCGCATCTCGTTGCCGGACCCGTCGCCGCCGCAAGCCGCGGACTAGCGAATTCCATTGCCACGCCCATTGCCACGCCACCGCTTCGGCGAGCGCTGGATCTGTGAGGACTGCTACGCCACGGCGGTCGTCGGTTTGGCCACCTTTGCCCGGGGCCACGTCGCTTTCCGGCGGAGGGCTCCCATTGGACGCGGGGGGCTTTCGTCCGGGGCGGGGCGTTCGGGGTCCGGGCATCCCAAGAATTCCGGATCGTCAGCCCGGGTTGCGGGAGTAGGAAGGAGCGGATCCGGCAAGCGGATCCCCGCGGCATCCCTAGTCCCCGGACCGCAAGGGCTTGCCCGGCGACCCGGCATCGCCGAGGGTGCGACGATGAGCCATGTCGGTCCCCACGATCCCCACGATCCCCAGGACGCGGCGGAGCGCGGCGACTCCGGCGCCGCCACGGGCCCGGCTGGCGCCAACCCGGTGGACGGCCGCTGCTTCCACTGCAACGCGCCGACCTGCCACCGCTTCGGCGAACGCTGGGTCTGCGAGGACTGCTACGCTGCCCGCGCCTCCTGCTGCGCGGAGTTCGAGGGCGACCAGGAAACATAGCGCCAGCCTCGACCTCCGCCTCAGCGCCAGCGGCCGCGGATGAACTGGCTGCCGCCGGGTTCGCCGGTGGGCTCGAGGACGATCCGCACGCGTTCACCGAGCGGGGTGACCGAGCGGATGCGGTAGCTCTGCGGCGGGATCATCTCGACGAAATCGACGAGGTTCGTGGACAGCTCGAAGAACAGGTCGAGGCCCTCGGCATTGCTGCGATGATGCAGGGTGACGGCGCCGTCGGGGGCGATGGCGAGCGCGGCGGTCGGGTCGTAAGCCGGTGCGTTCGGGTCGGTGCCGGTGGCGAAGTGCTGGAAGTCGCTGATGCCGTCGCCGTTCGAGTCGGCCAGGGGGTCGCCGCTGAAGCTGACCAGGCCGGCGGCGGGACTCTCGATCGCGCCGGCATCGGGCAGTCCGCGGCTGCGCGGGTTGCCGACCTGGTCGAGGGTGGTGTCGACCGACGAGGGGAGCCCCAGCAACTGGTCGATGAGCTGGAACGACGCCTGCACCGGCGAGCCGGCATCGATGGCCGGCGAGCCGGCGAGCAGCGGGTGGCGGCCGTCGCCCGTGAGCGGGGCGAGCAGCGGGCTGGCGGTGCCGATGAGCTGGTCGCCGTGGGCGGCGGTGAAGCTACCCGCGGCCTCGCCGATCACGTTGAAGCCGGCGCTGTTCCAGTTGGCCCCGCCGGCCAGGTCGCGCGGTGCGGTGGCTCCGGCATTGCCGGCGATGATGCAGGAATGCAGGAACACGTTGGCGCCCTGGGCGTCGGTCGATGCGGCGAGTCCGGCGCCGGGGCCGGAACTGAGATTGTCGTGGACGGTCAGGTGGGCGAGCAGCGCGCCGGTCTCGTTCAGGTGGAGCCCGCCGCCGGAGCCGTCCGCGGTGGCATTGCCCGAGAGGGTCGAGTTCGACAGCAGGGCGATCAGCCCGCTGCATGAGATTCCGCCGCCGGTGGCCCCGGCTCCCGTGGCCTGGTTGCCGGTGACCGCGCAGCGCGACAGGATGAGCACGTTGCTGGAGTGGATCCCGCCGCCGCGGGTGCCGATGGTGCCGCCTCCCGGCGGGCCCTCGCAGGCATTGTCCTCCACGGCGCTGTCCTCGATGGTGCTGACGCCCGAGCACGCGATCGCCCCGCCGGCGGCATTCTCGCCGATGGCGCGATTCCCGCGGAAGCTGCACCAGCGCGCCTCGAGCGAACCGAAGTTCGCCAGGCCGCCGCCGAACGCGCCGGGGCGGATCGCGCGGCCGCCGCTCAGGCCGCAACCCTCCAGCACCAGCCCCTCGCGGTTGTGGAGGATCCCGCCGGGATCGAAGCCGCTGCCGATGCCGCTCACTCCGTCCTTGAGGTCGAGGTTGCGCAGGGTCGCGAGGAAGCTGGTCGTGTCGTCGCGGTCATCGATCCGCAGCAACGGGGTCTCGCCGGGGTCGTGGACGTCGTCGCCGTTCGAGTTGCCGCTGATCGCGACCACCCGGCCGCCCGGGGCGTCGATGACCGTTTCGTTGGTGATGCGCAGCGGGCCGAGGTCGGCATCGAGCGCGATCGTCTGCGGCTGGGTGAAGTCGACCGTGCCGGCGACGCCGTCGGAGAAGCTGACCGTGCTCGCGCCGGGCCCGGAGTTGGCGATTGCGATCGCCTCGCGCAGCGACAGGTCGGCGAAGGAGAAGTCGTCGTCGAACTCGTCGGCGGTGATCGACACGATCGGTGGGATGATCTGGCGCTCAACCGCTCCGATGTCGATGACCCCGGCGACCCGCGGCAGGCCGTGCTGGTCGCGGGTGTTGAAGAGTTGGGGGTCCGGCGTGAAGCTGGGCGGGCCGGCGTCGAGCACCGGCGAGCCGTCGAGCGGGGCGTGGGTGGGGGTGATGGCGCCGTTGTCGGCGAGCGCCTCGAGCATCGGGTCGCCGACCCCGACCTGGTCACCGGCCACCGCGCCGAAGATTCCCGCGGCGTTGTTGAGCGTGCCGACCAGGTTGTGGCCGGCCGAGGAAATGGACGCCGGCGAGTGGCTGCCGAGCAGGTGGACGTCGGGGCCGTCGTTGCCGGAGAGGACGTCGAGCTGGAGGACCAGCGAGGTTTCGGGGTCGTTGGTGCAGGCGAGCGCGCCGCCATCCACCGGGCTGGTGTTCGCGGTGAACGTGCAGTGGCGGATCCCGGCGGTGGTGGCCTCGACCCACACCGCGCCGCCGGTCGCCCCGCCGCCGGCGGCGGTGTTGGCGGAGAAGGTCGACTGGATCACGGCGAAGGCCTCCGGGTTGTTGACGACCGCCAGCGCGCCGCCGCGGGTGTCGTCGCCGCGGACTTCATTGCCGTCGAAGGTCGACTGCACGACCAGGCCGACGCCGCCGAGGCCGTGGTGGATCGCCCCGCCGGTGGCCATGGGGACGTCGACGAGGTTGTCGCGGAAGCGGGACTGCTGGACGACCAGGGTGTTGCCGGCGTCCGAGAAGATCGCCCCGCCGCGGCCGCGGGCGTGGTTGTCGCTGAGCGAGCAGTCGATCAGGGCGAGGACCGCGCCGCCCAGGCGGCTGACGATGGCGCCCCCCTCGCGGCTGCTGCGGCCGCCGCGCAGGTCGCAGCGCTCGAGCCCGAGGCTGCCGTTGTTGAGCACCAGCCCGCCGGAGGACGGGTCGGGCATGATGCCGTCGGCCAGGGTGGCGTCGCGGATGGTCAGCTCGACCCCCGTGGGGACCCGGAACAGGCGGCTCTCGCCGGCTTGCCATGTGGTGTCGCCGTCCGACCCGCCGGAAAGGGTCAGCAGCCGGCGGCCCGGGCCGTGGATCTCAAGCGAGCGCGTCACCACCATCTCGCCGTCGAACTCGATGGTGAAGGCGCCCTGCGCGAAGAACCCGGCGAAGTCGACCACCGGCGTCGCCGCATCGGCGGGGACCGAGCCGGCGATCAGCAGCGCCTCGCGCAGCGACAGGTCGGCGAGGTTGTCATCGACCCGGTCAAGGGCGCTGTTGACGGTGAAGGTGCCGCTGGCCGTCGTCTCCACCGCTCCGGAGTCGTGCGCCGGGTTGCCGGCGAGGTCGCGCGGCAGGCCGCGCTGGTCGATGGCCGGGCTCAGCCCGGTCGTGGCGAAGTCGATCGCCGGCGAGCTGGCGCGCGGCAGGTGGCTGCGGGTCGGGCCGCCGTTGTCGCGCAGCGGGTCGAGCTGGGCGTCGGCGCCGAGCACGGTGCCGGGGATGGGCGGGAAGAAGGTGGTGTTGGCGAGGTTGCCGGTGCCGACCAGGTTGCCCAGGGCGTCGGTCACCGTGGGGAAGTTGCTCTCCGTGCCGACCGCGTCGAAGTCGGGGCCGTTGTTGTTGCACAGGATCGTGTTGACCAGCTCGACCCCGGCGTCGCCGACCAGGCCGTACTTGCGCGCGGCGATGCCTGACCCGCTCGTCGCGGTGTTGGCGGTGACCGTGCAGTGGCCGAGCGCCAGCAGGCCGTCGACCAGGTAGATCCCGCCGCCCTGGCTCGACGAGTTGCCGCTGAAGGTGCTGTGGAGGATGCGCGCGGGGGGGCTGTCGAAGCTGTTGCTGGCGAGGCCGCCGCCGCCGGCGTCGGGCGCCAGCGTCTGGTTCCCGGTGAACAGCGACTGCCCGACCTCGAGGGCGTCGCCATTGAAAAACAGGCCGCCGCCGTCGGCGGAGGAACCGGAGGTCCGGTTGTCCTCGATCGAGCTGCGCTGGATCCGCACCCAGCCCTCGTCGCCGGGGTCGCCAGTGGGAACGCCGTAGATGCCGCCGCCGCGCGAGGCCCTGCCGAGGGTGCGGTTTCCCGCGATGCGCGAGTCCGCCACGGTCAGCCGGGCGCGGAGGCCCGAGTGGATCCCGCCGCCGGGGGTCACGTCGCCGATGGTCAGGCCGCCGCGGACGACGCAGTGTTCGAGGGTGAGGTCCTCGTTGTTGTCGATGATGCCGCCGCCCGGCGACTCGGTGTTGCCGGCGAGCACGCCGTCCCGCAGGGTGAGCCGGCGCAGCGTGACCGCGGGCGTGGTACTGGACTCGCCGTCATCGACCCGCAGCACCTGGACCTCGCCCGGGTCGAGCTGGTCGTCGCCGTTCGAGTTTCCGGTGATCCGCACCACCGGTTCCTCCGCGCCGGGCAGGTCGACTCCCTCGATGGTCACCTCGCTGCGGACCACCAGCGGGCGGTGGAGCTCGATCGCCTCCGCGAGAAGCGAGGAGAACAACCCGGGATCGAAGACGATCGTGGTCGGGTCGGGGTTGGCATTGGCGAGGTGGATCGCCTCGCGCAGCGAGAGGGAGGCGGGGTCGTAGCTGGGGGAGGTCGGGTCGGCGCTGGTGCGCACCACCAGCGGCTCGCTGCTCGCGGGGAGGAACTCGACCGCGCCGATGTCGGGGGCGCTCCCGTAGAGGCGCCGGAGCCCGCGCTGGTCGAAGAAATTGAGGACGTTCAGGACGGGGTCGGACGAGAAGTCGAGCAGGGTGCCGGCATCGATCGCCGGCGACCCGGCGAGCAGCGGGTGGTGCCGGGTCGGGCCGACCTGCTCGCGCAGGAAGTCGAGCCCGGTGGGGCCGGTGCCGATCACCAGCGGCGCGGCGGGGTCGAGGGTCGCCTCGGTGAGGGCGTCGAGGGTGCCGATCAGGTTGTGCGCGGTGGGCAGGTCGATCGAGTTGACGGGGGGCGTGATCCCGCCCCGCGCGCCGACGTCGAAGCGGCCGTCGCCCTGCTGGTTGCCGGCGATGATGGTATTGCTGAACTCGCTGCGGGTGGCGGTGTCGGGGTAGCTGGCCAGGCCGCTGGCGGTTCCCGCGGCGGCGTTGTTCCCGGTCACGGTGGCGTGGTAGAGCCGCAGCAGTCCGTCGTGGTTGTAGATCCCGCCGCCCTCTCCGCTGGCGGTGTTGCTCGAGACGGTGGTGTTGAGCAAGGTGGTGATGCGCTCGCTCGGGGCGAGCTCGGTGTCGCTGTAGATCGCGCCGCCGAAGCCGGCGCTCGAGTTGAAGCGGAGAGTGCAGCCGAAGAGCCTGGTCGTCGCGCCCTGGAGGTGCAGCGCCCCGCCCGCAGAGGTCGCCGAGTTGAAGGCGAACTCGCACTGGATGGCCTGGAGCGTGCCGTCCACGACCTGGATGGCTCCCCCCAAACCGGCGCGGCCGTTCTCAAGCCCGAGCCGGCTCAGGCTCAGGACGCCGTCGGAAGTGACCCGGAAGATCCGCGACGCGGCATTGCCGGAGAGGGTGACGCCCACGGAGCCGTCGGGGGCGCTGATCAGGATGGTGCTGGTCACCACGAGTTCGCCGCCGGCCAGGGCGATCGTCTGGGGCTGGTTGACGAAGTTGGTGGTGCCGTTGCTGCCGTCGGAGAAGCCGATGGAGGCGACCTCCGGGTCGGCATTGGCGTCGATCACCGCCTGGCGCAGCGAGCCCGGCCCGCTGTCGGCGGTGGTGGTGACGACGAGGGTCTGCGCCGCGGCGGTGGCGGCGAGAAGGACAAGCAGGGGGAGGCTGCGCAGGATCCGGGACATGGGGGGCTTGCGGTGAGGGGGAGTCTTGGGCGGCACCGGATCCGGCACCTTCGAGGGGGACGACGGGGATGACGCCGAGCTAAGCCGGGCGATTGGGGTCGAGCAATTCGAATCGGGTGGCGGGGGAATGAGCGGGGCGGCGGATGGGGCCGGCAGAAATGGAGGGCAGGGCCGCGGGGGATGAGGGGCGGCCGGGCGACGACCTCCTTGGCTCAGCCTTCGCAGTCCGAAGGCGCGCGTTCGGATCCGTGGATTGGGGAGGCGCGCGGCCTTGGCGCCCCGGCGAAGAGGGGTTTGCGCCGCGCCGCGGCTCCGCTATGGTAGGCCGTCCGCGCGCTGGCATGCATCGTGCGGCCCGTTAGAGAGCCGGGCCGCCTGCCGCGCGTCGCGGCCGCACCCGGCCGCGGGTCCAGCGCGCCCTCAACCGAGACTCCACCGACGCCTTCATGCACACCACCGTCCCGACCGCCACCATCAAGGAGAGCCGACTTTCGCTGCAGCGCCTGCTGCCCCGCCTGCGCGCGGGATTTCCCGACGAGGTCGAGTGCCCCGACTGGAAGGCCTTCGAGATGCGGCTGGAGGACCACTTCCCGGTGCTCTTCGACCTGCTGTGGCGGATCTACGGGCCGAGCTACGACTTCATCTACCACGTCGAGGCGATCCTCGGCACCGCGGCGCGGGCCTGGCTCGACCGGCCGGCCGACCTCAAGAGCCTCGACGCCATCCGCGAGGGCCAGCCGCACTGGTACCAGTCGAACCGCACCGTCGGCGCGATGGCCTACGTCGACCTGTTCTCCGGCGACCTCGCCGAGCTGCGCGAGAAGATCGGCTACCTCAAGGAGATCGGGGTGACCTACCTCCACCTGATGCCGCTGTTCAAGAGCCCGGACGGCGACGACGACGGCGGCTACGCGATCAGCAGCTACCGCGAGCTCGACCCCGAGATCGGCACCATGGCCGAGCTGCGCGAGCTGGCCGACGAGCTGCGCCACCAGGGGATGAGCCTGGTGCTCGACTTCGTCTTCAACCACACCTCCGACGAGCACGAGTGGGCCAGGCGGGCGCTGAAGGGCGACGACGAGTACCAGGACTTCTACCGCATGTACTCGTCGCGCGAGGAGCCCGACCAGTTCGAGCACCACCTGCGGCCGATCTTCCCCGATGCCCACCCCGGCGCCTTCACCTACCGCACCTCGATCGGCAAGTGGGTGTGGACGACCTTCAACAACTTCCAGTGGGACCTGAACTACCAGAACCCCTCGGTGTTCAACGCGATGGCCGGCGAGATGCTGTTCCTCGCCAATGCCGGGGTCGAGATGCTGCGCATGGACGCGGTGCCCTTCCTGTGGAAGCAGAAGGGGACCTCCTGCGAGAACCTCGACAACG
>JAUIJB010000085.1 GCA_030430455.1 Verrucomicrobiia bacterium | reverse complement strand
GGAGAGCGCCGGCCCCGACGCCCTGCGCGGCGACAAGCTGACCGGCACCCTCGACGTCGCCCGCGCCAGCGACGAGGTCGACAACCCGATCATCTCGGTCTACGACACCGTCCTGTTCGAGAAGATCCGCGGCTTCCAGGGCGAGGCCCTCGAGTGGCTCAAGGGCAGGACCGGGCGTTTCTTCGGCTTCGTCGGCACCGTGCTCGGCTTCATCATGACCCCGATCTACGTGTTCTTCTTCCTCAAGGAGAGCGCCGCCATCAAGGAGAGCTGGCACGACTACGTCCCGCTCAAGGCCTCGAAGTTCAAGACCGAGCTCATCGACACCCTCACCGAGGTCAACGGCTACCTGATCTCCTTCTTCCGGGGCCAGGTGCTCGTCGCCTTCATCGACGGCCTGTTCATCGCCATCGGCCTGACCCTCTTCGGCCTGCCGCTGAGCGTCCCGATCGGCCTGATGATGGCGATCGTCGGCATCATCCCCTTCGTCGGCAACATCATCACCCTGATCCCGGCCTGCATCATCGCCTACTTCCACTTCTCGGCCAACCCGGGCTTCCTCGGCGACAACCCCTGGGCCTACGTCGCCGGCGTCGGCGTGATCTTCTTCATCGCCCAGCAGATCAACTCGATGGTCACCGCGCCGAAGATCGTCGGCGACTCGGTCGGGCTGCACCCGATGACGGTGATCTTCTCGATGCTGTTCTGGTCGCTGATCCTCGGCGGCTTCGTCGGCGCGCTGCTGGCGGTGCCGCTGACCGCGTCGATCAAGGTCCTGTTCCGGCGCTACATCTGGGAGCGACGGATCAAGGAGTCCGCCCGCGAGGACGCCGGGCCGGACGACGAACCGCCCGCCGGCGAGGCGGCCCCCGCCTGATTGCGGCGTCCCCCCCCGGGACCGGGATGGCTCCGACCCGGTGATCCGGACCCGGGCGAAGCACCCGGATCGAGGAGGCTCGGTTGCGGAACTCCCGATCCGCGGGGTGCGGCGGGAAACCCCATCCATCCCATCCATCCCATCCATCCCATCCATCCTGGTCCCGTCTTCCCGGAACCGCCCACCCCGCACCGGGCACGCCAATCCTTCGCTTGTCCGCGACGGAAAACGGGTACATTTTCCGGCGCCCTGAAAAAACCCATCTTTGCCATCTTCGCCGGCCTCGTTGCCTCGGCGAACGCCCAGATCCACGCCGACATCGCCGTCTCCGCCGGCGGCAACCCGCTTGGCACCATCCGCGCGAAGCTCGAGTTCGAGAAGGCGCCACGCACCTGCGCCAACTTCATCGGCCTCGCCACCGGAGAGCGCCGCTGGGTCGACGTGACGACGAACCGGATCGTCGAGGACACGCCCTACTACGACGGCCGGATCTTCCACCGACTGGTCCACGACTTCGTCATCCAGGGCGGCTCGTCCAACGGCCTGGGCTCGGCCGGCAGCGGCTACGTCATCCAGGATGAGTTCCACCCCGACCTGCGCCACTCGGGCCGCTACATCCTGTCGATGGCGAAGACGCAGTTCCCGGGCACGGGCAACGCACAGTTCTTCATCACCCTCGAGGCGACGCCCTTCCTCGACGACAAGCACTCGGTCTTCGGCGAGGTGATCGCGGGCAAGGACATCATCGACGACTTCACCGACCCCGAGCTCTTTCCGACCGACCGCTCGGCGGCGGGCGCGGAACCCGACGACCCCGGATTTTCCGACGTCCCGCTGACCGAGCTCACCATCGACTCGGTGACCATCGGCGGCCCCTCGCTCGGGTCCTTCGACATCCACGACCCCGCCCTCGAGCTCCCCACCTTCACGGATGCCCGCCCGATTCCGGAGCGGGACGCGGAGGGCTCCTCCTTCACCACCAAGTTCCCCCGCCAGCCCCACCACGACTATCTCTACAGTTACTCCCTTGACCTTCAGGACTGGCGGCCGTTCCCGGGTGGAGGGAACATCCTGAGCTACAGCAACGACGAAGACTACGGCTTCAGGGCCAACGGCATCAGCATGGATTCGTTCTACGCAACCATCGGCGACGTCGACTACTCCTTCCTGCACAACCCGACCGTCGACCTGTTCGCCGCGGGCTCGTCGATCACCCTCACTTCACGCGCGGGAGTCAGCCTTACCATCACCTCCGATGGCGCGGGTGGCGGCACCTGGAGCGACAGCAACGGCAAGGCGGGGGCGCTAGTCTCCTTCAGCGCGACGGACGGGGCCCCGAACGGGGGTGCCATCCGCTTCTCCGGGACCCGGGCCCACCTGATTCCGCTCATCGAGATCGAATTCAGGCTCGATGCCCCGGGCGGGCCGGCGAACCGCAGCCAGGCCCAGCTATTCCTCGACTTTCGCGAGCCGCTTGCCGGGTGGTCGGACGGCGTGGCATGGAGCCTGATTCCCGGGCTGGATGGAGTCAGATTCCTCCACGCCTTCACGGTGACTCCGGCGCCATGATCGCCGGCGAATGCACGATCACCCGCTGACCCCGAACCACTCCGGCTTCACCAGCCAGACGCAGTAGGCGAGGTAGCCGGCGACCAGCAGGCCGCCCTCGATGCGGTTGAGCCGCATCCCCTTGGCCAGGAAGGGCACCAACAGCACGGTCACCACCGCCATCACGGCGAGGTCGACCGCGCTCAGCGCGGCCACCGAGATCGTCTTCACCGCGGCGGTGATCCCCATCACCGCGAGGATGTTGAACAGGTTGGAGCCGATCAGGTTGCCGGCGATCAGGTCGGCTTGGCCCTTGCGGGTGGCCGCGATGGTCGTGGCCAGCTCCGGCAGCGAGGTGCCGATCGCCACCAGGGTCAGTCCGATCACCAGCTCCGGAACCCCGGCCAGCCGTGCCAGCACCACCCCGCTCTCGACCAGGCGGTCGGCGCCGACCAGGAGGCCGGCGAGCCCGGCCACGATCCACAGCCCACTGACCACGAACCCCCGCAGGCTGTGGTCGCTCGCCACGGCCAGCGCCTCCTCCGGCAGCTCCTGGCTCGCCGGGTCATCCGGTGCCCGGCGGGCGATGCGGATGCTGGCCCAGACGTAGACCACGATCCCCGCCGCCATCAGCGCTCCCTCCCACTGGCGGATCTCGTGGTCTCGCAGGACGGCGATGAAGACGGCGGTCACCAGCAGCAGGATCGGCAACTCGCGCTTCACCACCTGGCTGGAAACGCGGAACGGACGGATCAGGGCGGCCACGCCCAGCACCAGGGCGATGTTGCAGATGTTCGAGCCGATCACGTTGCCGACCGCGATGTCGGCGCCGGTGTCGGGGTCGAGGTTCGCCTTGAGGCTGACGATCAACTCCGGGGCGCTGGTGCCGAAGGCGACCACCGTCAGGCCGACCACCAGCGGCGCCACCCCGGCGCGGACCGCGACCTCCGAGGCACCGCGGACGAGCCAGTCGGCCCCCACGGAGAGGAGCCCGAGGCCGAGAAGCAGCCAAGCCAGGTGCACGATGACGTCCATCCGCCCACCCTGCCGGGATTCCGCGTGGTGCCAACTGGAAATCGACCCCGGGTTTCCACCTTGGCGAAGTTTTCTCTGGCCCCGCGATTCGCCCTCCGGTCTGTTCCCCGCATGTCCGCCACCCACCGCATCGCAGTCCTCGCCGGCGACGGCATCGGCCCTGAAGTCATGAGCGAATCCCTCCGCGTGCTCGATGCCGTGGAACGGAAGTTCGGCTTCACCACGGAACGCGACAGCCAGCTCGTCGGCGGCGCCGCGATCGATGCCACCGGCCACCCGCTGCCGCCGGAGACGGTCAAGGCCTGTGAGAATGCCGACGGCATCCTGTTCGGCTCGGTCGGCGGCCCGAAGTGGGAGTCGCTGCCGCCGGAGATCCAGCCGGAGCGCGGCGCCCTGCTGCCGCTGCGCAAGCACTTCGGCCTCTTCGCCAACCTCCGCCCCGGCGTCTGCCTGCCCTCGCTCACCCACGCCTCGCCGGTGAAGAACGAGCTCATCCCGGACGGCTTCGACGTCCTCTGCGTGCGCGAGCTGACCGGCGGCGTCTACTTCGGCCGTCCCAAGGGCCGCGAGGAGCGCGACGGCGAGCCCGTCGCCTTCGACACCATGGTCTACCGCAAGAGCGAGATCGAGCGCATCCTCCACGTCGCCTTCACCGCCGCGATGGGCCGCGGCAGGAAGCTCGTCTCGGTCGACAAGGCCAACGTGCTCGCCACCTCGGTGCTGTGGCGCGAGACGGCTGTCGAGGTCGCCAGGGAGTATCCCGAGGTCGAGCTCTCCCACCTCTACGTCGACAACGCCGCGATGCAGTTGGTCCGCCGTCCCGGCAGCTTCGACGTGCTGGTCACCGAGAACCTCTTCGGCGACATCCTCTCGGATGAAATGGCGATGATTTCCGGCTCCCTCGGCATGCTCCCCTCGGCCTCGCTGGGCGCGAGGAAAGAGGGCTCCGACCTCTACTTCGGAATGTACGAGCCGTCCGGCGGCTCGGCGCCCGACATCGCCGGCCAGGGCGTCGCCAACCCGGTCGCCCAGATCCTCTCGGCAGCCATGCTGCTGCGCTTCTCGCTCGGCGAGCCGGCCGCCGCCGGCGCCATCGAGGCCGCGGTCGCACGGGCCATCGACGACGGCTTCCGTACCGGCGACATCGCCACCGGCGCCGACGGCGAGACCCGCGTCGGCACCCGCGAGATGGCCGATGCCGTGATCGAGCGGCTCTAGGAGGGGGCGGAAAGGGGCCCGATCCGGCGGGACTCGGGCGATTCCGTCACCGCCAGCACCCGGTGGCGGCGGGGTGCTGCGCGTTTTCTTGCATCCCCTTCCCCTCCCCGATTTGCCGATTGAACTGGCCGCGGAACTGCGTCAGTCCAAGGCCATGACGCCGATGGAAGACTCGCCCTTCATGTTCGACATCACGCCGAAGGAACTGCAGGTCGAAACCCTCGGACCCGCCGAGCGCGCCAGCCCGCTCCGCTACGGCTCGCCGCAGTGCCCCGAGGACCAGTGCTACATCGACGAGCGGGTCCGCATCCGCGCCGACATCGAGATCGCCCCGGACCACCTGCCCTCCGAGCTGTCCTTCGAGGAGGCCGGGCCGCGGCAGAAGATCTTCTTCAACCCCGCCGGCACCACCGCCGCCATCGTCACCTGTGGCGGGCTCTCGCCGGGCCTCAACAACGTCATCCGCTCGGCCTACTACGAGCTCGCCGAGAACTACGGCGTCCAGCGCGTGCTCGGCATCCGCAACGGCTACCTCGGCCTGACCGAGTCGTCGGGGCTGCAGGCGATCAAGCTCAACCGCGAGTACGTCGACCCGATCGACAAGCTCGGCGGCACCATCCTGGGCAGCTCGCGGGGCCCGCAGGACCCGCGGGTGATGGCCGACTACCTCGAGTCGCTCGGCGTCGACATCCTGCTCTGCCTGGGCGGCGACGGCACCCAGCGCGGCGCCTACGACCTCAGCCAGGAGGTCGCCCGGCGCAAGCTGCCGATCTCGATCATCGGCATTCCCAAGACGATCGACAACGACATCCCTTTCGTGCGCCAGGCCTTCGGCTACTCGACCGCCCTGGAGATCGCCGGCGAGGTGATCCGCGCCGCCCACGTCGAGGCCCGCGACGCCCCCAACGGCATCGGCCTGGTCAAGCTGATGGGACGCCACGCCGGCTTCATCGCCGCCGGCGCCACCATCGTCAGCCAGGAGGTCAACTACACCCTGATCCCCGAGATCGAGTTCCCGCTGGAGGGCGGCAACGGCCTGCTCGCCAGCCTCGAGAAGCGCCTCAAGTCGCGCGGCCACGCCGTGATCGTGGTCGCCGAGGGCGCCGGCCAGCACCTCTTCGACGACCACAGCGACGTCAAGGACGCCTCCGGCAACAAGAAGTCGAGCGACGCCGCCGCGCTGCTTCGCGAGCGCGTTCCGGCCTACCTGCGCGAGCGCGGCATCGAGGCCAACCTCAAGTACCTCGACCCGAGCTACCACATCCGCAGCGTCCCGGCGAACGCCGCCGACCGGATCCTCTCCGACCAACTCGGCCGCCATGCGGTTCATGCCGGGATGGCCGGCAAGACCGGCATCATGATCGGCCACGAGCACAACCGCTTCCTGCACATCCCGATCCCCACCGTGGTGGCGCGCAAGAAGCGCCTCAGCACGGGCGGCGACCTCTGGCGCGGCGTCCTCCAGGTCACCCGCCAACCCCGCTGGTGAACCGTCAAACCCCTCAACGAAGCGGAATCCGCCGAGTGCCCCGTCCGATCTGCGCGGCATTTTCCCGGATCTGTGATTGGATGTCGCGGGCATGAGCGAGAGCGACCGGATCCTTGTCGTCAATGCGGGCAGTTCCTCGCTGAAGCTGGCCATCCGCGCGCGCGCCCGGTCGGAACCGGTCGCCTCGGTCCTGCTCGAGGCCCTCGGCACGCCCCAGGCCGGCGCGACGATCCGCATCGAGGGCGACCGCCGGCGCCTCGAACTCCCCGGCGCCGATGACCCGTCGGGCCTCCGCGCGGTGCTCGACGCCCTCGCTGCCGAGCTCGGCGACCCGCTGCCGGTGCGCGCCTGCGGCCACCGCATCGTCCACGGGGGCGAGCGCTTTTCCGGCGCGACCCGGATCGACCCCGGCGTGCTCGAGGGCATCCGTGCCTGCGCCGAGCTCGCCCCGCTGCACAACCCGCCGGCGGTCCGGGCGATCGAGGCGATCGGCCGGCTGATGCCCGGGCTCCCCCAGGTCGCCGTCTTCGACACCGCCTTCCACCAGAGCATGCCGCCGCACGCCTACCGCTACGCGGTTCCGCGCGAGTGGTACGAGAAATACCGCATCCGCCGCTACGGCTTCCACGGCATCAGCTACCAGTACCTCGTCGACGAGACCGCCGGGCTGCTCGGGCGCCCGGCCGGCGAGCTCCAGCTGCTAGCCGCCCACCTCGGCAACGGCTGCAGCGCGGCCGCGGTGCGCGGCGGCCGCTGCGCCGACACCAGCATGGGCCTCACCCCGCTCGAGGGCATGGCCATGGGGACGCGCAGCGGCGACATCGACCCCAATGTCATCGGCTTCCTCACCGCGCGCAGCGGGCTCGACGCCGCCGGGGTGCTCGACCAGCTGCAGCGCGCCAGCGGCCTACTCGGGCTCTCGGGAAGATCCAACGACATGCGCGAGATCCTCGAGGCCGGCGACGACCCCGACTGCCGCCTCGCCTTCGAGGTGTTCTGCTACCGCGTCGCCCGCTCGCTGCTCGGACTGGCCGCCGGGCTCGACCGCGTCGACGCGCTGGTCTTCTCCGGCGGCATCGGCGAACACGCCGCCGCGGTCCGCGCCCGCGTGCTCGACCACCTCGGCGTGCTCTCGCCGCGGCTCGACCCGGAACGCAACCGGGACCACGGCCGCGACAGCGGGCGCCGCATCACCACCGACGACTCGCCGCTCGCGGTCCTCGCCGTGCCGACCGACGAGGAGCGCCTGATCGCCCGCGAGGCCCGCCGCATCCTCGACACCCGCCATCCGTCATGAAGCCCGCCTTCTTCCTCTCGCCCTCGTCGGCCGACGTCGGCCTCACCACGGTGTCGCTCGGCCTCGGCCGCGCCCTCCAGCGCCGCGGCGTCTCGGTGGCCTTCGTCAAGCCGATCGCCCAGCAGCGCGCCGGCGACCGGGAGGGCGAGCGCTCCGCTGCCTACGCCGAGACCGCCCTCGGGATCCGCCCGGCCAGCCCGATCCCCTACCCCGAGGCCACCGAGTGGTTCCACGAAGGCAAGGTCCAGGACCTCATGGAGCGGGTCATCTCGGTGTTCGAGGAGTCTACCCGCGAGGCCGACGTCGCGGTCGTCGAGGGGCTCGTCGTCACCGAGGCCGACCTCGCCTCCGCCAGCCTCAACGAGGCGATCGCCCGCAGCCTCGACGCCCGCGTCATCCTCGTCGACGCCTTCACCGACCCCGACCCCAGGGCGCTCGAACAGCGCCTCCACGCCGCGGGGTCCAACTACGGCGGTGTCCGTAGCAACCGGGTCGCCGGCTGCATCCTCAACAAGGCCTGCCCCGAGTCCTGCGGCGCGACCCAGGACGACTGGCGCGAGGCCCTCGCCTCGCTGCGCACCAGCATCGCGGACTTCCGCGACGACGTCCTCCAGCTGGTCGGGCTGATCCCGCAGAAGAAGTCGCTGCTCAACTGCCGCGCGCTCGACGTGGCGAGGCACCTCGACGCGACGATCGTCAACGAGGGCGAGATCGCGAGCCGCCGGGTCGGCGTGGTGAAGATGGTCGCGCGCACCGTCCCGAACCTCCGCGACACCTTCAAGGCGGGCGCGCTGCTGCTCACGCCGGCCGACCGCGACGACGTCCTCATGGCCACCTCGCTGGCCGCCATCAAGGGCATCCCGCTGGCCGGGCTGGTGCTGACCGGGTCCGACGAGATCACCCCGGACCCGACGGTGCGCGAGCTCTGCTCGCCGGCCGCCGAGTCCGGCCTGCCGGTCATGCTCGCGCCCGGCAGCAGCTTCCGGGTGGTCAATGCAATCGGCCGGCTCAACAACGAGATCCCGGTCGACGACCCGGAGCGCCTCGAGGCCACGCTCGAGTTCATCGCCCGCCACCTCGACTGCCAGTGGCTGATCGAGCAGGGCGTCCAGCAGCAGCTCGAGGTCCACCTCTCGCCGCCGGCCTTCCGCTTCCGCCTGGCCGAGCGCGCCCGCAAGGCCGACAAGCGGATCCTGCTGCCCGAGGGCGACGAGCCGCGCACGATCGCCGCCGCGGTCAGCTGCCACGAGCGCGGCATCGCGCGCTGCGTGCTGATCGGCGACCCCGACGAGATCCGCGCCAAGGCCGCGGGGGTGACGATCCCCGACGAGCTCGAGATCATCGACCCCAGCTGCATCCGCCACCTCTACCTCGAGCCGCTGCTCGAGATGCGCAAGGGCAAGGGGCTCAACGCCGCGATGGCCGGCGAGCTGCTCGAGGACAACGTCTACCTCGCCACCATGATGCTGGCCCTGGACGAGGCCGACGGGCTCGTCTCGGGCGCGGTCCACTCGACCGCCTCGACCATCCGCCCGGCGCTCCAGCTCATCCGCACCGCGCCGGAGGCGCGCGCCGTCTCCTCCGTCTTCTTCATGTGCCTGCCCGATCAGGTGCTCGTCTACGGTGACTGCGCGGTGAACCCGAATCCCGACGCCGCGACCCTCGCCGACATCGCCATCCGCAGCGCGGAGAGCGCCGAGACCTTCGGCATCCAGCCGCGCGTCGCGATGATCAGCTACAGCACCGGCGAGTCCGCCCAGGGCGACGAGGTCGAGAAGGTCCGCCAGGCCACCCGGCTGGCCCGCGAGATGCGCCCCGACCTGCTGATCGACGGCCCGCTGCAGTACGACGCCGCGGCGATTCCCGAGATCGCCCGCAGCAAGGCCCCCGACAGCCCGGTGGCCGGCAATGCCACGGTGTTCATCTTTCCCGACCTCAACACCGGCAACACCACCTACAAGGCCGTCCAGCGCTCCGCCAAGGTGGTCTCGATCGGCCCGATGCTCCAGGGCCTCCGCAAGCCGGTCAACGACCTCTCACGCGGCGCCCTGGTCGACGACATCATCTACACCATCGCCCTCACCGCCGTGCAGGCCGTCCAGGTGGAAGCAGCTGGTGGCAAGTAGCCGGTAGCAAGTAGCGGGTAGCAAGGGAGGGACATCGTCCCCGTCCTCCCACTTTTTACTTTTTACTCGGCACTGCGCCGAAGGCGCCGCAGGCGCGATCACATCCGGAACAGCCCGCCGCGCTTGCCGCCGATGATCGTCGCCCCGCCGATCGCGATGCCGAGGAAGACCATCGCCCACACGCCCAGCGCGGCCGCCAGCTCGTGGCCGTTGCCGAGGGTGCCGAGGAGGGTGTAGATCGCCTTGGTGATCGGGAAGTGCTCCTGCTGCTGTGCCAGGATCAGGCTGTCGCTCACCTCGAGCATCGCGAAGGCGAAGGCGAGGATGCCGCCGGCGGCCAGGTTCGCGCCGATCAGCGGGATCGACACCTTGCGCAGGGTCGACAGCGAGCCCGCGCCGAGCGAGCGCGCCGCCTCCTCGAGCGCCGGGTTGGCCTGCTGCAGGCCCGCCACCGCCGCGCGCACGACGTACGGCAGCCGCCGCACCGCGTAGGCGAGGATCAGCAGCAGCGCCGGGCTGCCGTTCGGGCCGATGAGGAAATGGAAGATCCCGCCCTTCTGCGACAACGCGAGGTAGCCGAAGGCGAGCACCAGCCCGGGCACCGCGAGCGGCAGCATGACCAGCACATCGAGCAGGCCGCGGCCGCGGATGTCGCTGCGCACCACGACGTAGGCGATGCCCAGGCCGGCGATCACCGCCAGCACGGTCGCCAGGCCGGCGTAGAGCAGGCTGTTCTCGATCGACGGCACCACCACCGGGTCGCCCAGCGCCTCGATGTAGTGTTCCAGCGACAGCGACTGCGGGACGATCGTCTGGTACCAGTCGTGCGACAACGACAACAGCACCACCCCGGAGTGCGGCACCGAGGCGACGAGGAAGACGCCGAGGAAGAGCATCGCGCAGCCGATCGAGCGCAGGCCGCGGAGCTTCACCAGGTCGTCGCGCCCCTTCGGTCGCGGCTGGGCACCCGAGGTGTTGCGGCCGAAGGCCAGCTTGCTGGCGATGAAGATCAGCGCCGAGATCAGCAGCACCACGGCCACCAGGGCGTAGGGCGAGGGATCGTCGCCGAGGTCCTTGATGCCGTCGAAGATCTGCACCGGGGCGACCCGGAAGTAGTTGAACACCAGCGGCACGCCGAGCTCGGTGAAGGACCAGATGAAGACGATCGACGAGCCCGCGAAGATGCCCGGCATCGCCAGCGGCAGGGTGATCCGCCACAGGCGCCGCAGCGGCGTGCAGCCGAGGTTCTCGGCCGCCTGCTCCATCGCCGGGTCGAGGTTCGCCAGCGAGGCGGTGATGTTCATGTAGAGGATCGGGTAGAGGTGCAGCGCGTTCATCAGCACGATCCCCCAGAAACGGCCACGCGCGAGCCAGTCGACCGGCTCGTCGATGAGCCCGAGGTCGATCAGCACGGCATTGAGCGATCCCGCCACGCCGAGGACGTGGGCCAGGCCGATCGCCCCGACGAAGGGCGGAAGCACCAGCGGGATGAGGATCAGGACGCCGAGGACCTTCCGGCCGAGGAAGTCGTAGCGGTGGCTGACCAGCGCCAGCGGGAAGGCGATGAGCAGGGTCACCAGGGTGCTGGTGAGACCCAGCAGCAGGGCATTCCACAGGCCCTCGACGTAGACCGGGTTGCGGAAGACCTCGATGACGTAGTCGAGCGTCATCCCGTCCGGCCCCTTGAAGGCCGCACCGATCACCGACACCGCCGGCAGGATGAAGAAGACCCCGAAGAAGGCCGACACCGCGAGGGTGATCAGGATCGCCGCCTCGCGCCTCATGGCTGCCCTCCCTTCGCGGTCACGGCCCGGTACTGCCTGCGGAACGACTCCGAGATCTCCAGCAGCCGCCGGCTCTTGGCCAGCTCGTCGTCGCCGTCGAGCAGCGGAACCAGCTCGCCCATGACGCGGTCGTAGGCGATCTCATCGATGCGGTGGAACTCATCGATGCCGCCGCCGAGGTCATGGACCGCCACCCATGCCTCGCCCATCTCCTCGTGGGGATCCATGCACATCGCCCGGAAGATCTCGCGCAGGGCCTTGAAGGCCTTCTGGGTCAGCTCGGGCTGGTAGACGAAGCCGCCGGTGCGCTCGTAGGGCAGCGCGTCGCCGTCGGTGAAATCCTTCAGGTGCGCGGGCGTGTAGAGGTCGCGGCGGATCGGCAGGCGCCGCAGCGCCCTCTCGCGAGGTCCCCCCTCCACCCCGACCTTGAGGTTCCACAGCAGCTGGCCCTCCTCGCTGAGGCAGAAGCGGACGAACTCCTGCGCCACCTCGGCGTGCGGGGCGCCGCGGAAGACGGCGACCGGGTCGACGCTCAGCGAGGTGCCGCCCTCCGGCGCGATCCAGCTGACCCGGCTGGTGCCGTCGGCCAGGCGGACCTTCTCCTCGTAGGAGCGTCCGTAGAAGTCGATCGCCAGTCCGGCCGCGGCGTCGCCCTGGGCGACGTCGTGCGGGATCTTGCTGGCCGAGTCGGTGAAGTAGCGGGCGTTCGCGCCCAGGCCCTGCAGCAGGTTCATCCCCCGCTTCCAGCCGCGGGCGCGGGCCGCGGGGGTGTCGCCCTCGCGGCGGATCACCTCCTGCATTTGCTGCTGGACCATCATCTCGATCGCACGGGTCACCGAGCCGCTCTTCGTCGGGTCGGCCATCGCCAGCCGGCCGAAGTACGAGAAGTCCGTGAGGTCGGTCCACTGGCGCGGCACCGGCACGCCGAGGCGGTCGACGACGTCGCGGTTGTGGATGATCCCGAACTGGGTCACGCAGACGCCGACCCAGAGCTCGTCCGGGTCGTGGTAGCTCTCGCCGGAGAAGTCCGACGGGATGATGTGGTCGACGAACCACTCCGGGTGCTCGTCGAAGACCTCCAGCGGCGCCAGGTGGCCGAGTTTCGCCTGCTTGCGGAACTCGTAGTCGCCGCCGCCGAAGAACACGTCGAGCTCGGTCCCGTCCTCGCCGAGCCGCTCGGCCGCCTTGAAGCCGGCCTCGATGACCCGGACCACCTCGGCGGTGCCGCCGGGCGTGCGCCAGTCGACGTAGAGGCTGCGCCCGGTCCTGTCGCGCCAGTGGGCGGCGAAGGCCTCGCCGAAGGCCTTGCGGATCGAGTCGTTGTGGGGGGTGATCACCACCAGGCGGTCATCGCTTTCCCCCGCCTCGCCGACCGAGCTCGCCCGGCGCAGCTGGATCGGCAGCCAGGCGACCGCAACCAGCAGGAGGATGACGGGAAGGATGCGCTTCATCGAAGTCGGCGGGGTTCAGGGCTTGAGCACCACCACCTCGTCGTGCGGGGCGACCAGGGTGATCTCGGACTCGCCCGGGTCGCGGACGACGTGCGGGTTCATCTCGACCACGTCCTGGCGCCCGATGCGGGTCTCGACCTGGTACTGGATCCGCTGGCCGAGGTAGGTGCGCTCGATGATCCTGCCGGTCACGCGCGAGCCCGCGGCCGGGCTCTCGATGCGCCACACCTCCGGGCGGACCGACAGCACGACCTCCTCGCCCTCGGTCGGTCGCCAGCCCCACTCGGTGATCCTGCCGATCAGCGGCCCGGCGGCGGTGCCGACCTTGACGTAGTCGCCGCGCACCTCGGCGACCTTGCCGGGCACCAGGTTGGTCTCGCCGATGAAGCCGGCGACGAAGCCGTTGACCGGCTGGCGGTAGACCGTCTCGGGGGTGCCCATCTGGGCGACGCGGCCGGACTCCATCACCGCCATGCGGTCGGCCATCGACAGCGCCTCCTCCTGGTCGTGGGTGACGTAGACGGCGGTCAGCCCGCCCTCCTTGACAATGCGGCGGATCTCGCGGCGCATCTCGATCCTCAGCTTGGCGTCGAGGTTCGACAGCGGCTCGTCGAGCAGCAGGCAGCGCGGCCGCACCACCAGGGCGCGCGCCAGCGCGACGCGCTGCTGCTGGCCGCCGGAGAGCTGGTCGACCCCGCGCTCGCCGAGGCCGCCGAGGTGGACCAGGTCGAGCGCCTCGCCGACCCGGCGGCGGATCTCCTCCCTGGCGACCTTGCGCTCCTCGAGGCCGAAGCCGACGTTGCGCTCGACGCTGAGGTGCGGCCACAGCGCGTAGCTCTGGAACACCATCGCCGCCTCGCGCTTGTGGGGCGGGAGGCCGGTCACGTCCTCGCCGCCGAAGAGGATCCGCCCGGAGGTCGGCTGCTCGAGGCCGGCGATGCAGCGCAGCAGGGTGGTCTTGCCGCAGCCGGAGGAGCCGAGCAGGAAGAACAGCTCGCCGCCGTTGACCTCGACGTCGACCCCGTCCAGCGCCCGAACCTCGCCAAACTTCTTGATTACCGAATCAGCCCGAATCCCGTCCATCGTCTGTGGCTTCCATGCTTTCCAGACCCCCACGGCAAGCAAGCCCCGATCCGAATCGGAAAAGATTTCCCGCCCGGCCCAAAGATTGGCTTGCCAATCCCGGCCACCACCCCTAAATCCGCCGTCCACGAATTTCCCAACCTTGCTCGGGTGGCGGAATTGGTAGACGCGCTAGACTAAGGATCTAGTGGGGTAAAACCCGTGGGGGTTCGATTCCCCCCTCGAGCACCATTCTTTCAACCCTCACGTCCCCGCCGGCGTGGGGGTTTTTCATTTTCGGGAAACGGTCGTCAGGGGGGAAGCGAAGCTGAGTGGCGCCTTGCAGGCGCCATGGCATGGACCGGCGGCTTGCAGCCGCCCCTAGCCCCCCGCCCCGCGCCCCTCCCCTCCCCGGGCGCGCTGCCGCCGTGTCACCGTTTGCCCTTGGCCCCGGGCGTTCTTCCCCCCTACCAATGGCGCTACATGAGCGCCGACAAACTCCTCGCTGCCAACCGCGGTGAAATCGCCATCCGCATCTTCCGGGCCGCCAACGAACTCGGCCTCCGGACCGTGTCGATCTTCGCCGACGAGGACCGCTTCTCCCGCCACCGCTTCAAGGCCGACGAGGCCTACGCGCTCGACCACGAGAAGGGCCCGGTCGGCGCCTACCTCGACGTCGAGGGCATCGTCGCCCTCGCCAAGTCGAAGGGGGTCACGATGATCCACCCGGGCTACGGCTTCCTCTCCGAAAACCCCGACTTCGCCCGCGCCTGCGAGCGCGAGGGCATCACCTTCATCGGCCCCTCGCCCGAGCTGCTCGAGAAGATGGGCGACAAGACCGCCGCCCGCGAGGCCGCCATCCAGTTCGGCGTCCCCGTCCTCCCCGGCACCGAGGAACCGGTGACCGAGAGCGGGGAGGCGATCCGCATCGCCAAGGACATCGGCTTTCCCCTGATCATCAAGGCTGCCTTCGGCGGCGGCGGCCGCGGCATGCGGGTCGTCGAGTCCGAACAGCAGCTCCCCGCCCTGCTCGCCGAGGCGCGCGACGAGGCCGAGAAGGCCTTCGGCAATCCGGCCGTCTTCCTCGAGCGCTACATCACCCGCGCCAAGCACATCGAGGTCCAGATCCTCGGCGACCGCCACGGCAACGTCGTCCACCTCCACGAGCGCGACTGCTCGGTCCAGCGGCGCTACCAGAAGGTCGTCGAGATCGCCCCCTCCGTCGACCTCGACGAGGAGGTCCGCCAGGCCCTCTGCGAGGCCGCCGTGAAGCTCGCCGACGGCATCGGCTACAACAACGCCGGCACCGTCGAGTTCCTCTACGACATGGACCAGAAGGACTGGTTCTTCATCGAGATGAACCCGCGCATTCAGGTCGAGCACACCGTCACCGAGTGCGTCACCGGGATCGACCTCGTCCGCTCGCAGATCCTCGTCGCCCGCGACCACGACCTGCACGGCGCCGAGATCGCCATCCCCGCCCAGGACGAGATCCCCTGCAACGGCTACGCCATCCAGTGCCGCATCACCACCGAGGACCCCGAGCGCAACTTCGCCCCCGACTACGGCCGCATCCTCAACTACCGCTCGGCGGCCGGCTTCGGCATCCGCCTCGACGCCGGCAGCGGCGACGCCGGCTCGGTCATCACGCCCTACTACGACTCGATGCTGGTCAAGCTGACCGCGATGGGGCGCAGCTTCCCGATCGCCTGCCAGCGCATGGACCGCGCCCTGCGCGAGTTCCGCATCCGCGGCGTGAAGACGAACATTCCCTTCCTCGAGAACGTCATCGCCGACCCGGTGTTCCAGGCCGGCGACGCGCACACCAAGCTGATCGACAGCAAGCCCGGGCTGCTCGTCTTCAAGCCGCGCCGCGACCGCGCCACCAAGCTGCTGTCCTACCTCTCGGACATCACCGTCAACGGCAACCCGCACGCCAAGGGCTACCGCCCGTCCGAGCCGATCCCCGCCGCGCCGCGGCCGGCCGCCGGGCGCCTGCCCGAGGACGCCCCGCCGCAGACCCGCAAGCTCCTGCTCGAGCTCGGACCCGAGGAGTTCAGCCGCTGGATCCTCGCCGAGAAGCGCCTGCTGGTCACCGACACCACCCTGCGCGACGCCCACCAGTCGCTGATCGCGACGCGCATGCGCAGCATCGACATGCTCAACATCGCCGAGGCCATCCAGAACCGCACCCCGGGGATGTTCTCGCTGGAGATGTGGGGCGGGGCGACCTTCGACACCGCGATGCGCTTCCTCAAGGAGTGCCCGTGGGAGCGCCTGCGCCGCCTGCGCGAGCTGGTTCCCGGCATCCTCTTCCAGATGCTGTTCCGCGGCTCGAACGCCGTCGGCTACTCGAACTACCCCGACAACGTCGTCGCCGGCTTCGTCAAGCACGCCGCCGACTCCGGCATGGACATCTTCCGGATCTTCGACTCGCTCAACTACCTGCCCAACATGCGGGTCGCGATGGAGGCGGTCCGCGAGCACGGCCAGGCTCTGTGTGAGGCGGCGATCTGCTACACCGGCGACATCACCGACCCGAAGCGCGACAAGTTCTCGCTGAAGTACTACGTCGACAAGGCGCGGGAGCTCGAGTCGATGGGCGCCCACATCCTGGCGATCAAGGACATGGCGGGGCTGTGCAAGCCGATGGCGGCGCACAAGCTGGTCAGCACCCTCAAGCAGGAGGTCGGCATCCCGATCCACTTCCACACCCACGA
This sequence comes from Verrucomicrobiia bacterium, assembly GCA_030430455.1. Classification (GTDB taxonomy): domain Bacteria; phylum Verrucomicrobiota; class Verrucomicrobiia; order Verrucomicrobiales; family Akkermansiaceae; genus Haloferula. The sequence continues at coordinate 3,348 of JAUIJB010000085.1, read as the reverse complement.
CACCTCGGGCATCGCCGCGGCCTCGGTGCTCTCCGCCTGCGATGCCGGCGTCGACATCGCCGACCTCGCCATCGCCTCGATGTCGGGCTCGACCTCGCAGCCGAACCTCAACTCGGTCTGCGCCGCGCTGGCCGGCCACGAACGCGACCCCGGCCTCGACCTCGGCGTCCTCAACCAGTTCTCGGACTACTGGGAGGAGGTCATGAACGCCTACGCGCCCTTCGACTCGGCGCCGCGCTCGGGTACCGCCGAGGTCTACGACCACGAGATGCCCGGCGGCCAGTACACCAACCTGCGCGAACAGGCCAACGCGATGGGCCTCGGCCACCGCTGGCCGGAGATCGCCCGCACCTACGCCGAGGTGAACCAGCTGTTCGGCGACATCGTCAAGGTCACCCCCTCCTCCAAGGTGGTCGGCGACATGGCGATGTTCCTGATCACCCGGGGGATCCGGCCGGCCGACGTGACCCACCTGAAGCCCGGCTCGATCGACTGGCCGGAAAGCGTCATCGACATGCTTGCCGGCGGCCTCGGCCAGCCGGACGGCGGCTGGCCGAAGGAGGTCCAGCGGGTCATCCTCCACACCAAGCAGGCGACGACGCGCCGTCCGGGCGAGCTCGCCGCCTCGGTCAACCTCCGCCACACGCGCGACTCGCTCGGCGACCTCGTCGGCCGCGAGCCGACCGACGACGACCTCTACTCGCACCTGATGTACCCGCAGGTCTTCAACGAGTTCCAGGCCAGCCGGAAGCAGTACGACGACCTCACCCCGCTGCCTTCCCCGGCCTTCTTCTACGGGCTCGCGGTGGGCGAGGAGATCGAGGTCGAGATCGACCACGGCAAGGTCCTCTTCATCAAGCTGGTCTCCATCGGCGAGCCCGACAAGGAGGGCCGCCGGACCCTGTTCTACGAGCTCAACGGCATGCCGCGGGAGAGCGTGGTGATCGACCGGGCGCTCGCCAAGGCGGACGGCGGGGCGCGGCCCAAGGGCGATCCGCAGGATCCCGGCCAGGCCTGCGCGCCGATGCCCGGCATGGTCACCGAGGTCGGCGTCTCGCCGGGACAGGAAGTCGCCGAGGGCGACAAGCTGGTCGTGCTCGAGGCGATGAAGATGCTCACCACCGTGTCGGCCCCGGCGGCAGGAACGGTGAAGGAGATCCTCGTCCACAAGGGCGACCAGGTCGACAGCGACGACCTGCTGGTCCGCCTCGAGACGGACTGAGCGGCGGCCCCTGGACCGCCGCGCCGCGCTTGCCCAAGGAGCGGGGACATGCAGTCCCCGGGCGGTCCGGAGGGTGCCTCACGCCCCAGCCGCTTACCTCCCGCCTGCCTGCTGCTCCGTCGGTGGTTGCCAACCACCGCTCCTTGGGGGGCTCACGCCGAAGGATGGCAGGTGATGGCCTTCCTAGAACGATTTGAAACGATCTAGAACGATCTCACAGGTCGCCCTGCTTCAGGCGGTCCTTGAGGTCGGCCAAGGCGTTGCGCCACTCATCGACGCCGCCGTCCTCCTCCCAGCCCTCGCGCAGCTCCGACGGCTCGTTGTAGACGCGGTCGACGGCCCGGCGCGCCTTGGAGGCGAGCGCGCCGTCGATCTCGAGCTCGTACTCGTCCATCCAGGACTCGACCCGCTCGACCACGTCGCCGACCTTGCCGGGCTTGCCGGCCATGCAGGCGACCACCTCGGCCGCGGCCACGGCTTCCTCGCCGTCCTGCAGGTCGACCACCTCGTCACCGGTTCCCAGCACCGTGTCGAAGGCGGCGACCACCATCCCGATGTCGGAAGTCTCCAGCAGCTCCGCCAGCCAGTCGTTGGCACTGTCGTTGCCGAATGCGCTGCTGTCCCATGCGTCCATGCCGTTCTCTTGCGGGTTCTCATTTGGGGTGTCAACCCCATGCTCCGAAACTTCCTCCGGCGGGGCCCTCCCGGTCGATGGCCTAGTCGATCGTGATCTCCCCCGGGTCCCAGTCGGGCTCCGGGTACTTCATCTTCAGGTCCTCGAGGGTCTGGATCAGGATGCGCGCCACGCAGAGGTTGCGGTACCACTTCTTGTTCGCCGGGATCACGTACCAGGGCGCGTGCGGGGTGCTGGTGCGGTTGATCAGGTCCTCGTAGGCCTCCATGAACTCGTCCCAGCGCGCGCGGTCGGCCAGGTCGTCGGGGTTGAACTTCCAGTGCTTCGTCGGGTTGACCAGGCGGGACTCGAGCCGCCGCTTCTGCTCGTCGCGCGAGATGTGCAGGAAGATCTTCACGATCGTGGTGCCCTCCTCGGCGAGCATCCGCTCGAACTCGACCACATGCCGGTAGCGGCGCTTCCAGACCGCGTCGCCCATCAGCTTCTTCACCCGCACGGCGATGATGTCCTCGTAGTGGCTGCGGTTGAAGACGACGATGTCGCCGTTGCCGGGGACGTGGGGGTGGATCCGCCACAGGAAATCGTGCGCCAGGTCGTCCTCGGTCGGCTTCTTGAATGACTTGACCGTCACCCCCTGGGGGTCGACCCGCGAGAACACGTGCTTCACGCAGCCGTCCTTGCCGCCGGTGTCCATCGCCTGGATGACCACCAGGATGCGGTGCCTGCTCTCGGCGTAGAGCACCTTCTGCAGCGCCTGGAGCTCGTCGCGCAGCTCGTCGAAGATCTCCTGGGTGCCCTTGCGGGTGCCCTTCGGGCAGAGCTCGATCGAGTCGGAATCGACCTTCGCGAGGTTTGCCTCCGTCCCTGGCTTGACGAGGTATTCCTTGACCGGGTCAGCGAGCTTCATTGGGGGTCATGCTGCCCGCCCCGGGAGCACGATGAAAAGGCAGAATTCAGGAAAATCGGGAGCGCCCCCGAGCCTGTCACATATTCGGCATTGCATGGCACGATGACTGCCAGCCATCCTTTGCTCCCCGCAATGGCCGAGGCTCACGACGATCCAGCTCCCCGCCCGCAGCTCACCACCGCGATCCACGTCGGCGCGAGCTCGGTGTCGATGCTCGTGGCGGAATCCGCCGACGACGGCACGATCCGTCCGATCGACTTTCTCGAGCAGCCCGCGCCGCTGGCGCGCGACATCTTCCGCTTCGGGCGGATCCAGGGCGACACCACCGAGCGCATCGTCGAGATCCTCGAGGGCTTCGCCCAGGCGACCCTCGAGTCCGGCATGGAGCTTCGCTCGGCGACCCGCACGGTCGCCACCAACATCCTCGTCGAGGCCTCCAACCACGACGTCTTCCTGAACCGCATCCGCGTCGCCTGCGGCCTGGGCATCAACCCGATCGACGACGGCGAGATGACCCGCCTGATCTTCCTCAAGACGCGGCGGCGGCTGAAGGACACGCCGGCGATGAAGAAGGGCCGCACGGTG
>JAUIJB010000084.1 GCA_030430455.1 Verrucomicrobiia bacterium | reverse complement strand
CCTCCCCACCCCCTGACCCCCGCGCCCCATGAACCACTACCAGCAGTCCATCGCCATCTTCGGCTTCGCCATCCCCGTCCTCATCGGCGGGGCCGTGATCGGTGGTGCCGCGTACGTGAAGTCCCGCGTCAGCCGGTCCTTCGAGAACAAGCTCACATACTACAAGACCTACGAGCAGAACAAGCAGGCCGCCCTCTCGCTCGAGTCGGAGATCAGCCGCAAGCGCGAGCACATCGACCGCTGGGAACAGCTGCTCGGCGACGAGACCGCCAGCACCGTCACTTCCAACCTGCGCGAGATCGAGGAGGGCCTGCCCTCGAAGGAATTCCAGAAGACCGCCCAGGAACACCCCGCCAGCAAGGCCGGGATCGCCTCGGCCTCCGCACAGAAGGCCGCCCAGGTGAAGCTCGCCTTCCGCGCCACCTACCGCTCGATGCAGCGCGCCTTCCTCGAGCTCGAGAGCCGCATGCCCCAGCTCCAGATGCAGGAGCTGCGCATCGATCCGAGCACCTCCTCCGGAAGCCTCAACTTCCACGTCACCTACACCGCCTGGGAACAATGAAGCCCCTCCCCTCCAACCACCTGCTTCTCGCCCTCGGCCTCGGCCTCGGGATGGGCCTCGGCATCCCCGCGCCGGCCGGCGCGCAGTCCTTCGGCGGCATGCCCGTCGCCCCCGAGGAGCCCGAGGAGGCCCCCGCGGCCCAGGACGCGGCCCGGGACGCGAAGAAGGACGAGGTCAGCGCTCCCGCGAAGCAGCCCGCCGAGGCGGAGACCTTCGTCGTCGACGAGAAGGCGGCCGAGCTGGCCAGGCAGCCGTCGCGCTACGCCGGCATCGACACCGAGACCTACGTCGAGGTGCACGCCCGGTCGTTTTCCATGCGCAACCGCATGCTCGACCCCTTCGCCCGCCACCAGGACCCGAACTTCAAGCCCAAGCAGCCGGCCCGCGCGGCCCGCAAGATCAAGCAGCTCAAGAAGGAGCCGGTCACCCCGTTCTCCGACATCATCCAGGGCATCCAGGTGACCACCGTGATCCCCGCCCGCGGCACCTTCATGGTCGGCAACCGCACCTTCCGCGTCGGCCAGCGCATCCCGCTGCGCATGACCAACGGCAAGCAGATCCCGCTGCATGTCGTCCAGGTCGGCTCCCAGTACATCACCTTCCGCAACGGCACGACCGGCGAGGTCGCCAACCTCAGCCTCGCGATCATGCCCGAGGGCATGCGCCGCGGCGAGGGCGAGATGACGCCGCCCGGGCTCATCGAGCAGAACCACAACGCCCCGCTCGTGATCGACTCTCCGAACCCTCTCTCCCAAAGCCGCTGAACCAACACACACCACGGCCATGACAACGAAAACCGCCATCATCTGCGCCACCATCTGGGCGCTCAACCATCCCATCCTGCCGGCGCAGGACGGCCCCGACACCGGGCCCCTGCCCGACAACACCTCGCCCGAGCTCTCCGAAGGGGGACTGCCCGACCTTCCCCCGCCGCCGCCGGCGCCGGACCTCGGGGCCAACGCACCGGCCGACCTGAACCTGCCGGCCGACGGCCTCGGCACCACGGTCGCCGACACCCCGCCGGCCGCCGCCGACGACCTTCCGGCCGTCCCGGCCGAGCAGCCGGTCCCGGCCGTCGAACCCGTCGACACGCCGGTCGATCCGGTCCAGCCCGCCGCCGAGGAGCAGATCCAGGAATCCGACGAGGGCTACCTGATCAAGGACGCCGCCCTCAACGACATCTTCCAGTTCCTCGCCAAGCAGGCCGGCCGCCAGTACTTCCACAACATCAAGATCTCCACGCCGGAGTTCCGCGTGACCGGTCACCTCAACGACGGCGACCCGCTCCAGCAGATGGAGGAACTGGCGTTCATGTACGGCCTGATGCTCTACACCAAGGGCAACACCGTCTACGCCCTGACCCAGTCGCAGCTCAGCCAGCTGCCGAGCTCCGAGTTCAACTACCAGCTGCGCTACCTGCGGCCCTCGGACATCGAGCAGATCAAGGCGCTCATCCAGCCCATGCTCAGCCCGGGCACCGGCATCGTGAACTTCGAGCCGAAGACGAACACCATCGTCATCATCGACACCGCCCACCACATCGAGCAGGCCCGCAGCCTGCTCCACAACATCGACAAGCCGAAGGGCCAGATCATCGTCGAGACCAAGATCCTGCGCATCCGCAGCTCCGCCTCGGAAGCCTACGGCGTCGACTGGTCCGCCTCGCTCGGCGCGGGGTCGGGCAACGGCACCACCCTGGAGCTGTCCCGCTCGCTTAACTCGATCTTCGGCATCGGCGACGAGCTGACGACGATCCCGAACGGTGCCAGCGGCATCGACTACGACTTCGACCCGACCGCCAACCTCGTGCTCAGCCCGGTCCAGGTCAGCGGCGTGCTGCGCGCCCTCGCCGCCGGCGGCGTCGCCGAGCAGGTCTCCAACCCGACCCTCATCACCGAGGACAACGAGCAGGGAACCATCTCGGTCATCGACCGCGTCCCCATCATCACCACCACCAACAACCAGGGCTCCAGCGGCGACATCCTCCAGAGCACCGAGGAAGTCCGCTACAAGATCGACCCGAGCGACCAGTCGATCACCGAGGACCCGGAGAACCACCGCGAGATCGGCATCTCGATGGTCGTCACCCCGACCCTGCTGCCCGACGGCACCATCCGCATGCGGCTGCGCCCGCGCTCGGCCCAGATCGTCGAGTACATCGAGACCAGCCAGAACCGCTACCCGCGGGTCAGCGAGTCGATGATCCAGTCGCTCAGCCGGGTCCCCGACGGCCACTCGCTGGTCATCGGCGGCTTCTACGGCGAGGTCGAGACGAACGACGACAACAAGGTGCCGCTGCTCGGCGACATCCCGGTCATCAACTTCTTCTTCAAGAGCAAGGAGACCGTGAAGGAGCAGTCGAGCCTGGTGTTCATCGTCACCCCGACCTCCTACAACCCGGGCAGCCGCTCGGCCACCGGTCTGCAGTCGAACCGCATCCAGGGAAGCCTCCAGCTGCCCCGCGACCACGACTGGGTCGACCCGACCTGCAACCCAGGCCCGGCCCACGAGCCGAACCTGCGCCGCGGCCTGCGCGGCCTGCGCCCGACCCAGGCCCCGTACTACCCGACCCAGGAGGAGCTCGACAACGCTCAGCGCGCCAAGCGCGTCAACCAGCCGACCTCCACCTCGGCCGGCGCCGAGTCCAGCGAGCCGTCCCGCCCGCGCTTCAGCAGCGCCCGCCGCCGCTGATCCCGGAGTCCGCCGCGACCCACCGACCCCCGCGCGACATGCCCCACACCTCGTCAGCACCGATCGACCCCGCCAAGGCAGCGGAGGGCGCCAGCGCCCTCCTCGAGACCTGCCTTGAGCGGACGGTCGAGGCCTTCCGCGCCGCCTCGCTCGCCTCGGAGGAGGAGATCGGGCGCGTGCGGCTGCGCCACGCCGAGGCACTGCGGGACGAGAAGCCGCGCGACCTCATCGAGATCCTCGCCAAGGTGCAGGGGACCGACGAGGAACACATGGCCAGCGAGACCGCCCGCCTCAGTCACCTGGTGGCGGGCGTCATCGCCCCCTCCCCTCCCCTCATCCCTTTCGCCGGAAAGCTGATCGCCCCCTCGGCCTTCTACGAGGCCTACACGAACCTCCACGAACTCGCCCGCGAGCTGCTCTCGCCGGTGATCTACGCCGAGGACACCGATGCCATCGGCACCGGCTCGCTCAACCCGGTCGCCGCCAACGTCATGGCCGGCGAGATCCTCGAGGTCGTCAACCGCCGCTTCGCGATCCGCCCCTTCGTCACCGCCGTGCGCCTCGACTACGAGAGCGCCTCCTTCCTTTCACGCAAACACTTCGGCCTGTGATCGACTACGACGGCATGTCGTTCAACGACCTGATCAGCAGCCGCATCATGCAGGCGCTGTCGACGCACGACCCGCAGTTCGCGGAGTTGCCGCACGACCAGGTCGGCAACCGCGTCACGCGGAACTGCTTCATGGCGGCCGTCGCCAAGATCAACGGCATGCCCTTCTTCCCGAAGCTTGCCGAGTTCTGCGACGCCACCCTCCACGCCAACTGCGACCCCACCGCCCTGACCCGCGGGTTCTTCACCCCGGTCAGCATCTCGGGCGACAAGCTCATCGTCGCCGTCGCCAACCCGTGGAGCCCCCTCCCCGACGAGTACCTCGCCCCGCGCTTCCCCGACCTCGAGATCGTCAAGGTCGTCACCCTCGCCGGCGAGATCAGCCGCGCCATCGAGGCCGTCGCCTCCAACGCCGGCCCGAGCCGCTCGGAGCTCGAGGCGATCGACGTCGAGGACCTCGACGAGGGCATCCGCGACTTCGACGTCACCACCGACTACGACGAGCCGATGGCCCAGCTGGTCGCCACCATCATGGCCGACGCCGTGAAGACCCGCGCGTCGGACGTCCACTTCAAGGTCGAGAAGGAGGTCTTCTACTACACCTTCCGGGTCGACGGCGACCTGCAGCCGAAGGTCGAGATCCCGATGAAGCTGAAGGACCGGCTCGATGCCTTCCTGCTCAACCTGATGAAGCTTCCCACCGAGATCCGCAACACGGCTCCGGGCATCTCGGGACGCTTCACGATCTCCTACTTCCACCGCCCCATCGACATCCGCTACGAGCGCCACCGCACCTACCGCGGCTACCACGTGACGATGCGTCTCCTCGACAAGGGGCACATCAACGTGACCCTCGGCAAGGGCACCCTGGCCTTCGACGAGGAGACCCTCTTCGAGCTCTACAAGGTGATGAAGATCCCGGCCGGGATCATCGTCATGAGCGGCCCGACCGGATCGGGCAAGTCGACCACCCTCAACGCCATCCTCCGCGAGCTCAACCGCCCGGAGGTGAACATCCTGACGCTCGAGAACCCGGTCGAGGACGAGGTCGCCGGCATCACCCACTGCGACCTCAAGAGCGCCAAGGAGTTCAAGCCGATGATCAGCTCGTTCATGCGTTCCGACCCCGACATCATCCTGATGGGCGAGGTGCGCGACATCGAGTCGGCCGAGCTGGCGATCGAGGCCGCGGTGACGGGCCACAAGGTCCTCACCACGATCCACACCCCGCGCGCCTCGCAGATCATCGAGCGCTTCGAGCAGCTCGGCATCGAGCGCTGGAAGATCGCCCAGACCCTCAAGGCCGCCTGCGCCCAGCGCCTCATCAAGGTCCTCTGTCCCTACTGCAAGGAGCCGACGGAGGGCGTCGGCGAGAAGGACCGCCGCGTGTTCTGCCTCGACGAGAGCTGGGCCAGCACCCCCGTCTTCACCGCCTCCCAGAACGGCTGCGCCGAGTGCCGCAACACCGGCTACAACGGCCGCACCGCCATTCTCGAAATCATCCCGATCACCCCGAAGGTGTCGGACCAGCTCTCCAAGGGCGAGATCTCGCCCTACGAGCTCGAGGTCCGGATCCAGGAGGAGGGGGTCCTCCCGAACCTCCGCCGCAGCGGCTTGCGCCTCTTCCGCGAGGGCAAGACCGACCTGGCCGCCATCTCCAAGGTGATCGACATGACCTACTCCGATGACTAGCGCCGCCGCCACCGCCAAACCAGCCCACGCTCCCGATGCCGCGAAGCCGAAGAAGGAAGGCTCCGGGAGCTCCGGGAAGAAGGAGATCCAGATCCGCTTCCAGAAGGACGCCAAGCCCAAGCCCTTCAACAAGAAGCAGCTGGTCCAGATGTTCCGCGGCATCGGCTCGATGCTCCGCGCCCAGATCAACACGGCGGACGCGCTGAAATACTACGCCCAGGGCCTGCCCGACAAGACCATCTCCGGCACGCTCGACAAGATCCGCGAGAACATCAACGCCGGCATGAGCGTCCACGAGGCCTTCCGCCGCACCGGCAAGTTCAGCGACATGGTCGTCGGCCTGATCCAGGCCGGCTCCGACGCCGGCCAGCTCCACGAGGCCTTCAAGTCGCTGGCCGACCGCTTCACCAGCGAGCTCTACTTCACCAAGGCGATCCGCAAGGCCACCATGATGCCGGCGATCGTCATCACCATCCTCACCGGCGCCTTCATCGTCTCCCAGGTCAAGATCGTCCCGCAGGTCGAGGAGATGCTGCTCTCGGTCAACCAGGAGCCCGACGGCCTCACCGCCATCTCCTTCGGCATCGCCCACACCACCCAGAACGTCTGGCACGTCTTCGTCCTGGCCGTGCTCGCGTGCATCGCCGTCATCTGGCGCTCGGAGCACGTCCGCAACACCATCATGGGCCTCGCCATGTCGAAGTGGCGCCTGCTCCGCCTGCTCATCATGAGCCTGCGGCAGATGACCTTCCTGAGCACCATCAAGCTGCTCCACGGCAACGGCATCAACCTGGCCAAGGCCATCCGGGTCTCCGCCAACAGCGTCAAGGGCACCCCCTTCTACAAGGAGCTCCGCGACGCCGCCGACAAGTACGAGAACTCCGGCGTGCCGCTCTCGACCGCCTTCGCCAAGTACACCTCGGTCGATTCCCAGGTCGTCCACATGCTGTCGATCGGCGAGAAGTCCGCCTCCATCGACGCCCAGCTCGAGATGCTGGCGACGATGTACGAGGAGGATGCCGAGAACCACATGGGCGCCTTCACCGCCACCATCAACTTCATCGTCCTGCTGATCGCCGTCGGCCTGATCGCCGCGGTGTTCATCGGCACCTTCCTGCCGATCTTCCTGATGGGTCCGAAGATGATGCAGGGGGGAATCTGACGAACCACCGGGCGAACCCCGGCCAACCCACCGAAACCGATGCAACTCACCCGTCTCGACCGCTGGCTCAAGGACACCTACGTCCACGAGATGCATGTCTACACGCTGCGTCGCCCGGAGATCGTGCCCCCGGGCGTGAAGGTGGTGGACCTGCCGGAGGGGCCGGGCAAGAAGTACCGCTTCGAGTTCATCGCCCGCCGCAATTCCGACGCCGAGCTGCTGATCCAGGAGCTCAAGACCCACAACCAGATGTTCACCACCCGGGTCGTCAACCGCTCGGCCTGGTGGGTCCCGCTGATCGCCCCGGAGGGAAAATCGGTCACCTGGTTCTGCATCTGGGTGGTCCTCGCCGGCTTCGGCCTGTTCACCCTGACCAGCGCGCTGCGCAGCATCTGGGCCAACGATGAGTTCCGGAAAAACTTCTACGAGGCGATCGAAGTCCTCAAAGGTTAGGAAAATCGCCGATTTCCGGGCATTTACCTAGGTTTTCCTTCTTTTCAACCAAGCCTGATCAACCCTAGAATCCCGCTGAGCCATGAGGAGTCCGTCCCGCCAACCTGCCGCCCGCGGCGGCTTCACCCTGATCGAGCTGACCGTGGTCATCTCGATCCTCGTGGTGCTCATGTCGACCGGGATCTTCTTCTCGAGCGCGATCGAGGAGTGGAAGCGCGGCCGTGACGCCTCCGAGACGCTGCGCGGCGTCTACGTCGCCCAGCGCAGCTACATCGCCGACAACCCGACCTCGTCGCTTTCATCCCTCACCCAGGCCAAGCTGCTGCCCTACCTGCCGAGCGGGGCCGCCACCTTTCCGACCGTCACCTCGCTCGACGGTCACACCCTCGCCATCAAGGTGACCGACTCTCCCCCGGTCATCGTCGACGGAAGCGGGGTCACCTACGACCCCTCGAACAATCCCAAGGATTCCCTGTGGGACGTGGGAGAATGATGAAACTCAGACTGGTCGCCACCACCCTGCTGCTGCTTCTGCCGAACTCGTCGCTGGCCGACGGGTTCCGGCACATCGGCGACTTCATCCTGCGCTCGAAGCTCAAGGTGACCGAGGGCGAGGTCGTGCCGATCTCGATCAAGCCGCTGCGCCTCACCGCCTTCACCGACGGCGTCACCGTGCGGGTCTCGGCCAAGGGCGAGGTCGACGAGGCGACTTCCTTCGAGATCTACCGCTCCGACGGCATCGGCCGCCAATCGTCGCGCGGCGGGGCGCTCGAGGTGGTTCCCGGCGTGCAGGCGATCAGCGAGAAGTCGGGCGTTTTCCGCCAGCTCCGCCTGACGCGCGACACCATGACGATCACCGTTTTCCCCGGCGTCTCGAACCAGACGATCATCACCCACGCGGTGGTCGCCGCGCCGGCCAAGGCCACCGTGGTCGAGCTCCCCGAAGACCTTCCCTCCGAGTAGTTCCATGCGTCCCCTTCCCACCAACAACGAGCCCCTGCCGCCCGCGCAGAGCCTGCCGGCCCGCCGCCGCACGGCCGAGCAGACGCTCGAGCTCGGCATGAGCGCGGCACCGGCGAACCAGCGCCGCAACTCGTGCGGCAGCCAGCGCGCCTACCCGTGGCTGCTGGTCACCGCCACCCTGCTCGCCGGGGCCTTCTGCTTCCTCTACATCAACAAGCCGGTCATCGTCGCCCACGAGGGCCTCGCGCCCGGTGTCCCGGCCGGGCCCGGCTCCGCTGCCGCGGAAACCTCCGGCCTGATCGCCGCGGACCGCCTGCCCGGCGACGACGCCACCGCCGGCCTGGCCGCCACGGATGGCGCCGCCGACCGCCCGGTGGCTGCCGAGCCGCGCGAGCTCAAGAACGCCGGCGAGGCCTCCACCTTCGAGGAGACCAACCTGCGCATCCAGCACGTGCTCGGGGCCCAGGGCCCGAACGGCGAGGACCTCGGCCGCGTCGTCCTCGAGGTGCCCGTGCTCTACCCCAGCCGGACGCTGCGCTGGACGACCGACGACGTCGAGCGCGCCCGCTCGCTGCTGACCCGCATCGGCAACTACCAGGAGCGCTCGCGTGCGCTGCGCTCCGAGGCCGTCGAGCTGCTCACCGAGTGGGACCAGCTGGTCAGTTCGTCGATCCCCGCCGAGTCGCTCCGGGCCGACAGCCCCTCGCTTCCCGAGAACCAGGGCGTCGGGGCCGCCGTCGACGCGCCGCTCGACTCGGCCCAGACCATCCGCATCGAATCCCGCCCCCGATGAACTCCGCGCCCATCCTTTCCCTCGCCCTTCTCGCCACGGGTGCCGCCATGCCGCTCGCCGCGCAGGACGTCGCGCCGCGCGACTCCGAGCGCGACCCGGTGCTCACCGCCCTGCTCGAGGCCGAGGCCGCCAACGGCCCCGCGGTCACCGTCGACCTCTCGGCCACCCCGGGCGGCGAGCTCGGTGTCGAGCCGGACCTGGCCGCGGGCGACCCGGCCATCGAGGACCTCGGGGACGGCTTCGGCAACGCCGGCATGCCCGACATCGGGGACCGCCCCGAGGCGGAGCGGCCCGACGGGGTCACCGTCGAGGTGGTCGCCGGTGCCTCCACGGCGCGCATCGACGCCGCCGACGTGAAGCTCCTCGCCCCCTTCCCCGCCAAGCCGCTGTCGCGGCCGCCGGCCGGGTGGAAGCTGGTCCAGCCGCAGGACGCCCCGGCGCGCTCGAAGTCGGTCGAGCTCGCCAACGGCAGCCGCATCACCCTCGCGATCCGTCCCCACCTGATGATCCCCGAGGCCGACGGCGCCAACGTGCTGCAGATTTCCGAACCGGGATTCGATCCCGCCGACCAGTATGCCCAGGAGGCCACCCTCGGCGCCATCCTGGCGGACACGATCATGGACCTCGACGAGGACAGCGTACGGCTCAACCAGGCCGTCGACCGCCTCGAACAGCTCCTCACCACTCTCCCCAGCGAACCGCATGCCACCAGCGAACCAACCGTCACCCCCGCGGAAGCACCCATCGGCACACCATGAAACCAGCCCTTGCATCCATCGTCCCGACCATCTGCGGAGTCGCCATGGCCCTGATGGCCGGCGCCACCACCGCCCACTACTTCTCGGTCGACCAGACCGTCACCCTCGCCCATCTCGGCCTGGCCAGGCCCGCGGTCGAGTCACCCGCCGCCATGCCCGCCGCCATGCCCGCCGGAAAGCCCGGCAGCAGCCCGACGGCGACGCTCGCCGCGATTACCGAGCTGCGCCGGCAGAATGAGATGCTGCAGGCATCGCTCGACACGCCGGAGGGCACCGCCGCGGACCCGCTCACCCAGGCGGCGGCCGGCGGGGACTTCCACGCCCAGCTTCTCAAGGAGCTGGTCAGCCAGAACCGCCAGCTGCGCGACCAGGTCGCCGAGACCAACCGCGACCTGATGGAGCTGCAGTTCCGCGTCGACACCCACTCCGAGTCGTTCCGCCCGCTCAACATGATGGCCGAGGACGCCTCGCCCTACGACACCTCGATCGGGGTGCTGCCGCCGCGCGACATTCCCTGAGGTGGCGGCTTCACCACCGCCGGGTGGGGCGGGCACCTTCCCCGCGGGAGCGCCGGAACCCCGGCCTCAACGCCCGCACCGCCCGTCGCCCACCCATGTGCAACCTCTACGACATCGGTCCCGGTCCGGAAAGGGCCGAGGGCTGGATCGCGGAGGCCATCCGCGCACTGGGCGAGCTCTCCAGGACCACCGGCCTGCGCAAGACCGACCCGGGCCTGGTGGTCACCGCGGAGCTCCGGCCGCGGGTGATGCGCTGGGGCTTCCACCGCTCGTTCAACCCGGCGATCAACAACGCCCGCGCCGAGAAGCTCGTCGACGGCATGTGTAGCGAGGCCTTCCGCGAGCGGCGCTGCCTGATTCCCCTCGCCTGCTTCTACGAGTGGTCCGGGCCGAAGGGCCGCAAGCAGACCCACCGCCTCGGCCCGCCCCGGCCCGGCTGGCTGTGGGCCGCCGGCATCTGGGAGGACCACCCCGAGCACGGCCCCTGCTACTCGATGGTGACCACCGCCGCGAACCAGGCCGTGGCCGCGATCCACGACCGCATGCCGGCGCTCATCGCCACGCCGGAGGACTTTCTCTCGGCCGCCGATCCGCCCGCCCCCCCGGCCGTCCCCCTGGCCATCGAGGACTGCGCCAACCCGCTGACCCGCGGGCGGCCGGAACAGGGCGAGCTTTTCTAATCCGCCGCGTTGCGCTTGGATCGCCCCCGACCCATGAGCTACGCCCTCGGCCTCGATGCCTCCACCCAGAGTTGTTCCGCCCTCGTCATTGACCCCACCGCCGGCACCGTCGTCGCCGAGGCCTCGGTGAATTTCGGCGAGCGCCTGCCGGCCTACGGCGCCCCCTCCGGATTCATCCCCGACGGCCGCGGCGGCGAGGTCCACGCCGACCCCCGCATGTGGCTCGATGCCCTCGAGCTGCTCCTCGCCGAGCTCGCGGAAAAATGCGACCTCGGCCGGGTGGCCGCCGTCTCCGGTGCCGGCCAGCAGCACGGCTCGGTCTACCTCAACCAGGATTGGCACGACGCCGTCGCTGCGCTCGACCCCTCACGCTCGCTGGCCGACCAACTCGGCCCCTGCCTGTCGCGCGCCACCTCGCCGATCTGGATGGACGGCTCGACCCGCGAGGAATGCCGCGAGATCGCCGACGCCCTCGGCGGCGACGCCGAGGTCTGCGCGCGCAGCGGCTCGGTCGCCATCGAGCGCTTCACCGGCCCGCAGATCCGCCGCTTCGCCAAGCTCGACCCCGACGGCTACGCCGCCACCGCCCGCATCCACCTGGTCAGCTCGTTCCTCGCCAGCGTGCTGTGCGGCGCCGACGCCGGCATCGACCGCGGCGACGGCGCCGGGATGAACCTGCTCAACATCCACGACTGGGACTGGGACCCCGACCTGCTCGAGGCCACCGCCCCCGGCCTGCGCGACAAGCTGCCCGCCGCGCTCGCCTGCGACACCGTCGTCGGCTGCGTCGCCCCCTGGTTCCGGCAGAAGTTCGGCTTCGGGGCCGAGGTCCCGGTCACCGTCTTCACCGGCGACAATCCGAGCAGCCTGGTCGGCATGGGCGCCAGCCGGCCCGGCCGGGTGGTCGTCTCGCTCGGCACCTCCGACACCTTCTTCGCCGCCATGCCGGGCGTCGTCAGCGATCCCGACGGCTGCGGCCACGTCTTCGGAAACCCGGGCAACCCCTCCGGCGGCGCCATGTCGCTGCAGTGCTTCATCAACGGCTCGCTGGCCCGCGAGGCCGTCCGCGACCGCCTCGGCATGGACTGGGAGGCCTTCTCTCGCGCGCTCGAGGAGACCCCGCCCGGCAACGACGGCAACGTCATGGTGCCCTTCTTCCGCGCCGAGATCAGTCCGCGTGTCGACACCGGCGGCCCGCTGATGCACGGCGACGAGGACTTCGAGGACTGGCGGCAGCCGGCCCGCGCCGTGCGCGCCTGCATCGAGGGCCAGTTCGTCAACATGCGGGCGCGCAGCCGCTGGATGAAGCTCGCGCCCGAGGTGATCTACCTGACCGGCGGTGCCTCCACCAACGACGCGATCGCCCAGGTCGCCGCCGACGTCTTCGGCGCCCGCGTGCAGCGCCTCGAGATCAGCAGCTCGGTCGCTCTCGGCGCGGCGATGCGCGCCGCGGCCGGATCGCTCGACACCACCATCGCCGAGCTCGAGGCCGCCTTCCACTCCCAGGCCGCCGGCAAGGCCATCACCCCGCGCGAGGGCATCGACTACGACGCCATCGAGGCCGCCATGGACGCCCTGCTCTGAAGCCCCCCGCACGGACCGCGCGACCCCAGTCGCGCCCGGACCACCCAAGCCGCCTTCGCGCGACCTCCGCGAGCCCCCCCCATCGGACCGCAGGCTTCAGCCTGCCGAGTCGCCCTTTCACTCCGCCACCCCACCTCTCAGCCGACTGAACTCGGCGCTCCGATCCAGAAGCCCCTCGCTACCGGCTACCGGCTACCGGCTACCGGCTACCGGCTACCGGCTACCGGCTACCCGCGACTCGCTACCGGCTACCCGCGACTCCCCGCCGCCTACAGGTCCTTGTCCGTCACCGCACCCTCGCTGGCACTGGTCACGAGCTTGGCGAACTTCGCCAGCACACCGCGGTGGTAGCGCGCTTCCGGTTGGCTCCAGTTGTCGCGGCGCGCCTGCAGCGCGGCGTCGTCGAGGTCCACCGAGATGGTGTTGCTCGCGGCATCGATGGTGATCCGGTCGCCGTCGACCAGCAGGCCGATCGGGCCGCCCTCGTGGGCCTCGGGCGTGATGTGGCCGACCACGAAGCCGTGGCTGCCGCCCGAGAAGCGCCCATCGGTGATCAACGCCACCTTCTTGCCGAGCCCGCGGCCCATCACCGCGCTCGTCGGCCCGAGCATCTCGCGCATGCCGGGACCCCCCTTGGGGCCCTCGCGGCGGATGACGATCACGTCGCCCTCCTCGATGCCGCCGCCGAGGATCGCCTGCATCGCCTCCTCCTCGGAGTCGAACACCCGCGCACTGCCGGTGAACGACTCGCCCTCCTTGCCGGAGATCTTCGCCACCGCGCCACCCGGCGCCAGGTTGCCGTAGAGGATCCGCAGGTGGCTGTCCTTCTTGATCGGGTTGTCGAAGGGACGGATGATCTCCTGCCCCTCGGGATACTCGAGCGGTGAGTTGGCAAGGTTCTCGGCCAGGGTCCTGCCGGTCACCGTCAGGCAGTCGCCGTGCAGCAGGCCGGCCTCGAGCAGGCGCCGCATCAGCGGCACCGTGCCGCCGATCCGCACCAGCTCGGCCATCACGAAGCGCCCCGACGGCTTCAGGTCCGCCAGCACCGGCACCCGCTTGCCGATCTCGCTGAAGTCGTCGATCGAGAGCTCCACCTCCGCGGCGTGGGCGATCGCCAGCAGGTGCAGCACCGCGTTGGTCGAGCCACCGAGCGCGATGACCACCGTGATGGCGTTCTCGAAGGCCTCGCGGGTCATGATGTCGCGCGGCTTGATGCCCTTCTCGATCATGTTCAGCACCGCCGCCCCCGCGTCGAAGCAGTCGCGCATCTTGTCGTCCGACACCGCCGCCTGCGCCGAGGAGTTCGGCAGCGACATGCCCATCGCCTCGATCGCCGAGGCCATCGTGTTCGCCGTGTACATCCCGCCGCAGGACCCCTCGCCGGGGATCGCGCAGGACTCCACCGTCTCGAGCTCCTCGTCGGAATACTCGCCGGCGGCGTGCTTGCCGACCGCCTCGAAGATCGAGACGATGTCGAGGTCGCGCTCCTCGCCCTGGATCGTCGCGCAACCCGGCAGGATCGTGCCGCCGTAGACGAAGACCGCCGGCCGGTTCATCCGCGCCATCGCCATCAGGCAGCCCGGCATGTTCTTGTCGCAGCCGCCGATCGCCACGTAGCCGTCCATGCCCTCGCAGCCGACCACGGTCTCGATCGAGTCGGCGATCACCTCGCGGGAAACCAGCGAGTACTTCATCCCCTCGGTGCCCATCGAGATGCCGTCGGAGATGGTGATCGTGTTGAAGATGGTCGCCTTGCCGCCCGCCGCGTCGGTCCCCTTCGCCGCCTCGGCCGCCAGCCGGTCGATGTGGATGTTGCAGGGCGTCACCTGCGACCAGGTCGAGGCGATCCCGACCTGCGGCTTGGCGAAGTCCTCCTTCTTGTATCCCACGGCGTAGAGCATCCCGCGCGAGGGCGCGCGATCCGGACCGTCGAGCATCGGCGAGGAAAACGGGCGATTGGAATCGGACATGGCGGAAACCATCCCCGGCGCGGCGGCTGCGGTCAAGAATCGCCAGCTCCACGGATGTTCCACGCCATGAGGCTTCGCTGTGAATCGCTTGTAATGACAATTTGCAGGCATTTCCCGCTTGCACGAAACGCGTCCACTCCGTTTGAAACAGGAGCGTTTCTTGCACTGCAGCCCCTGCCCGGGCAGCGCTCCCCAGACCAGATGCCGGCGGCCCGGTTCACCGGATCCCGCCATCAAGACCCAGGCTCGGGTTTCGGGGAACGTCCGGGCGGGGGCGACTTGCTTCAGGGCTTCGCCCCCCAATTCCCGTCCCGGACCCATCCCCGCCACCGCTGCCGTTCCCGCGACCGCCCCTGTCCCCGGCCGCGACCGGCCTTCTCCGCTGGCGCCCCCGAGAACGCTTGCGCGAGTCGGGCCTCCGCCCTATGTCCCCCCTCCCATGGCCAGCTTCCGCGTCCTCGTCTCCGACCCGATCAGCGAAACCGGTGTCGACCTGCTCAACGATCACCCCGACATCACCGCCGACTTCAAGACCGGCCTCTCACCCGAGGAGTTGATCGGCATCATCGGCGACTACGACGCCCTCGTCGTGCGCTCCCAGACCAAGGTCACCGCCGAGGTGCTCAAGGCCGGGGCCGGCAAGCTCCGCGCCGTCGGCCGCGCCGGGGTCGGCGTCGACAACATCGACCGCGATGCCGCCAACGCCAACGGTGTGATCGTGATGAACACGCCGACCGGCAACACGATCTCGACCGCCGAGCACGCCTTCACCCTGATGCTCGCCTGCGCCCGCAACATCGCCCCCGCCCACCCCGCGGTACTCAGCGGCGACAAGGACGAGTTCGCCAGGGCCCGCAAGGCCTTCAAGGGCATCGAGCTGAACAACAAGCGCCTCGCCGTGATCGGCATGGGCCGCATCGGCGCCGAGTTCGCCAAGCGCGCCCAGGCCTTCAACATGACCGTGGTCGCCTACGACCCCTTCCTCACCCAGGCCCGCGCCGACCAGCTCAAGGTCGAGCTCGCCGAGACGCCCGACGAGGCCCTGCGCGGCGCCGATGTGGTCACCCTGCACGTCCCGCTCACCGACGACACCCGCCACATCCTCAACGCCGACCGCCTCGCGCTGATGGCCAAGGGCGCCATCGTCGTCAACTGCGCCCGCGGCGGCCTGATCGACGAGGCCGCGCTGCGCGCCGCGATCGACTCCGGCCACATCGCCGGCTGCGCCCTCGACGTCTACGAGAACGAGCCGCCGCCCGCCGACCACCCGCTGCTGTCGCTCGGCAGGCACGTCGCCTTCACCCCGCACCTCGGTGCCTCGACCAACGAGGCGCAGGAAAACGTCGGCATCCAGGTCGCCGAGCAGATCCGCGACTTCCTCGCCACCGGTGAGATCCGCAACGCGATCAACATGCCCTCGCTCGACGCCGCCGCCTTCGCCGCGATCGGCCCCTACCTCGAGCTCGGCCGCTCGCTCGGCAAGCTGCTCGCCAAGCTCGGACCGGAGAACCCGGAGGCCCTGCGCATCTCCTACCACGGCAACCTCGCCGGGAAGGACACCGCGCTGGTCGCCCGCAACGCCCTCACCGCCCTGCTCGAGTCGGCCCGCAACGACGGCCAGGTGAACATCGTCAACGCCCCCGCCATCGCCAAGGAGATGGGCATCGACCTCGTCGAGTCGACCATCAACGCCGAGACCGAGTTCAGCGAGCTGCTCGTCGCCGAGCTGCGCAAGGGCAACACCCGCTTCCGCGTCTCCGGCACCATCATCGGCAAGAGCCCGCGGATCGTCGAGATCGACCGCCTCTTCGTCGACACCAACATCAAGGGCCACTTCCTGATCGTCCGCAACGACGACCGCCCGGGCATCGTCGGCGCCGTCGGCACCGCCCTCGGCGAGGCCGGCGTCAACATCGCCAACCTCTCGCTGGCCCGCAACAAGACCGACGGCAACGCGCTGTCGATCATCGAGGTCGACTCCGAGCTCTCCGCCCCGGTCATGGACCGGATCCGCAGCATCCCCGGCGTCCTCGAGGCCCGCGGCGTGACGCTTTGAGAAATGCCGGATTCCCCAGGCCGGATCCCGCCCCACCCGACGAAACCCCGAAGGATCGCTGAATTCCAGGCACTTGCGGAGATTCATCCGGGCGCTCCCCGGGCCTCCGACATTTGACATCGCTCCCCGGACCTTCGACCTTCCACCCGGCGGCCGGGGTGCCGCACTTTCCCGTTGCCAAGCGCTCCGGGCCCTTCCTAACCTCCCCGCAGGACACATGAAAAAACTCGCGCTCCTCGCCACCGCCATCATCGGCCTGACCGGTGTCGCTTCCGCCGACATCCAGGCACCTCCGGGATCCACCTACACCTCGGCCCGGAAGCTCGGTCGTGCCCTGAGCAACATCCTCTACGGCTTCGTTGAAATCCCCGAGCAGATCGTCCGCAAGACCGACGACTACGGCCGCAAGGCGGGCATGTCCTACGGCATCGTCGACGGCACCAGCCGCGGCCTGAAGCGCCTCGGCTACGGCTTCTACGAGCTCTTCACCTTCACCTGCCCGACCTACCGCGGCACCTTCAAGCCGCCCTACGAGCGCTGCGGCACCGACTACCGGATCGAGATGAACCCGCACGACGGCCTCTCGGAATTCCCGCCGGAACTCGGCTTCGAGACCTACTACGGCCACTCGCGTACCCAGCGCTGGTAATTCGCCAAGGCTCTGACTTTTCCCAAAACCCGGCAGCGGCCCCGCCCTGCCGGGTTTTTTCGTGCCCGGACACCCCCACCAAACGAGCTCATAGCCTCATGCCCCACGCCGCATGCCGCATGCCGCTTCCCGCTTCCCGCTTCCCGCTTCCGACTCTAAGTAAAAGGCTGACGGCCTTGATCACCGTAGCCCGGGGCAACGCCCCGGGACCTCGATGCCAGGTCCATCGGCAGCCTGAAGGGCCGCGTCACCCCCGCTTCCCTCGTCGCGCTCCGCTCCCGCCCCAATGCCTCCTGTCGCCCCGGGCCCATCACCACTTCGCTCCGGGTTCGCAGGTTCGCGGCTTCGCCATTGGAATCCGGAATCCCAAATCTGCGTCCATCCGCGTTCATCTGCGGTTTCCCTCCAGCGAGCCCATGGTGCCCGATGGCATCCCATGGCTCGAGTCACCGCCCACCCCCCCGCTCACCCATCGCCGACTGGACCATCATCAGCTCGCCGACGTTCTCCATCGTCAACAGGCCGACCATCCGGCCGTTGTCCAGCACCGGGGCGGTCGCGCTGTCATGCTCGCGCATCTTCTCGAGCGCCTCGAGCAGCGGGTCCGCCGCCTCGACCGTGACCCCGTCGCCCAGCTTGAGGTCGCCGACCCGGGCGTCGCGCCGGCCATCGGCCAGCGCCTTCACCAGCTCGTTGCGCACCAGCACGCCGCGGATCCGGCCCTCGTCGAGCACCGGGAAGTCGTGCTGCGAGCCCGCCAACAGCTCCTCGGTCGCCCGGCCGAGGCTATCGTCGATCGCCAGCGTGCGGTAGCGGGTCATCATCCCGTCGCGCACCCGGAAACCGCCGAGCACCGACTGGGCCCGCACCTGCGAGGCCTCGGCCTGCGCGCCGAGGTAGACGAAGATGGCGATGAAGATCAGGATCGGGTTGACGAAGAATCCCCACACCCCCAGCAGGATCGCGAAGGCCTGGCCGATGCCCGCGGCAATCTCGGTGGCGCGGCGGCGCCCCATCCGCGCCGCCAGCAGCGCCCGCAGAACCCGCCCGCCGTCCATCGGGAAGGCCGGCAGCATGTTGAAGGCGACCACGAAGAGGTTCACCCACATCAGCTGCTTGAGGAAGCCCGCCTCCATCCAGTCGAGCTGCAGCAGCCGCCCCATCCCGTTCATCGCCGCCAGGACCACGCAGAGGACCGCCGCGATGACCAGGTTGACCGCCGGGCCGGCGATCGCCACCCAGAACTCCTGGATCGGGTTCTCCGGCAGCTTCTCGAGCCGCGCCACCCCACCGATCGGCAGCAGCGTGATGTCCTGCGTGCCGACCCCGTAGCGTCGCGCCGTCAGCGCGTGGCCGTACTCGTGCAGCACGATGCACACGAACAGGACCAGCACAAAGAGCACCCCGACCAGCGCCTCGACCACCGACTGACCCGCGCCGAGGTAGGCCAGGAACACCCAGCCGACGAGCAGGGCGAAGGTCCAGTGGACGAAGACGTCGATTCCCGCGAAGCGGCCGAGTTTGAGGGACCATTTCATTGGATGGGCGATCCTGGTGTAGTCCGCCAAGCAGACTGGGCATTAGGCGGTGCGGAGTTTCTTCCAAGTTCAAGGCGCGAGGAGGGAGCGAATCGAGATTCGTGACCGACGAGCAACGCAGAAATTGGGAAAAAGGCCGTCCCGGCTTCCGCACGAACCGCGAAGCGGCACTTTCTGAATACCTTTCTCAAATACATAATGTGCAGTCTGCTTGGCGGCCTACACTAGCACCCCGTGCGCCCGCCCGCGACTCCCGGCTCGAACGGAATCGCCTGGGCTGGGCCCGGCTCAGGACGAGGCGACCGCACCCGGCTTCGCGGCCTGCCGCGCCCGCCACCCCGGGATCACCCGGAACATGAAGTAGCAGGTCAGCAGGCAGGCGACGTCGAGCGGTACCCACCAGACCGGGGCGACCCAGTAGTCGCCCCAGTACCAGTCGCCGACCGGCCCGAGGAAGTTCACCCCGCCGGAGATCCCGTCGCAAACGAGGTGCAGCAGATAGGCCGCCGACATCGCGCCCGCCAAGCGGATCGACCCGCGCCCGCGGCTGGCCGCTACGGCCAGCAGCAGCACGAGCACGCTGAACAGCGCCCAGCAGGGCAGGCCATGGGACCAGCTCGCCATCCTTGCCTGCAGCGAGAGGTGCGGCGACAGCAGGTCCGGCAGCGCCCCGGCGACCCCGATCGCGAGCAGGCCCCAGCGCCCCAGCCACCTGGCCCGCGGCGCCGCCAGGCCCACGGCGATCACCGGAAGCAGGGCGTGAGTGACGGTGTCCATGGGTCCATGGATTCAGTCGGCGGTGACCGCATCGGTACCCGGCCACCCTTCGGACGGCGCTCCACCGGGACCATCAGGCTTGGCCAAGCTCCCACCGCCTTCCCGCCGCGCCGGCAGAAAGCCGCATTCCACCAGCAGCCAGAGCAAGCCAACGACCGGGATCAGGCCAAGCGCCAGCATCCAGGGCGACCGCACGCGCTCGCGCAGCCGTCGCAGCGTGACAGCCAGCGTCAGGCGGAAGGCCAGCGCCACGAGCACGACCAGCGAGGTGATGATTACCCAACCGCCCGCGCCGTCGCGGCGGATCAACTCGATCGCCGGCAGGATGGCCAGCCAGGCCACCCCCTCGCCCAGCAAGGTGACCGCCCACCACTCGAGGCGGCCGGAACGACCCTTGAAGGAAAACAGCTGCTGGATCATGGGCGTGGATGCGTCACTTCTCGGCGGAATGAGCAGGGAGAGAACAATGATCGGGTGGAGCTTCATGAGACAATCGTAATACCAGATCTGGGCCTGTCGATACAGCTGATTGGTGAAGTGGCCCCGGCTTCGTTGCCAGTCGATTCGTGATTTAGTTGATGCTGATCCGAGGTGCGGTTTGTGTTTCTCTGCTCCGTGGCAGGAGAGGCTCCATTCCGGGCCTTCCGCTACGCTCCAGCCCCTCCATTCCACCTCTTACCTCGGTCACGCCTCCCTCCAGCACACCATCCGCTACCTTCACCTCACCGAGGCCAGCGAAAGCAAGGCGCGCGAGGTGATCGCCCGG
>JAUIJB010000083.1 GCA_030430455.1 Verrucomicrobiia bacterium | reverse complement strand
TGACCGACGGTGCCGGAGAGCATGGCGACGGAATCGGCGACGTCTTCGACCGAGGTGGAGAGGGCGGCGACCTGATTGACGGCCTTGCCGGCGAGCGGCATGGCCTGGTCGAGGCCGAGCTGCCGGTTCAGGTCCATGGTCAAAAGCTCGGCTTCCCAGCGGGCCTGGCGGACGGCCTGGTCGGAGTAGATCTCGAGGCGGCGGTTGAGGTCGTCGACGGTGTAGGTGATGTCGGCGATGGCGTCCGAGGCGGAAAGGCTGCCGGGCGGGTCGATTTCGCCGGCTCGGGTGAGGGTGGATTCGCGGAAGGCGAGGGAGCCCTCGACCGGGTGATCGCTCGCCCACTTTCGGCCGAAGGCCCGCGCTTCGGAAACGTCGCCCGTAACGGTGAAGCCTCGCACGATCTGGTGGTATTCCCTTTCCATCTCGCGGATGGTGGCGGCGGCGATCGGGGCGGCGGACTTCATGGTCCGGGCGCCGTCACCCGAAGTGTAGAAGTTCTCCATCTGGAACAGCAGCACCCAGGTGTCGAAGAGGGCCGTCATCGGGTTCGGCTGGAACAGTGACTCGCGGAAGGCGGGAACCGATTGGGCCTTCCATTCGAGCGCCGCCCGCTGGATCTCGGGGTCGCTGTTGGTCGCGATGATCCGGTCCGCGCTGTTCTCGACCTGTCCGCCCATCGGATCGACCAGCGAGCGCATTCTCAGGCGGAGCTGTTCGTAGCTGATCTTGATCTCGTCCCGCCTGTTGAACTGCGATTGCAGGTCGTCGTCGCGCGACCACGAACAGTGGCTGAACAGGATGGAGAGGAAGCCCGCGCCAAGAAGGCGGAGGCACGGGGCGGGTGAGAGCGTCGGGTTTCCCACGGATTTCATGGGATCTTGTTAGCACGGGAAGGTGGGCTGCCCAAGGAGATCGATGCTCCGAAAGTCACGATCAGCCATTCGGAAACAGCAGGGTGAAGCCGAAGCGCAGGCCCCACTCCGGGCCCTGGTCGGGCTTGTCGAGGTAGTAGCGTGCGCCGGCGAAGAACTGGACCGGCTGCCCGCCAATCGGCTGGAGCTTGCTGACGATGAGGTTGCCCTGGATCGGCAGGCTGATCAGGTCGGAGACCGGGTTGGAGAGCTTCTTGGCGAGGTCCACGGCAGCGAAGGCGGGGGGTGGCGCGCAAGAGGAGGGTGGCGGTGATCTTATTCAGAATCCTAACGGAATGATTGTTGGATCAGGATGGATCGGATGAATGGGATGTCTTCCTTTAGATCCAGCATCGCTAGGTCCGGTTCAGTTGATCTTCCGATTCTGGATGTCGGTGAGAAAACCATCTTATCCATCCCGTCCATCCTGGTCCTCTCCCGGAACGGATCAACTCTGTTGCAATCGATGAAGTCAGAAAATGATCCGGCTGCGCAGCCCGGCGAAGATCGCGTCGTCGTTGTTGGCGAGGACCGGGCGGACCCACTGGACGTCGACCCCGAGGCGGAACCAGGGGAAGATGGCGGCGTCGTAGAAGAGCTCGACGCCGTATTCGTCCTGCACGCGCGCGGCGGGCCGGACGGTTTGCTTGAGGCTGCCGCTGACGCCGTTCCAGAAACAGCCGAGGCCGAAGCTGTCGTCAGGACGGGCGGCGCAGACGCCGTTGGCGCCGAGGCCGAGCACGGCGCTGTATTCGAATGGGTTCGGATTGCCGTCGGACCAGGCGAGCATGCCGAAGACGCCCCAGCCCTTGCTCGGGTCATCGGCCCACTGGCAGAGGTACTGCTCGAAGGTGTAGCTCACGTACCAGGAATCCCCCTGGCGGGTCGGGATCACGCCGGGCCCGGTCGGTGGGCGGAGATAATCGCTGGAGTCGATCGAAAAGGCGTTGATGGTCGAGTAGCTGCCGCCGATCGTGTGGGTGCCGGGGAGGCCTCCGAAATTGGTGTGGATGGTGTAGTCGGCGAGGAAGGTCATCTCGTCGTCGTCGAGGCCGTCGAAGCCGGAGCTGGTCTCCGGTGAGCGCGAGTCGAGCACGCCGATGTTGAACAGCGGCTTGCCTTCGTCGAGCACGCTGAGGATCGCGCCGAGGGTCGAGATCGGGACGATCCGGCCGGCGATCGGCGGTGCCACGAAGGAGGTGTTCATGAATCGTTCGGTGCCGCGGCCGCCGAGGAAGTTGCGGTCGGCGAGGTCGATGGTGTTGAACTTGCCGACGGAGAGCAGCACCGACTCGCTGAAGGCCTGGGTGAGCACGACATTGGTGAAGGCGAAGACGTCGTCTCGGTTGCGCGGCGAGATCAAGGCGGCGTTGACCGGCGTGAGCGCGCCGGCCTGGGCGGAGGCGTCGCCGTAGCGGTACTCGCCGTGGATGTTGAGGAACAGCCCGGGCCAGAGCCCGGCCTTCTGGCCGTCCATGGCGAAGAAGAGGTCGACCTTGCCGCCGAACTCGAGGTCCTCGGGGCCGGAGCCGTCGACGTCGCCGTGGTAGAAGTTGGTCGCTTCGAGGCGCAGGTCCATGCCGCAGGCGCCGAGCGAGTTGCGCAGGCCGAAGAGGTCGCCGCCGAGGCGTTCCTGTGACCAGAGCGAGGTTTCGGCATCGGACTGGGCGTGGACGAAAGGAGCGAGTGCCGCGAGGACGAGGAGCAAGTGGCTTTTCATGGTTTGGATGGAGCGTGACGGATTTGATTTCGGAGGCGAGCAATGTCCTATGACTTACGAAACCGAAGTCTCTTTGTGGTGGGAGTTATCGTCGGCCGGTGCTTCAGCCCGGAGCCTCCCGGAAGCCAGAACGAGGACGAGCAGTACGAGCGCGGCCATCCCCAGCAAGGGAAGCAGGAATCTCCCGTTCTCGCTCTCGCCCTTGGTGTTTGGTGGCGCGGCGGTCTCCCGCAGATAGCGCCGCAGGATCAGGGTGGCGGTGGGGTCGAAGTATTCGGGGCTGTCTTTCAGAAGTTCGGTGATTGGCCCAACAAGCTCGGGCCGCTTCCACTCGGTGAGGGTGGTGGCGATGTCCTGCGCGAGGCTGGGGTCGGCCGCGAGCAGGCGGCCCATCAGTCCGACGATCGGATCCTGGAGCGCTCGGTCCGCCTCCCGACCCTGGACCGCGAGGGCGGCGAGGACAGCTTTCCATTCCTCCGGACGGCGCTTTGGATTCCCGTACCAGTCACCGAGTTGGGCAACGGCCTCGGGGCCATCGATTTCGATGAAGGCGGTCGCCCAGGCCGCGGTCTGGGTCGCGAGTCGGTAGTCGGCGGCTTCGGCGATCTCGCGGCGGATGCGTTCGTGGTCGGATGGGTTCTCGCTCTGGCTGAGGAACAGGATGTAGAGCGCGTGCCATTCGAGACGGCGGAAGTTGGCGAGCCGGGCGAGCAGTTCCTCGCGGGGGAGGCGGTCGGCGTATCGAAGCAGGTCGCGGTAGGGCGCGCCGGCGACTTCGAGGTGGGCGAGATCGGATAGGCGCGGGTCGTCGTGGTCGAGCAGGTCGGCGAAGTAGCGGAGGCGCGCTTCGGGATCGGCTTGCCAGGTTTCGGCGTTCGCCAGGATGTCGGCGATGACCGGCCCGCTCACGGGATCGAAGATCGTCAGGCGCTGCCATGCGCCGACGGGCGTCCAGCCGCACAGGATGGAAAGGCCTCCGTCGGAGGCGAGCCGGCGTCGCGACGAGGAATCGAGGAACAGGTCGATGGGCGGCAGCTCACCGCGCGACCTGAGCGTCCGGATGGCCCGGAGGGTGAAGGCTTGCTCGGGATTCTCCCGGGCGAGGGCGAGGTGTTCGGCCCCCAGAATCTTGTCCGCCAGCGATTCGGTCGGCATTGGCAGACAGATCTGGCAGGCGGGCAGCTCCGCTCCCCATCCGACCAGCACCGCTGTGGTGGTGGCGAGGAATCGGGAGGGGAAGGGTAGGATCATCTGCAGAGGTGAACAAGGATTCGATGCTTCGCCACTCTGCTCTACGTTCCCGAAATAGGGAAGCAATTCAGTCTCTATCAGGAGCTTTGTTGCCTTCGTTTCCTTCTGTGAGAAACGCTTGGGGTGTGTCCCGGATCGGCGAGACCCAGGCGCGCTCCTGGATGCTGATCGGCTAATCGGCGGGCTTGGTCCAGGCGCGTTTGCTGACGCCGTCAAAGGACCGGCTGGTGTGGACGTGGCGCTTGCCGAAATGGACATCCCTGGTCGGGTTCTTGGAAGCCCCGTGCCAGGGTTGAGGCGATCAGGGAGGGGGCGGGAGACACCGCGGTGGCCCTCATGGCTGTGCTCAGGCCAGATCCAAGAGAAACGGCGGAACGGTGACCCGTTCCGCCGTCATGGGGATTACTGCTTGCCGGACATCAGCTGCTCCATGATCGCGCTGAAGTCGAGGGTGGCGGCCTTCTGCACGGGCGGGTACTCGGTCAGCGACTTCACGTGTTGCTGCATGATGTGCTGGACGGGTTCGTTGAGCCATTGCTTGGCCTGAACGATATCCGAACGATCGGTGACGCCGTCGAAGCTCTCGAAAGGATCCATGCGGATGTTATAGAAGATCGGGAACTTCTGCTTCACGTAGGCATCGTAGTAGTGCTCGCTGGTCTCGAAGTGGAGTTTCCACTGATTGAGGCGGATGGCCCTGACGGTGGACTCGTGGTAGTAGATGAAGTTGTCCCGGGCGCTCTCGTCGGTCTTGCCCATCCAGTAGTCGAGATTGTTGACGCCATCGAGGAGTTGCTTGTTCTCCTCTTTGACCTTCTCGACGATGTCGGGTTCGCCAGCAGCGGCGGCCAAGGTGGTGTAAATATCCATGTGGGCCTGGATGCCGCTCAGCACCGTTCCGGCAGGGATTTTGTCCGGCCAGCGGACCATCAGGGGCACCCGGACGCCACCCTCGTAGGTGGTCATCTTCTCGCCGCGGAAGGGAGTGGTGCCTCCGTGCAGGCGGGCGCTGTGTTCCGGACCGTTGTCGGTGGTGTAGACGACGATGGTGTTGTCGAGGACTCCCATTTCCTCAAGCGAGTCGAGGAACTTGCCGATCTGCATGTCGTGCTCGATCAGGCCGCTGCCGTAGAAGTCGTGCTCGGTGGTGTGCTCGAGTGCGAGGTAGCGGCTCTCTTCACTGAGGCGCGTGTACATGTGCATCCGGCAGGGGTTGAACCATACGAAGAAGGGCTTGTCGGCTTCCTTGGCGCGTTTGATGAAATCAAGGCTGGCCTCAATGAACTCCTGGTCGGCGGTTGTCATCCGCTCGCGGCTCAACTGTCCGGTGTCTTCGATCTTCTGCTTGCCGACCTTGCCGAAACGCGGATCGACCGTCTCATCCTCCTCCTCGGTCGCCCAGGTGTGAAGGACGCCCCGTGTGCCGTGCTTCTTGAAGTATTCGGGATCCTGCGGGTAATCCTTCTGCTGGTACTCCTCCTGGGTGTTGAGGTGGTAGAGGTTGCCGAAGAACTCGTCGAAGCCGTGCATGGTCGGCAGGTGCTCGTTGCGATCACCGAGGTGGTTCTTGCCGAATTGCCCGGTGGCGTATCCGAGCGGCTTGAGCACCTCGGCGAGGGTGTGGGACTCGGGCTTGAGGCCGAGTTCGCCGCCCGGGCGGCCGACCGTGGTCATGCCGCTGCGAATCGGATACTGGCCGGTGATGAAGGCGGCACGACCGGCGGTGCAGGACGGCTGGGCGTAGTGATCGGTGAACAATGCACCCTCTTTCGCGATGCGGTCGATGTGCGGGGTGCGGTAGCCCATCGTCCCGTGGCCGTAGGCACTGAGGTTCTGCCAGCCGACGTCATCGGGCATCAGGACGAGGATGTTCGGCTTCTTGTCTTGGGCGCTGGCGAATGAAGTGATCGCGCAAAGCAGCGCGATCACGGATGCGAGCGGTTTCATTGGTTTCATCGATTTCGCTGGGGTCATTGGTTGGCTGGTTTTCATGGCGGTAGCCGATAGTACAGGCCGGGTTGGGGGCAGCCTGACGACAGGCCGACGATGATCGGTTCTCCGTGGCGGGTGGTCGCGCAAGTGCTTTTTCAAAGTGACTGATGACGTTCTCTGAAGGGTGATGTGTTTCGTCTTCAGTTGGCTTGCTGTCCGGTGAGCGTGAGTTAGGCCTTGCAGGTTGCCCAGGTTGCCCAGGTTGCCCAGATTGCTGAGATTTCAATGAGGACGCTGGTGACGAGCCTTTTCAGGGGCTGCTCGCTGGGGAACAGGTCCGCGACAAGGGTTTGCTTCTTGATCTGCCCGTTGATCTTCTCGCAGGCGCTGACGATCCAGCGGCCGGCATTGTCTCTCATGTTAAAGGAAGCGTTCGCCTTGCTGGCCTGTGTGGATACGGCGGCCGCGGTCGCGATGGAGAACGTCAGGGCCAGAGCCTACCTGAGTGTGGAGGGGGCCTTCATGGCAAGAATGGTGTTAGATGGCGCTGCTCGAAACCTTGACCGTGGCGCTTCGGATGGATGAGGAAAGAGAAGCGCCCACGAGCTATTCCAAGGTTTTCCTATCTGGCACATGCTTCCTTGTGGGTCGATCAAGATCGTAGTACATTTTTCGCAATGCCTAAGGGTGGGAAGAAGGGGCCGGAGTATGAGACTGGCAGGATTCGATTCCGGGAGATTGGTGACTTTCCCGAGTCCTTCGAGGGGGTCTGGGATCTTGAATATCAACAGCTCGGGAGGATGGACCGGCAGGGGGGCTGCCGCTATGCGAAGGATGGGACGGGCGTGGTTTATGAAGAGCGTTTCGGTGCGACGATCGGCCTGCGTGGAAGCGTGGCCGAGGGCCTGTTTGCGCTGCATCTCACCGACGAGCGGGGCCGCAGCGGGCGCTGGCAGGGGGAACCCGCTCCGCGCGATGCCTTCGCCTATGGCGATGCGGGCAAGGAGCTCGACGTGCTCATGCCGCGGGGGACCCGGAATCTGGCTGCCGTGTTGCCGATCGGGCCGACTCGTGAACAGATCGAACGGCTCGTTGGTGGAAGCTTCTGCCGATGCTTGCCGGAAGGGGCCATGTTTCGGCCGACCGGCCCGTCGCGGCGGCGCCAACTGGTGTCCGATCTCACCGGGGTTCTCGACGAGTTGCCGGCGGGTGGGGTCGGTCTGGCGGTGGTCGAGGCGCTTGCCCGAGCGATCGAGGCGCCGTCGGAGTTCGCCGTCGGCCCCACCAAGTCGGCGCGGCGCCTGTTTCGCCGCGCGATGGAGTTGTGCGAGGGCTCCGATCTGGTCAAGCGACCCGCCGATATGGCGCTGGAGCTGGATGTCAGCTTGCGCACGCTTGAGATGGCTTTCCGCGCCTGCATGGACATGCCGCCCGCCCGATACCTGCGGCTGCTTCGATTGAACCGGGTGCGCGAACGACTTCTGGCGATGGAGCCGGGAGAGGGGCAGGTCGGCCAGGTCGCGTTGGACTTCGGATTTTCCCAGCCGGGACGTTTTGCCGGCGAGTATCGCCGCTTGTTCGGGGAACTGCCGTCGGAGTCTCTTGCGAAGCGCCGGCCGGCGAGATGCCGGCCGGCCTTGGGGTGAAATGCTTACTGCCTCGCATGTCGAAGGTCTTGCCGCCCTGGACCGGCGGGTATTCCCAAGTGAACGGGGTCAGGCGGCAAATATTGACAAGGAGTTCGAGACGGGCCCCCATTGCTCTTGGCTCGCAGCCTTCGAATCCAGTTCCCCGGCGCGTTCTATCATGTCATGGCGCGGGGCAACCGGCGTGAGAGGATCTTTCTTGATGACGATGACAACCGCTCTTTCCTGAAAGCGCTGGGCGAAGCCTGCGCGATGACCGGCTGGCGGGTCCATGCGTGGGTGCTCATGGGCAACCACTACCACCTCTTCATCGAAACACCCGAACCTCGTTGACGGTATGGGCTGGCTCCAGAACACCGTGACGCGGCGCCACAACCTGCGCCACGGCCTCTGGGGCCGGCTGTTCGGCGACCGCTACAAGGCGGTTCCCGTCGAGGGGACCGACGGCACCCGGTAGCGGACTTTGTGCGACTACATCCACCTCAATCCAGTGCGCGCGCGAATCATCCGTCCGGAACGGGGCGAGAGCGTCCTCGACTACCCGTGGAGCAGCCTGGAGGGCGGCTACCGACTGCCCCCGACGAAGCGACCGAAATGAATGATGGCCGCCGAAGGCATGGGCCGCATGGGGCTGGCCGACACCACCGCGGGGCGCAGGCGTCTGGTCGAGCGGCTGGACCGAATGGCGGTGGAGGAACATTTCGCAAGCTGCGGGGTTCCGGCGACGGAGGCTGCCGTGGATGCGCGCTGCAGCAATCTCCAACGGGGCTGGTATTGGGGCAGCCAGGCGTTTCTGGAGAAACTGGAATACCTGATCGGCAAGGCGGGCGGCGGAGCGAGCGGGGGAGGTGCCAGAAAAGGACAACGACGCTCCGCCGAGCAGCGTTCACACGGTCAGGCGCAGGCCGAGAGTTGGTTGCGCAGGGGATTGATGGCAGCGGGGCTGCAGGCGGAGGATCTGGCCGGCCTGCCGGGATCTGATCCCCGCAAGCTCGCCCTCGCGGATCTGCTCTGGAAGCGGACGACAGTTGGCCAGGGCTGGATTGCCGAGCGGCTCGGCATGCGCAGCGCGGCAAACGTCAGCCAGCAGCTCAGGCGTCTCGATCACCGAGATCTGGAGAAGCGCCTATCGAAGCGAATGAAGCGGTTTCTCAAGGAAGCGAGAGGCAATCAATGAGTTAGGGAGGTCGTGAGTTGGTCAAGATTTTTCGCCTGACCCCTGTTGCCACCCTGTTGCCATCGGGGCGCTGCCCCAGGCTACGGTGAAGAAAGGCCTTCAGCCTTGCGAGAAAGGAGGTCGACCGGGATCAGGCCGTGACCGCGCTGCGGTCGTCGTTGAGGCCGGACTTCTCGAGGAAGTAGTCGTAGCCGCCGGTGTAGCGGGTCAGCACGCTGTGGCTGTCGTCCTCGGCGCGGGTGATGTGGAGGGTGGTCTCGGCGAGGTGACGGATGAAGTGGACGTCGTGCGAGATGAACACCAGCGTGCCCTCGTAGGCCTTGAGCGCGTTGACCAGCGAGTCGATCGAGAGGATGTCGAGGTGGGTGGTGGGCTCGTCCATCAGCAGCAGGTTCGGCGGATCGACGAGGAACTTCACCAGGTTGAGGCGCGACTTCTCGCCGCCGGAGAGCACGCCGCAGCGCTTCTCGACGTCGGCGCGGCGGAACAGGAAGGTGCCGAGGATGGCGCGGGCGTCCTCCTCGCGCAGCGTCGGGCATGAGTCCATCACCTCGTCGAGCACGCGGTTCGACTCGTTGAGGGTCTCGGAGCGGTGCTGCGAGTAGTAGCCCATCTTGGTCAGGTAGCCGACCTCGCGCTCGCCGCCGGTCAGCTCGAGCTGGCCGGAGAGGATCTTCATGAGGGTCGACTTGCCGGCGCCGTTGGGGCCGACCAGGACGATCTTGTCGCCGCGCTCGATGGTCAGGTCGAGGCCCTGGTAGATGACCTTGTCGTTGCCGTAGGCGAAGTCGGCCTGCTTCAGTTCGACGACCTTCTGGTTCGAGCGCTCCGGCTGCGGGAAGGCGAACTTGAAGGCCTTGCGCGGGGCGCGCGGCTTGGGAAGCTTTTCCATCTTGTCGAGCTGCTTGACGCGGCTCTGGACCTGCGCGGCCTTGGAGGCGACCTGGCGGAAGCGCTCGATGAACTCCTGGACGCTGTCGATCTCCTTCTGCTGGTTCTGGTAGGCCTTGAGCTTCTGGTCGTAGCGCTTGACGCGCTGATCGAGGTAGGACGAGTAGTTGCCGGTGTAGTGGATCAGCTCCTGGGTGTCGGGGTCGATCTCGACGACGTTCTCAATGATGGCGTCCATGAAGTCGCGGTCGTGCGAGATCATCAGGATGGCGCCGGGGTAGTTGATCAGGTAACGCTGGAACCACAGCAGCGAGATCAGGTCGAGGTGGTTGGTCGGCTCGTCGAGCATCAGCAGGTCGGGCTCCATGACCAGCAGGCGGGCGAGGTAGGCGCGCATGACCCAGCCGCCGGAGAACTCGGAGGCGGAGCGGGTGAAGTCCTCCTGCTTGTAGCCGAGGCCGGCGAGGATCTTCTTGGCCTTCGGTTCGAGCTGGTAGCCGTTGAGGGCGTTGAAGTGGTCCTGCGCCTCGGCGTATTCCTTGGAGCCGATGGTGCCGGCTTTC
This sequence comes from Verrucomicrobiia bacterium, assembly GCA_030430455.1. Lineage (GTDB taxonomy): Bacteria > Verrucomicrobiota > Verrucomicrobiia > Verrucomicrobiales > Akkermansiaceae > Haloferula. Next base: position 10,332 of record JAUIJB010000083.1, on the reverse strand, counting down.
TCGTGCTCGCGCATGGTGCGCAGGTAGCCGACCATTTCCGGGGTGGTGCCCATGGCGATCTCGAGGACGGTCTCGTCGCCGGGGTCGCCGGACTCCTGGGCGAGCGAGCCGGTCAGGGCGTACTCGTCGCGATCGATGGTGCCCGAGTCGATCTCCTCCTCGCCGAGGACCATCTTGAAGAGGGTCGACTTGCCGGCGCCGTTGGGACCGACGAGGGCGACGCGCTCGCCCCAGTTGATGGTCATTTCCGCGTCGCGAAACAGGGTGCGGCCGCCGAGCGTCTTGGTGAGCTTCTTGATCGTGAGCACGGGAGGGGCCTACGGCGGGCCGGGCGGATCATCAACCATCAATGTGGGCCGGGAGGGGAGGAGTGGCTCGAAATCGGCGCGCGGATGGGCTAGCAACGAGGGGTGAAACGGCGCGATTGGCTGGCGATTTCGGTGCCCTGGGCGGTTCTGGGGCTGCCGGGCTGCGCCGGCACGGTGGGCGCGGTGGGCGCGGGCAAGGTCGACTGGGAGCGGGTCGATGCCGCCGCGCGGCGCCACGGCGGGCGCGGTTGGGCGGCCTGGGAAGGCGGGCGTCGGCGGGCCGCCTGGCAGGCCGGGGCCGGCGGACCGATCCTCAGCATCACCAAGGCCCTGGCCGGCCTGGCCTGCGCACGGGCGCTGGGCGAGGGCTGGTTGCGGGTCGATGAAGCGGTGGGTGCGACCATCGACGAGTGGCGCGGCGACCCGGGTCGCGCCGACATCCGGGTCCGCCACCTGTTGCAGATGACCGCCGGGCTGTCCGGCGGGGCCCGCGTGCTCTACCGCGCCCGGCCGACCGACAAGGGGCGGGTGGCCGCGCGGATCCCGCTGGTCGAACTGCCGGGCACCCGCTTCCGCTATGGTCCGGCCTGCTGGGAGTTGCTGGCCGAGCTGGTGCGGCGCAAGCTGGCCGGGCGCGGCGAGGATGCCGACGGGTTCATGCGCCGGGCGGTGCTGAAGCCGGTCGGGCTGCGTCCCTCCGACTGGCGCGAGGACGGCGCGGGGCGCCGGTACTGGTCGACCGGAGCCGAGCTCAGCGTGAATGAACTGGGCCAGCTCGGGCGGGTTGTCGGCGAACTGGCCGCGGGGCGCGACGCGGCGGGGATCCGCGCCGCGGACTTCGCCGCGGTGACCCGTCCCTCGCGGGTCAACCCGCACTTCGGCGGTGGCGTCTGGCGCAACGGCCGGGGCGGCCGCGAGGTGGAGATCGAGGAGGTGCTCGACCCGCCGAAGGGGCGCGATTTCTGGGCCGGGGTCTGCTTGTCGCGCAGCCAGCCGGCGTCGCTGCTGGTGCTGGTCGGCTCGGCGGGCCGCCGGGTCTTCATTTGGCCGGAAAGCGGCCGTGTGGTGGCGCGGCTAGGGGTCGCGGCGAGCTGGCGCGACCGGCCGTTCTTGGCGGCTTTGTAGTGGGTAGGGACCAGGATGGATGGGATGCCTGAGGCTTTGGACTGCGGCGGCTTGACGCCGCTTTGCGTGTCGTTCTGGACCTGGGTGTTGGGAGAATTCGTTTCCTTTCGACCGAGTGCACCGCCTGCCTGGGAGAGAAACAGAGGTCGACTCCCGGGGAGACCTCGCCAAGAAAGCGACCTTGCCTGAACGTCTCCAAAAGCGGCGTCGAGCCGCCGCACTCCAAGGTCCGGCGTTCCGCCGGATTTGTATCGGAGCTTGGTGAGCAGGATGAGTTCTCCTGATGAGACGTCATCCCATCCATCCCACCTGTCCGCCATAGCCCATGGGGCGACGGCGGATCCATCCTGGTCCCAAAACTGAAATGGCCCGGGGATGGCGGATGGAAGGCACCCCACTCAACGTGGCACGGCGACCTGCAGGTTGGCCTCGCGGTCGCGGATGTGGTAGCCGGAGCCGAAGGGGACGGGCGGGCCGGAGCCGCCGATCGACTGGTAGGCCGCGGCCAGGTCGGCCTGGCGCCAGCGGACGAAGAGCGGGATCGGCCGCTCGTAGCGTCCCAGCAGGGTGAGCGACCAGTCGCCGCCGAAATAGCGGTAGGGGATGCCGGAGTCGTCCTGGATGATCGGGCGGCGGCGGTCGAGGACCCACTGGCGGACGCCGGAGAAGGCATTGTCGTGGAGCAGGTAGGAGGCCGCCTTGAAGTAGGCGAGGTCGCCGCCGAGCTGGTCGAGGGCCGCGGCGAGCGAGCCGTCGAAGCCGCGGTTCGAGAGGTCGGCACGGACGTAGACGACCCGCTTCGAGCCGCCGTTCTCGCCGCGGAAGCGGATCTCGGCGGCCGGGCGGCCGGCGAGGTCGAGCGAGCGGACGCCGTCGACGCGGGCGCCGGTGATGGCGAGGCTGGCGAGCAGGATGGGCACCGCGGGCGGTGCCTGGCGCATGTCCTCGGTGACGAAGTAGCCGTGGCGCAGCGGTCCCTCCATCACCCGGCCGATGCGGTCGAGCAGCGGCTGCGGGTCGCCCTCGAAGCCGGGGACCGCGCCGACCGGCTCCAGGCCGACGAGGATGTACGAGGACGCCCGTGGGAACATCGAGGTGGCGTGCAGGATGTCGGGCCCGCCGAAGGGGTAGAGCACGGTCGAGGGCGATCCGGTCAGCGGCCGGAGGGTGTCCTGGAAATACTGCATTTGCAGTTTCCGGCGTCGCGACGAGAGCTTGCGCTCGAGGTAGTCGAGGTCGAGCGCGTGGCGGTGGTAGTCGGTGGAGGTCTGCTGGATCCGCGCGAGCTTCTCGCCGGAGTTCACCGGGCGGCCGGCGAGGAAGCGGGCGACGTCGTCGACCGAGGGCTCACCGGAGGCGGGCTGGTAGTCGCGCGCCGGGTTGAGCGGGGCGGCGGGCTTGGCAGGTTCGGAAGCGCACTGGACGAGGGCCAGGGCGGAGGCCAGGGAGGCGAGGATTGGGAACCGTTTCATGATCGTTGGAGCGGGAACCAGAGCAGGGCGCTGGCGGCGACGACGGCGAGGGCGGCCAGGGTGGGAAGCGGATCGGCTTGGATCGATCGAATCACCACGAAGCCACTCATGGCGAGGAAAACGGTGGCCGCCACCCCGAGGAGGACGATTTCCCCGGGGCCCAGGCGGTCCCTGAGGCGGAACAGGCCGGCCACGGCGAACATCGAGCAGGTGGTCAGGCCGGCCTGGGTGAAGGTGACCAGGTCGCGGAAGCCGGCGAAGGCGACGAAGGCCAGGGCGAGGGCGGTCTGGGTGGCCAGGGCGACCCGCGGGGGGCGCGGGCCGGGGTCGAAGAAGCCGAGCGCCGGCAGCGAGCGGCCCATCGCCGCCAGCACCCGCGGGCCGGCCCACAGCATGGCGCTGACCGAGGCGAACAGCCCGAGCGCGAAGAGCAGCGCGAGCGGTCGCGCGGCGTCGTCGCCGAACAGGTGGCGGGCGGCGATCTGCCCGACCGCGGGCTCGCCGCTCAGCGCCGAGACCGGGGCGGCATGCAGGAAGGCGGTGTTGAGGGCGAGGTAGAGCGCGGTGACCAGCAGGGTGCCGCCGACCAGCGCGCGGCGCACCGTCCGCTCCGGCTGGTGCCACTCCTCGAGGCCGTAGATGGCGGCATTCCAGCCGGAGTAGGAATAGAACACGAAGAACAGCGCGGTGGCGAAGGCCGGCTGCAGCACGGCGCCGAGGTCCGTCGCGGGGTCCGGCGACCAGCGGATGTCGCCGCGGCCGGGAAGCACGATGGCCGCGAGGATGAGGCCGAGGATGAGCAGCAGCTTGAGGGCGGTGGCGGCGGTCTGGACCCGCGCGCTGGTGGCTGCGCTCGACGAGTGGGCGAGGGTGCCGATGAGGATCACCGCGGTCGCCGCGGCCGGGACCGGCAGCGCGGGAAAGGCCTGGCGCAGGTACTCGCCCAGGGCGAGGGCGCTGAGGGCGGTGGGCGCGGCGAAGCCGACGATGGCGGAAACCAGCCCGGCCATGAAGCCGAGCGCGGGGTGGTAGAGCTCGGTCAGGAAGTGGTGCTCGCCGCCGGAGCGGGGCAGCAGGCGCGCCAGGGCGGCGTAGCACAGGGCGCCGCACAGCGCGATGACCCCGCCGACCAGCCACAGCGTGATGATGGCGGGGCCGGAGGGGAGGTCCTCGAGCTGGAAGCCGAGCGAGGTGAAGATCCCGGTCCCGACCATCGAGGCGATGACCAGCGCGGTGGCGGAAAGGGAACCGGGCCGGGTCACGCGAGGGAGCGGGGTTCAGATGGTGCCGAAGAGGCGGTCGCCGGCGTCGCCGAGGCCGGGCAGGATGTAGCCGTGCTCGTTGAGGCAGCGGTCGATCGCAGCGGTGAAGATCGGTACGTCGGGGTGGATATCCTCGAAGGAGGCGATGCCCTCGGGTGCGGCGACGAGACAGGCGAAGCGCAGGCGGACGGCGCCGGACTCGCGCAGCCGGGTCACCGCGGCGGCCGCCGAGCCGCCGGTGGCGAGCATCGGGTCGAGCAGCAGGATCTCAGCCTCGTCGATGCCGTCCGGGATGTTCTCGTAGTAGGACTCGGGCAGCAAGGTCTCCTCGTTGCGGGCGAGCCCGATATGGGCCACGGTGGCGTTCGGGATCAGGTCGAGGAAGCCGTCGAGGAAGCCGAGCCCGGCGCGCAGCACCGGGACGAGGACGACCGGGCGGGCGACCTCGCTGCCGCTGGTGATCTCGAGCGGGGTCTGGCAGGCGACGGTTTGCAGCTCGAGGTCGGCCGTGACCGCCGGCGTCATCAGCGAGGCGACCCGGCGGACCCGCTCGCGGAACTCGAAGGACGGGCACTCGCGGTCGCGCAGGCGGGTCAACTCGGCGGCGATGAGGGGGTGGGCGACGGTGTGGTGCATGGGGACGGGGACGAGTGACCGGTGAGGCAGTGAGCTAGTGAGCTAGTGAGCTAGTGAGTCGGTGAGCAGTGGCTCCGTGGCGGAGGGGAATGGGATGGTTGGGGTGGGAAGGGTCGCGGGAAGTAGAGAGCAAAAAGCGTGCGCTTGGGAGGCGATTCTCGCCCGCCAAGCTCATCCACCATCTTCCACCTTCCATCTTCCATCCGCCGCGCCGGCGGCGCGGCGTGGGCTTGATCGGGGCGGGCGGGGCGGCGAGGGTGGGTGGAGATGGTTTCGGTGGTGATGCCGGTGAAGGATGCAGCGGAGACGCTGGATGAGGCGGTGGCGAGCGTGGTGGGACAGGAGTTCGGCGATTGGGAAATGGTGGTGGTCGACAACGTCTCGGCCGACGCCTCGGCGGAGTTCGCGCGGGAGTGGGCGCGGCGGGAGGCAAGGATCCGGGTGATGGAGGTCGCGGGGACGATCGTCGACGCGCTCCGCGAGGGGGTCGCGGCGAGTCGCGGGGAGATCATCGCGCGCATGGATGCCGACGACATCGCGCACCCGCGACGGCTTGGACGGCAGATCGGGCACCTCGAAGCCCGTCCCGAGTTGATGGCCTGCGGGACGGCGGTGGACATCCGTCGCCGCGACCGCAGCGGCGGCTGGCAGCCGCCGCTGGCGGGTTTCGGTCGCTTTGCCGAGTGGATCGCGGGTCTCGACGATCCCGCAACCCTGGCACGCGAGCGTTTCATCGAGAGCCCGCTGGTGCACCCCACGGTGATGATGCGACGGGCGGCCCATGACGTTGCCGGGGGCTACCGCGAGCCGCCGGGTGGCTGGGCGGAGGACTACGACCTGTGGCTGCGGATGCTGGAAATGGGGATGGCGGTCGAGAACCTCCCGGAGCCGCTGCTGACCTGGGTCGACGGCGACCGCCGCCTGACGCGCAGCGACCAACGCTACTCGCAGGAGCGCTTCCTCGCGGCCAAAGCCCACTTCATCGCGCGCCTGCCGAATGCGGCGGCGGGATTCTGGCTCGCCGGCGGCGGCCCGATCCGCAAGGGGCTGGGACGATTCCTCAGGCAGGAAGGCGCCCGGCTTCACGGCGTGTTCGATGTCAGCCCGCGGCGCATCGGGGAAAGCTGGCAGGGGCTGCCGGTCGAGCATGCAGCCACGCTGAGCCAGGCGAGGCATGGTGGCATCCTGCTGGGCGCCGTCGGCCTGCCCGGCGCGCGGGACAAGCTGCGCGGGCTGGCGGCGGCGGCCGGCTACGCCGAGGGCGTCGACTTTTTCCTCTGCGCCTGAAGCCGGAAGCGCCGGCCGAGCACGGTGGCGAGGATGGCGATGGCGAGGACGATGAGCAGGATCCTCAGCCACGGGATCGGCATCGGAATGCGTGCCTGGTGATGGACCGGGCCGGCCAGGGCCTCGCCGAGCGAGTAGCTCCAGGTGAGCGTGCGGCCGTCGGCGCCGACCTCGCCCGCATTGTGCTGCTTCGGCTTCGTCGGCAGGTGGGCGATGTAGACCAACCGGCGCTCTTCCTTTTCCGCGGCGGGGATGGCGAGGGCGGTGAAACCGATCCCCTTGCCGATGTCGATCGTGCGCCGGTAGTCGATGTCGAGACCGTCGATCTCCACCGCGAAGCGGCCGAAGGAACTGGTCGCGGCGGCGGGCAGCTCGGCGAAGGCCTCGGACTCCTGCAGGTCCATCAGGTCGAGCATCGAGTCGGCCGAGGCAGCGAGCCGGATGCGCACCTCGTCGCCGGCGGTCTCGAAGGCCAGTGAATCGAGCTCCAGCTCCGGGGTCTCGTCGAAGAAGCGCCGGACCTTGGCCTCGACGCCGTCGCGCCCGCCGGCGAGGAGCAGTGCCGCACCGGGGAGGGTGACGCTGAGCTCGGCACGGCCGGAGCCGTCGGGGGCGATCCAGATTTCCTCGCGGGAGTCAAAACAGGACGCCAGCAGCAGGCAGGCGAGGAGCGGAAGGAACTGGGCGGACTTGCACACGGGATCGGAAGGGCGGAGGGTCTCTAGAGGTTATGGAGCGAAGTGTGGAGCCGGAAATCCTCGACGAGCTCGCCGCGGACGACCCGGAGGCGATTCGCTCGCGGCGCGACCTCGTCCGGATCAACGGCCTGATGGGCAACCATGCCTGGATCCGGCGCGTCCTCAAGGGCCGTGCCGAGGTCCGCGACGGGGTGGTCGAGTGGGGAGCGGGCGACGGCCAGCTGCTCAAGCGCCTGGCGCGCGACCTTCCCGGCGCGCCGCTGGGCGGTGTCGACCGGGCACCGCGCCCGGACGGGCTCGTCCGCGAGGTGGCGTGGCGGCAGGGCGATGTCTTCGATGCTGCCGAAAACGAGGCCGCCGACGATGCCCGTCCGGCCACCGGGGGCGTGCTGCTGGCCAACCTGTTCCTGCATCATTTCACCCCCGACGAGCTGCGCCGGCTGGGCGGGCGCATGGCCGGGTTCCGCCTGCTGTGCTTCGTCGAGCCGTTCCGCTGGGAGGGCGCGCTGGTGGCGGGGGCGATGATGACTCCCTTCGTCAACCGGGTGACCCGGCACGACATGCGGGTGAGCATCCAGGCCGGGTTCGTGCCGGGTGAGTTGCCGGCGTGGCTCGGGCTCGACTCCGCGGACTGGGAAATTTCCGAGCGAAGCTCGTGGCGCGGTGGCCTGAGGGTGCTAGCGTCACGGCGTTGAAGAACGAGGTGCACATCGCCGGCGGCGGATTGGCCGGCTTGTCGCTGGCGGCGGGCCTGCGTCGGCGCGAGGTGCCCGTGGTGGTGCACGAGGCGGGGCACTACCCGCGCCACCGCGTGTGCGGCGAGTTCATCTCGGGCGTCGACGAGGCGGTGCTCGACGAGCTGGGCGTGGCGGCTTGCCTCGACGACGCCCGGCGGCCACGCTCGCTGAGCTGGTACCGTCGCGACCGGCTGGTGATGCGCGACGAGTTGCCGGTGGCGGCGTGGGCGATCTCGCGCCACTGCCTCGACCAGCGGCTGGCGCGGGAGGTGGTCCGGCTCGGTGGCCGGGTGGTCGAGGGATCGCGTCGACCGCGGGAAGCCCGCGAGGGCTTGGTGTGGGCGGCGGGCCGGCAGCCGCGGAGGGGTCGCTGGATCGGCCTGAAGGCGCACTTCCGTGGGTTGGAGATGGACTCGGGGCTCGAGATGCACCTCGGGCGCTCGGGCTACGTCGGCTTGTGCCGGGTCGAGGGCGACCGCGTGAACGCCTGCGGCCTGTTCACCCTCGATCGCCGGATCCGCGGCGGGGGGATGATGATGAACTACCTGCGCCGCGAGGGGCTCGACGGCCTCGCCCGTCGGCTCGAGTCCGTGGGAATGGATGGCGGATCCTTTTCCGCCGTGGCCGGCTTCCGGCTCGGCTGGCAGGGCGGCGGTGGATGCGGGGTGGGCGATGCCGTGGGCATGATCCCGCCCTTCACCGGCAACGGCATGAGCATGGCCTTCGAGTCGGCGCGCGATGCGCTGGACCCGCTGGATGCGTGGAGCCGCGGCGCGGCCAGCTGGGAGGGCGTGCTGGCCGAACTGCGGCGCCGCTCGCGGCGGCGCTTCGCCAGGCGGCTGTCGGCCGCCGCGGTGATGCAGGGCGTGATGCTCAACCGTGCCGGCCAGGCGCTGCTCGAGCGGCTCGGGCGCGCCGGGTGGCTGCCGTTTCGCCCGATGCTTTCCCTTGTCCGATGATTTCCATGTTCCTCCAATCCCTGTCCACGGCGGTGCCCGATGCCGTCTACACCCAGCCCGATTGCCTCGCCGCGCTGCGCGAGGCCGGCTTGTTCGAGCGCCTGCGCCCCGGCTCGGTGGCGCTGTTGGAGAAGGTGCTGGGAAATGGTGTTTCGGGGATCGAGAGCCGCCGGTTCTGCCTTGAGGAGATCGCGCCGGTGGTGGAGCGCGACGCCGGCGAGTTGAATCGGTTCTTCGAGCAGGAGGCACCGCGTCTCGCCGAACGCGCACTGCGGTCGGCGCTCGACGAGGCCGGTCTCGCCGCCGCTGACCTCGACGCGCTCTTCGTGTGCACCTGCACCGGCTACCTCTGCCCGGGAGTGAGCAGCCACGTCGCCGAGCGGATGGGAATCCGCCAGGAGGCGTACTTGCAGGACCTCGCCGGGCTCGGCTGCGGTGCCGCGGTGCCGATGCTGCGCAGCGCGTCGAACTTCCTCGCCGCGCAGCCCGGGGCAAGGGTGGCGACGGTGGCGGTCGAGGTCTGCTCGGCGGCGTTCTTTGCCGACGACGACCCGGGCGTCCTGATCTCGCTGTGCCTCTTCGGCGACGGCGCCGCGGCGGCGGTTTGGTCGGGCGAGGGCCAGCCGGGGCAGTGGCAGGCGGGCCACTTCACCACCGTGCACTGGCCCGAGCAGCGCGAGCGGATTCGCTTCGTGAACGCCGGCGGGAAGTTGCGCAACCAGCTCGACAAGGCGGTGCCGGGGCTGGCCGCCGAGGCGGTTTCTGAGCTCTATGCGCGGCGCACCGCCGAGCCGGACCGCGTGCTGGCCCACTCGGGCGGACGCGACGTGATCGAGGCGCTGGAAAAGGTGCTTCCCTTCGAACTCCCCGAGACCCGCGAGGTGCTGCGCTCCCACGGCAACATGAGCAGCCCCTCGGTGATGTTCGCGCTGGAGCGGGCGCTGGCCTCGGCCAACGGCGACTCGCGCTTCTGGCTCACCGCCTTCGGTGCGGGCTTCGCGGCCCATGCCTGTGAAATGTGGAGGACGCCCTTGTAAGCCGCTTCATCCAGGATTCGCAGCGGTCCTGCAGCGACTAGCAAAGTCGCTCTCCCCATTCTCAGGTCGCGGGTGCGAGTTTCTGCAGCAGCAGCGCGAGGCCGAAGGCGACGAAGGGGACCGCGAGGGAGACCAGCAGGCGTGGGTCCTGGCTGATGCCGCCACCGGGGACGAAGAGGGCAAGACACAGCGGCACCATGGCGATGGCGTCGACCAGCGGGATGCCCGCGAGCAGGGCGGAGACGAAGCGCGGGACGGGCTTGCGCAGGCGGGTCAGGGCGAGTGCGAGCCAGAGGCCGAAGGGGACCAGCCCCAGCGTGGCGGGAAGCGGGTAGTGCGGCATCCACCAGGCGGACATGGCGGCCAGGGGCAGGAAGAGCATGCCCCGGGCCAGCAGGACCATGCCGTGCGGCGGATGCTCGGCGGACTCGTAGCGGGCCGTCAGGGTGAGGCCGACGATGTAGGAGAACAGGCCGAGGGCGTGGGTGAACACGTAGGCGACGGACAAGCCCATGTCGGCGGGTGAAAACAGGGTGGGGTTCACCGAACCGGTCCCGAGGGCGACTCCCGTGGCCTTCTCCCTCCAGTAGTCGGGAACGCAGGCATTGATGCCCAGGAGGTAGAGCCCGGCGCGGCACAGCCCCATCGGCACCACCGCCCAGCGGCTCCGCTTGTGGATGCGGGTGTAGACCAGGATCAGGACGAGGATGGTGCCGGCGATGGCGAGGCTCGTGACGCCGAGGGACAGCGCGAACCAGCACGCCAGCAGCGACAGCAGGGAGGCGCCGATCAGGTAGGTGCCCGGGCTGAA
>JAUIJB010000082.1 GCA_030430455.1 Verrucomicrobiia bacterium | reverse complement strand
GTCGGCAAGCCCGCCTCAAGCACCGCATCCACCGTACATTTCTCGTTGAAATTCATCCAGTTGCAAACCACTACCAAACCTCCGACCCAAGCGCCACAACAATTGTATGCCTGTCATTCCATTGTTTGATCCAACTGGCTACGCGAGTCCTTTCGAATTCAACTTTCGTCCCGAGGATTCCGTGGGATCAGCCCTTCTTCCACGCCCGGATCGCGTCGAGGAACGGGCGGAGGTAGCGCTGGGCCTTGACCTCGCCGACCCCGGGGACCTGCAGGCCCTCGTCGAGCGTGCCGGGCTGGTAGCGCGCCAGTCCCTCGAGCGTGCGGTTGTTGAAGACCACGTAGGGCGGCACCTTCTCGGCCCGGGCCAGCTGCATCCTCAGGTCCTTGAGGCGGCTGTAGAGGCCGGGGTCGAAGCCCTGGTCCTCGAGGTCGACCTCCGGCGGTGCGGCCTCGCGCGACGGCCAGGCCAGGCGGTACTTCGCCTTGCCGCGCATCACCTTGTCGCCGCGCTCGCTCAGGGTCAGCAGGGGGTAGTCGCCGGTCTCGACCCGCACCAGCCCGGCATCCGCCAGAGCCCGCATCAGCGCGTTGACGTAGCCCGAGCCGAGCTCCTTGAGCAGGCCGTAGGTCGTCAGCTGGTCGAGTCCGGCGGCGACGACCTCCTGCGAGCGGCTGCCCAGCAGCATCAGCACGATCTTGCCGCGGCCGTAGCGGCCGGCCCAGCGCCCGCCGCGCCGGAACGACATCCGCGCGACTCCGCTCAGCGCCTTGCGCACGATCAGGTCCTCGGCCTCGGTCGGCTCGCGCTCGTCGCCGCCGCTGTCACGGCAGACATCGCAGCTGCCGCAGGTCCCGGCGTCGTCCTCGCCGAAGTACTCGAGGATCCACTGCTGGCGGCAGCTCCGCGCGTAGCACATCTCGACCATCGCCTTGAGCTTGTCGCGGTCGCGGCGCTCCTTCTCCTCGATCGCGTCGACGTCAAGCTCCAGCGCCTCGGCCATGACCTCGGGGCGCTTGAGGCGGGTGCCGCGGCGGCGCGAGCCGGCGATGTCGAAGCGCTCGATGTAGCCCGCCCGCACCAGCAGCGACAGCGCGCTGCCGACCGACATCGAGTTCTTCAGCCCGGCACCGTCGGCGATCTGGTCGATGCTGCGCTCGACCTCGAACTCGTCGCTCGATTCAGCCAGCAGGTAGCGGTAGATCCCGCGGATCGCCTCGACCCCCGGATTGGCGCCCTCGATGAAGAATTCCTGGGTCCGCGTGTCGGCGTAGTTGAAGAGCAGCTCGCAGAACGCCGCCTCGCCATCGCGCCCGGCACGGCCGGCCTCCTGGTAGTAGGCCTCGATGCTTCCCGGGACCTCGTAGTGGACCACGAAGCGCACGTCGGCCCGGTCGATGCCCATGCCGAAGGCGTTGGTCGCCACGGCCACGTCGGCGTCGCGGCGCAGGAAGACGTTCTGGGCCTCCTCGCGCTCGTCGTCGCTCATCCCGCCGTGGTAGCCGATCACCTTCATGCCCCAGGCCGCCAGGGTCTCGGACACCTCCTCGACCTTGCGGCGGGTCGCGCAGTAGACAATGCCCGTTTTGTGCGCGCCGACCACCTCGCGCAGCCGCGCCAGCTTCTGCGCCTTCTTCTCCACCGCGGTGATCGCCAGCGACAGGTTCGGCCGCGAGAAGCCGCTGACCACCTCGAAGGGGTCGCGCAGCCCGAGCACCTGGAGGATGTCCTGCCGCACCACCGGAGTGGCCGTCGCCGTGAGCGCGATGCACTGCGGCCTGCCGACCGCCTCGAGCGCGCGGCCGAGGCGCAGGTAGTCGGGCCGGAAGTCGTGGCCCCACTGGCTCAGGCAGTGGGCCTCGTCGACCGCAAAGAGCGAGATCTCGACGCCCTCGAGCGCGCGCAGGAAGGACTCGGCGCGGAAGCGCTCGGGGGCGACGTAGACCAGCTTCCACCTCCCCTCGCGCATGCCCTCGAGCCGCTCGCGCTGCTCCGGCCAGGGGATGCTCGAGTTGATCACCGTGGCGGCGATCCCCTTGTCGACCAGGGCGTCGACCTGGTCCTTCATCAGCGCGATCAGCGGCGAGACCACCAGGGTCACGCCGGGAAAACACAGGGCCGGGAGCTGGTAGCACAGCGACTTGCCGCCACCGGTCGGCATCACCACCAGACCGTCGCGGCCCCGGACGATCTGGCCGATCACCTCGTCCTGACCATCGAGGAAGCCGCCATGACCGAAGTGGCGCTCGAGCGCCTCGAGCGGGTCGACCACCGCCTTTCCCGCTTCGTTCGCTTGGTCCGATGTGCCCGAAATGGACGGCATGGCGCCACCCTAAGGGGAGCCCCCGGCCAGTCCAATCCTCAAATTTTGTTCAAATGAACTACCCCGCCACTTCTTGCCCTCGCCCGGATCCGGCTCATGCTGGCGACGTGCCGCGCGCGCTTGTCATCGTCCTCGACTCGGTCGGCTGCGGCCACGCGCCCGATGCCGCGGCCTTCGGCGACGCCGGCGCCGACACCCTCGGCCACCTCTTCGGCCGCATCCCCGGCCTGGACCTGCCCCACCTCGCCTCGCTCGGGCTCTACGGCCTGCTGCGCCAACTCGACCCGGCCTTTCCCCACGCTGATCCTCCCCCCTTCCCTGAATCTGATTCCGCCGCGGCGATCATGAGCGAGGCCTCGGCCGGCAAGGACACCACCACCGGCCACTGGGAGCTGATGGGTGCGGTCACCCGCGAACCCCTCGCCACCTTCGAAAACTTCCCGGACGACCTGGTCGCGGAAGTCGGGCAGGCCGGCGGCGTTGAATTCCTCGGCAACGAGGCGGCCTCGGGCACCGAGATCATCGCCCGCCTCGGCGCCGAGCACCTCGCGACCGGGAGGCCGATCCTCTACACCAGCGCCGACTCGGTACTGCAGATCGCCGCCCACGAGGAGCACTTCGGGCTCGAACGTCTCTACGACCTTTGCCGTATATCCCGCGAGGTCCTCGATCGCCGCGGCCTGCGGGTCGGCCGCGTGATCGCCCGGCCCTTCATCGGCGCTGACGCCGATTCCTTCAAGCGCAGCGGCAACCGCCACGACTACTCGCTGGTCCCCCCGTCCACCGTGCTCAACGAGCTCGAGGGCGCCGGCATCGCCACCACCGGCGTGGGCAAGATCGCTGACATCTTCGCCGGATCGGGCATCAGCCGATCCGTCCCGACCCCCGACAACGCCGCCGGCATGGCTGCGATCGACCGCCTGTGGGACGGGCAGGACAGGCAGGAGGAGGGCCTGGTCCTCGCCAACCTGGTCGACTTCGACGCCCACTTCGGCCACCGCCGCGACCCGGCAGGCTACGCCGACTGCCTGCGCGAGTTCGACGCCTGGCTCGGCGGCTTCCTGCCCCGCCTCGGCGGCGACCTCCTCATTCTCACCGCCGACCACGGCAACGACCCCTACCATCCCGGCACCGACCACACCCGCGAGCGCGTCCCGCTGCTCACCGTCAACTCGCCCGCGGAGCCGGTCGATTCCGCCGACTTCTGCCAGGTCGCCGATCTCGTGGCGCGGCATTTCGGGCTGGGCCGCTAGGGCTCCGGCGATACCCTTACCAGCGAGTCCCCCTCCCCATGAAGATCCACGTCCCCACCCTGATCTCGCGCAAGCGCGACGGCGAGCACCTGGCGCCCGACGAGATCCGTGCCCTGGTCGATGGCTACGTCGCCGGCGAGGTGCCCGACTACCAGATGTCGGCCTTCGCCATGGCGGTCTATTTCAAGGGCATGAACGCCCGCGAGACCGCGGCGCTGACCCGCTCGATGCTCGAGAGCGGGACCACCTTCCTCCACGGCCCGCAGCACCCGCCGGTGGTCGACAAGCACTCGACCGGCGGCATCGGCGACAAGGTCTCGCTGGTGCTCGCCCCGCTGGTTGCCAGCACCGGCAACTGGGTGCCGATGGTGTCCGGCCGCGGCCTCGGCATCACCGGTGGCACGCTCGACAAGCTGGAGGCGATCCCGAACTTCCGCGTCGCCCTCAACCTCGAGGAGGCCGCCGTGCAGCTCGAGCGGATCGGCGTGGTGATGATGGGCCAGACCGACCGGCTGTGCCCGGCCGACCGCAAGCTCTACGCCCTGCGCGACGTCACCGGAACCGTCGCCTCGATCCCGCTGATCACCGCGTCGATCATGTCGAAGAAGCTCGCCGAGTCGCTCGACCAGCTGGTGCTCGACGTGAAGTTCGGCAGCGGCGCCTTCATGCGCACCGAGAAGGAGGCGCAGCGGCTGGCCGACGCGATGATCGCGGTCGGCCGCGAGATGGACGTCGAGGTCAAGGCGCTGCTCACCCCGATGGACGAACCGCTCGGCCGCGCGGTCGGCAACGCGCTCGAGGTGATCGAGGCGGTCGACTGCCTCGACGGCGCCGGATCGGCCGACCTGCGCCACCTCGTCCTCGACCTCGCCGAGGTGATCTCGCCGGAGTCGCGCGCGGAGCTGTCGAAGCGGCTCGACGACGGTCGTGCGCGGGCGAAGTTCGACGAACTGGTCACCGCCCAGGGTGGCAACCCCGCCGACCTCAGGCGCCTCGCCGAGATCCACGAGGCGCCGCAGGTCCGTGAGTACCACGCCGCGGACACCGGAACCGTCAGCAAGGTCGACGCCGGCCTGGTCGGCCAGGCGGCGATGCAGCTGGGTGCGGGCCGCACGCGAGCCACCGACACCGTCGACCACGCCGTCGGTTTCGACCGGCTGGTCAAGGTCGGCGAGCGCGTCCACCAGGGCCAGCCGCTGTGTCGCGTGCACGTGCGCGACCGCTTCGACTACGACATCGCCGAGGCCCTGCTCGACAAGGCGATCCGCATCGACCCATGAACGCACCGCGCCTCGCCGGGCTGGTCGTCCTCGCCGGATTCGCCGGCGTGATGATCTGGGCCGTGACCCGTCCACCCTCGCGCCCCGAGTCGCCCCGCATCCTCGAGGTCGAGGAGATCGCGGAGGAGCGGATCGAATCGGCGAAGGCACGCGAGAAGGCGCGGGCCGACTTCGCGCTCGTCCGCCAGCTGCTCGAGGAGGACCTCGACAGCCGCCGCTTCCACTTTCCCCTGGTCGTGCTGGCCTGCTCGGAAAAGAAGGTCATCCCGCTCGAACCGGAGCGGCCCGCCCACCGGCGCGTCCTCGAGGCCATCGACCGCGCCCTGGTGGAGGCGACGGTCCGACTGGGTGACGAAGGGTCGCCGCTGCACGAACTGCGCCGCATCAACGAGGCCTCGCGCTTCTTCGAGGACGCCCTGATGGAGTCGCTCGACCGAGCCGAGGGCCTGAGTTGCGGCATTCCCGTCAACCGCGCGGGCGATTCGCGCCGCAGCGGCTACCCCGACCTACGGGTGGTCGACGAGGCCAGCGGCGAGGTCTTCTACCTCGACCCGAAGCTCGTCGAGCGGGACTCGTGGGACAGCAGCTTCCGCAGCTTCTACTTCGCACCGAAGGACGAGACCCTCAAGGTTACCGAAGACGCCGTCCACCTGCTGATCGGCATCGGCCACGACGGCAACGACGGCGCCTGGAAATTCGGCGAGTGGAAGCTCGTCGACCTGTCGACCCTGACGGTCCGGCTCAAGGCCGAGTTCCAGGCCTCGAACCGCGACCTCTACCCGCCGTCTGAAGCCGGCAACTGAGCACCCCACGCCGTCAACGCGCCCCCGGCTGGCGCTCGGCCCGGCGGATGACCAGCTGGTCGCGCGGCGAAAGCCGGCCGATCGCGTAGGCAACCTCATTGCGGTCCTTCATCCGGAAAACCACCTCATCGCCCTCGACGCGCAGGACTTCCGCCTCGATCGTCTGACCCTCGTCGTTGGTCCACACCCTGGATGCAATGATCGGAGCCGGCTCCTCGGGGAGCAGGGAATCGCTCTCCTCCTCGACCTCCTTCAGGGCGTCCCGGATCGCATCGACAAAGCCATCCTGGGTCGGATTGCCGGCCCAGTCGAGATTGCCATCGGCTCCGAAGACCAGGGCAAAGGGCACGAAGCCCGAGCGGGCCGGCGTGGTGCCGCCCGAAACCACCGGAAACTCGACCCGCTCATCGTCGAGGAATTCGTTGACCTGGTTCCAAGGGCCGCTTTGGACCTCGATTCCGACGATGGCGAGCCCCTTCTTCGAGTAGCGCCGATGGAGCTTCACGAGCTCGGGCATGAAGTTCTTGCAGGCCACCGAGTTGATGCCCCAGCGATCGACCACCACCACCTTGCCGGTGAAGTCCTTGGTGTCGAAGGGGCGCTTGTTCAGCACCGGACCGAAGCGAACCTCCGAGAGTTGCGCCAGCGGCACGGCCTCTTCCTGGGCGACAAGCGGACGCGCCGGAACGATGGACAGGATCAGTGTCGCGAGGATTCCGAAGAATGGGTTCAACCAAGCTGCCATGACGGCGCACAAGATGAAGCCGCCCGCGATGGGTGTCACTCCCAAACCCAACTTCGACCCACAACTGCGCCGCCCGACTCCGGTGGGCAGTCCACCCGGCCCGCCCGACCCGCGGGCGGCTCCTCAACCCTTGATCTCCAGCAACATCTGCGGGTTGTTGGGGAATTTCTTGAGGAAGAACAGCAGGCGCTCCATCGCCTCGACCGGACGGTGGCCCGAGAGGCCCCGGCGGATCATGTGGATCTTGTGGAGGGTGTGCTCGGCAAGCAGCAGTTCCTCGCGGCGGGTGCCCGACTTGAAGATGTCGACCGCCGGGTAGATGTAGTTCTCGGCGATCTTGCGGTCGAGCACGAGCTCCATGTTGCCGGTGCCCTTGAACTCCTGGAAGATCGCGTCGTCGGCGCGGCTGTTGGTCTGCACCAGGGCGGTGGCGAGGATGGTCAGCGAGCCCGCCTCGCGGGTGTTGCGGGCCGCGGCGAAGAGGCGACGCGGCTCCTCGAGCGCGCCCACCATGATCCCGCCCGAGCCGATGCCGCGACCGCGGCCGCCGCGCGTCGCACCGTTGTAGGCGCGGGCCAGGCGGGTGATCGAGTCCATCAGCAGGAAGACGTGCCTGCCCTCCTCGACGAGGCGCTTGGCCCGCTCGATGCACAACTCGGCGATGCGGGTGTGGTTGCGCGGGTGCTCGTCGTTCGAGCTGGCGTAGATTTCCACGCCCGGCAGACAGCGGCGGAACTCGGTGACCTCCTCGGGACGCTCGTCGACCAGCAGCACCATCGGATGGAGGGTCTCGTCGTGAAGCTCGCACACCGCCTCGGCGATGTGCAGCAACAGGGTCGTCTTGCCCGAGCGCGGCGGTGAAACGATCAACCCACGCTGGCCGCGCCCGACCGGCGAGACCAGGTCGACCACCCGCGTGGTGTAGCGGTCCTGGGTGGTCTCGAAGGCGATCCGCTTGTTCGGGTTCACCGCCTTGAGCTCCTCGAAGGCCGGTGCCTTGCGGGCGTCCTCCGGATCGAGGTCGTTGATGGTCTTGATCTCGACCAGCTGCGGCCCGCGCGGGCCCTCCTGGGCAAGGCCGTGGACCCAGTGGCCCGGTCGCAGGCCGAAGTTGCGGACCAGCTCCGGCGAGACGAACACGTCGTCCCGCGCCTGCTCGAACTTCTTGTCGGGAACCCGCAGGAAACCGAAGCCCTTCGGCGCCAGCTCGAGCAGGCCATCGACCTCGACCTTGGGTCCGTCGAGCACGGCCGGGCGATCCCTGAGGTCGCGGTCGTCATCGCCACGGCCCTGGCCGCTCTGGCCTCCCTGGCCTCCCTGGCCGCTCTGGCCCTGCGGGTTGTTGCCCTGGCGACCGCCGCGGCGCCGCTTGCGGCGGCGCTTCTTGCGCTTCTCGCCACCGCGCTCCCCGCCGTCGTTGCCGTCGTTGCCGTCAGACTTGTTGGAAGCCTGTTGGTTGTGTTGGTTGTCCTGGTCGACCCGGCCACCGCCCGGAACCCGCCCGAAGCGCTGCTGGCCGTCGCCGGACTCGTCCTGGGACCCGCCCTTCGACTTCGACTCCTCCGCCGAAGGCTTCTCCGCCTGCTCCGATTTCGCCTTCGTGGCCTTCGCGGGCTTGGCGGGCTTGTCCATCGGATCCTCCTTCGAGGGACTCGCTGACTTGGCGGATGCCGAGGCATCCTTGGTCGCCTTCTTGGTCGCCGTCTTGGCAACCTTCTTCGCGGCCTTGCGGGCCGCCTTGGGCGCCTCTTCCTTGGCCGTCTTCTTCTCGGCTGCCTGTTCGGTCGTGTCTTCGCTCATCGGGAGGAAATCAGGATCCGAGGAGCTCGACGAGCTCCTCGCTCAAATCAAAGTTGGTGAAGACGTTCAGCACGTCGGGATGGTCGTCGAGCTGCTCGTAGAGCCGCACCGCCTGGCGTGCGACCTCGGCCTCGGCCAACTCGTTGCTCGCCTGGGGCAACGAGATCAACTGCTCGCCGGCCGGCTCGTGGCCCAGCTCGCGAAGCTTCGCCGCGACC
Source organism: Verrucomicrobiia bacterium (assembly GCA_030430455.1). Classification (GTDB taxonomy): domain Bacteria; phylum Verrucomicrobiota; class Verrucomicrobiia; order Verrucomicrobiales; family Akkermansiaceae; genus Haloferula. Next base: position 12,127 of record JAUIJB010000082.1, on the reverse strand, counting down.
GCCGCCAACTCGTCCGGCGCGGTGAAGACGAGCACCTCGCTGTCTTCATCGCCGTCGCCACCATCCCCGCCTGCGTCGACCACATCCTCGGCGCCGGCCTCGATCGCCGCCAGCATGAGCTCGTCGCCCGCCCCGCCCCTGAGGCGGATCTCGCCCTTGCGGTCGAACTGGTAGGACACGCTGCCCGGGGTGGCGACGCTGCCGCCGTTCTTGGTGAAGATCGAGCGAACGTCGGCCGCGGTGCGGTTGAGGTTGTCGGTCGCCCCCTCGATCAGGAAGGCGGTGCCCGCAGGACCATAACCCTCGTAGGTGACTTCCTGGAAGGCCTCGCCTCCCAACTCGCCGGTGCCCTTCTTGATGGCGCGCTCGATGTTGTCCTTCGGCATGGACACCGAACGGGCGTTGTCGATCGCCGCCCTCAGGCGGTGATTCATCGTCGGGTCGCCGCCACCATCACGCGCCGCGATCGAGATCTCGTGGGCGCACTTGCTGAAAAGCTTGCCCTTCGCGACATCGACGCGTGCCTTGATGTGCTTAACCTTGGACCACTTGTTGTGACCGGCCATGAATGAAAGATGGGGATCGCGGGTATCCGGCGCCGTGCCGAAAACAGCATCCATGCGGGATGCACCACCGCGAGGGTGTGAACGATTGAGCCAGCCTGGAGGCTTCCGCGTCGCGATCAGCTTGGCCGGGTCGGACTCGGTGTGAATTCCGAGGAATTCACCACGATTCCGTTCCGGGGCCGAAGGGTTTGCGAGCGGCGGTTCCAGGATGCGCCTGCAAAAATGGCAGGTGCCTCGTCACTCGAACGCCGACAGATTGCCCCCGGATCCGTCCCTTGGCAAAGAAAAAACGCCCGGTCGACAGGAGCCCGGAGTCACCCGGTGGGCGTTCCCGCTCAGGCGAGTCCGACGGCCCGGCGCACCCGGCCGACCACCCTGGCCGCCTCGTTGCGCGCCTGCCCGGCGCCCCGGGCGAGGACCTCGTCGACGTGGCCGGAATCCGCCATCAACTCCTCGCGCCGCGCCCGCATCGGGGCGAAGTAGTCCCAGTAGGCCTCGGCGAGGCGCTTCTTGAAGTCGCCGTAGCCGACCCCGCCGCGCTGGTGGTCCTCGACCATCGCCCGGTAGGCCGCGTCGTCCGCGAAAAGCCGGAACAGCGGCAGGATCAGCGAGCCGTCGACCGGCTTGGGATCCTCGACCGGTGTCGAGTCGGTGACGATCCGCATGATCAGCTTCTTCGAGGCCTTCTCCGCGCCGAACATCGGCAGGCCGTTGTTGTAGCTCTTGCTCATCTTCTGGCCGTCGAGCCCGGGCACCACCGCGACCTCGTCGCGGATCACCGGCTCGGGGACGACCAGGGTGCCTTCGCCGTAGGCATCGTTGACCTTGCCGGCGAGGTCGCGGGTCACCTCGAGGTGTTGCTTCTGGTCCTTGCCGACCGGAACCCGCGCGGCGTCGTAGAGCAGGATGTCGGCCGCCATCAGCACCGGGTAGGCGAACAGGGCGTGGCTCGGCGAGATCCCGCGCGCCACCTTGTCCTTGTACGAGTGGCACTTCTCGAGCAGGCTCAGCGGACAGACGGTCGACAGGATCCAGGCCAGCTCGTTGACCTCGGGGACGTCGCTCTGGCGGAAAAACACCACCTTCTGCGGGTCGAGTCCGCAGGCGAGCAGGTCGATCGCCACCTCGCGCACGTTGGCCCGCAGCGCCTCCGGGTCGCGCACCGTGGTCATCGAGTGGTAGTCGGCGATGAAGATGAAGGCCTCGCCCTCGTCCTGCAGCCCGATCGCCGGCTTCATCGCACCGAAGTAGTTGCCGATGTGGAGCGTGCCGCTGGGCTGGATGCCGGTCAGGATGCGCATGGCGCGGAGCATGGTGAGGCCACCCGCGGGGGTCAAGGATGGCGACCGCTTGCACCCGCCGGCTTTGCGGCTAAGCTCCCCGCGTGCTCCAGACATGCCAGGGATCCTCCTGCCGGGCGCTCTTCTGGATGAAGTGCGCCCTGTTCGCCGCGGGGGTCGCCCACCTGATCGCCGGGGCGTGGATGCTCATCCACTCGATCAGCGACCACGGCGGCTTCTTCTGCTGGGTCGGCTGGGGCTGCGAGGATCGCACGGCGATGACCATCGGCCCGGGGATCGCCTCGGTCGTCACCGGCATCCTGCTGCTGGTCGGCTCGCACGCGCCGGTGCGCTGGTGGCCGCTCGTCGCCGTCGGGTTCCTCAAGGTGAACCTGTTCATCGCCGCCTTCGCCTTCCTCGCCTTCGAGGTGGCCCACCCGGGCCGGCTGTTCGTCTTCCTGCTCGCCGACGACCTGATCTGGTGGCTGCCGCTGGCCGCCACGCTGTGGGCGGCGGTGCGCGCCCACCTCGGCCAGCCGTTCCACCGCGACACCCCGCTGACCCTCGAGGAGGCCGGTGAGCGCTTCCACCTCAGCACCGGCGAGTCGCTGGCCGAGGCCTCGCGCGACCGCACCCTCGCGCTGGTCTTCCTGCGCCACTTCGGCTGCACCTTCACCCGCAAGATCCTCCGCGAGCTCGAGCAGCTGCAGGAGCGCGCCGAGCAGGAGGGCGCCCAGCTGGTCCTGGTCCACATGCTCGGCGAGGGCGACGAGACCCGCTACGTCAACCCCCGTAGGAGGGTCGCCCGCATCTCGGACCCCCTGTGCGAGCTCTACCAGGCGTTCGGCCTGCACAAGGGGACCTTCCTCGAGTTGTTCGGCCCGAGGGTCCTGTTCGCCTGGCTGCGCCTGATGATCGGCGGCTGCGGGGTCGGCCACGTCGCCGGCGACGGCCTGCAGCTGCCCGGCGCCTTCCTGTTCCGCGACGGCCGCATCCTCGCCGCCCAGCGCGCCCACCAGCAGTCCGAGCTGCCCGACCTCCCCGCCCTGTTCGACCGCGTGCCGGAGATCACCGAAGCCGGGAGGGTGCCGGCATGAGCCGCCTGGCCGGAAACCTGGCTGGAAGCCACGTCGTCGTCACCGGCGCGTCCAGCGGCATCGGCCGCGCGCTGTGCCGGATGCTGGTCGGCCGCTCCGCCCGGGTCACCGGGCTGAGCCGCCGCCCCGACTCGCTATCCGCGGAGGTCACGGCGGTCCGCGCCGACCTGACCCGCGCGGACGACATCCACGCCGCCTTCGCCGCCATCGATGCCCTGGATGACGCAGGCCCGCTCGACGCCCTGGTCAATGCCGCCGGGGTCGCCTACCTCGCCGGGATCCGCGACGGCGAACCGGCGCAGTGGGAGGAGATGTGGCGGGTCAACGTCCACGCCCTCGCGCTGTGCTCGCAGCTGGCGATGAGGCGATTCCCGGACGGCGCCGGCTGCATCGTCAACGTCTCGTCGATGAGCGGCCACCGCGTGCCGCCGACCGGCGGGTTCTACTCCCCCACCAAGTTCGCGGTGCGCGGGGTCACCGACGCCCTGCGCCTCGAGGCCCGCGCCGCCGGCCTGAAGGTCCGGGTCGGCAGCATCTCGCCGGGCTTCGTCGACACCCCGCTGCTCGACACCTACTTCCACGGCCGCGAGGACCAGCTCGCGGAGACCCGCGCGTCGATGACCATGCTGCAGCCCGACGACGTCGCGGAGGCGATCGTCGCCATGCTCGAGACGCCGCCCCACGTCGAGATCGGCGACATCCAGATGCGCAGCGTCGACCAGAAGGCCTAGCCGCTTGGTGGTGGGTCCGGTGAAGCCGTCGGATCGCCGCTCCACGGTCCCTTTCCGCTTGGCAATTCCCGCGCGACAGTCCGCAATCGCACCACCATCATGAGCGAAGCGGGCAAGGATAACCCCAGGAAAAAGGGCACGGAAAAGAATGGCGAGGCGGTCAACTTCGTCTGCATGAAGTGGGGCACCCGCTACCCGGCGCAGTACGTCAACATCCTCTACCGCTCGATCCAGCGGAACCTCAGCCGGCCGTTCCGCTTCCTCTGCATCACCGATGATGCCAGCGGGCTGATCGACGAGGTCGAGACGGCCTCGTTCCCGGAAAACCCGGGCATCAGGAACTCGAAGTGGCCCTGCGTGTTCATGAAGCTCCTGATCACCGCCGACGGCTACGAGAACCTCGAGGGACCGACCATGTTCCTCGACCTCGACCTGGTGATCCTCGACTCGATCGACTGCTTCTTCGACTACAAGCCGGGCAAGAACTGCATCATCCACAACTGGTGGGAGCGCCGCAAGCAGCTGGTCCGCAAGCGTCCCGACATCGGCAACTCGTCGATCTTCCGCTTCGAGGCCGGCAAGTCGCAGTACATCGCCGACACCTTCATGCGCGAGATGCACCGTGCCGAGGACCGCTCGATCTTCGTCACCGAGCAGCACTTCCTGACCTATGCGATGGAGGAGCGCTACTGGTGGCCGGAGGAATGGGTGCGCAGCTTCAAGTTCAACTGCCGCCCGCCCTTCCCGCTCAACCTGGTGATGGCCCCGAAGAAGCCCGAGGGGGCGAAGTTCCTCGTCTTCCACGGCCAGCCCGACCCGGACGACGCGGTCAACGGCTACGAGGGGAAGAAGATCCACCACCGCGTCCTCCCCGCCCCCTGGGTCGAGGACTACTGGCGTCTTTGAGCTGGGAGCGGAGAGCGGAGAGGCAAGAGCGAAGAGCGAGGAGCTGGAAGAGCGCCTCGTTCACCTACTCGACCACCATCCACCATCCACCATCCACCATCAAAGATCGGAGATCCAGGATCTCAGATCGACAACAACGAGCGCAGGTCGTTGGCGTCCCAGGCGGTGGGCGGGCCGTCACCGAAGGTATCAACCACGGCCCGCTTGTGCTCCTGCAACCGGCGGACGCGCTCCTCGACCGAGTCGCGGGCCAGCAGGCGGATCACGGTGACCGGGCGGGTCTGGCCGATGCGGTGGGCGCGGTCGCTGGCCTGCGCCTCGACCGCCGGGTTCCACCACGGGTCGAGGTGGACCACGGCGTCGGCGGCGGTGAGGTTGAGCCCGTAGCCGCCGGCCTTGAGGCTGATCAGGAACACCGCGGCGCCCTCGGCCGAGGAGAACGCCTCGACCACCCGGCCGCGGTCGCGCGTCGTGCCATCGAGCCGGAAGCGCGCCCCGACGCGGTCCGGCAGCACCTCCTCGAGCCGTTCCAGATAGCTCCGGAACTGGCTGAAGACGAGGGTCTTCCTGCCCTCCTCGGCCCGCTCCTCCAGCAATTCGGCCAGGCGGACCTCCTTCACCCCGGGCTCGTCGTCGCCGAGCAGGGTCGGCGACAGGCAGACCTGGCGCAGGCGCAGCAGCACGGTGAGCAGCTGCATCCGCGCGGCGGCCCCGCCCTGCCCCCCGGCCTGCTCCTCGAGGCCCTCGATCCCCTCGCGGGCGATGGCGGCGTGGAGCCGTGCCTGGGCGGGCTCGAGGTCGAGCCACTCGTCGACCTCCAGCTTGGCCGGCAGGTCCGGCGCCACCTCGCGCTTGGTACGACGCATCACGTAGGGCGACACCCTCAGGCGCAGGCGTTCGCGCAGGGCGGCCTCCTGCCCCGCCATCTCCCCGCCCGGCTCGTGGCGGGCGAGGAAGTCATCCTTCGACCCGAGGTAGCCCGGCGCCACCACCCGGAAGATCGACCACAGGTCGAGCAGGCGGTTTTCCACCGGCGTGCCGGTGAGGACCAGGCGGTGCTCCGCCTCGAGCTTGGCCACCGCCCGCGAGACCTCGCTGTCGGGATTGCGCAGCAGGCTGCCCTCGTCGGCGACGAGCAGGTCGTAGCGGCGCCCCTTGTGGAAGGCGAAGTCGCGCTGGAGGGTGCCGTAGCTGGTCAGGGTGATGTCGGCCCCGCGGGCCGCGTCGCGGAGCTCGTCGCGCCCGGCGCCGTGCAGGGTGACCAGCTCGAGCTGCGGGGTGAAGCGGTGGCACTCGACGCGCCAGTTGGCGAGCAGCGAGGCCGGCACCAGCACCAGGCAGGAGATGCCGCCCGCCCGCTGGCTGAGGGCGGTGACCAGGGCGAGGGTCTGCAGCGTCTTGCCGAGGCCCATCTCGTCGGCCAGCAGGGCGCCGCCCAGGCGGGTCACCCGCTCGAACATCCACGCCACCCCGTCGCGCTGGTAGGGCCGCAGCTCGGCACGCAGGCCGGCGACCTCGGGCATTGCCGGCGCCGCCGCGGGATCGCCCGAGAGCTGCTCGCCGAGCTTCGCGAAAAGGAAGCCCGCGGCGCGGTCGTGGCGCAGTTTCTCGCCCGGCGCGACGATCCCGAGGTCGGCCAGCAGGGGCTCGACCAGCTCCGGAATCTCGCGTCCCACGACCACGGTAGCTCCCTGGCGGGTGGTCACCGCACGGCGCCCCGCCCTGAGGATCTCGCGCACCTTCTCGCGCGGGACCTCCTTGCCACCGTCGGTCTGGAACGACAGCTCGGTGGCGAGGCTGCCGCCATCGCCCGCCGTCACCCGCGGGCGCACGACGTGAACCGAGCGCAGGACATGGGCGAGGCGCTCGCCGATGCGGACGACGCCGTGGCGTTGCAGGCCGGGCAGCTGGTTGGCCACGAAGTCGAGGATCCGGTCGGGGTCGCGCAGGCGCAGCTCGCCCGCCCGTGGCCCCGCCTCGAGCCCCGCCGCGTGGAGGCGCTCGACGATGGCCCGCTCCGCCGTCTGGTCGCGGATGCCGATGCCGCCGTCGTCGTCGACCGAGGGAAGGCCCGCCACCTCCGCACTGCCCGGCCGAAAAGCGGACCCACCGGCGTAGCTCAGCCGCAGGTCGGCATCGAGCGCCCTCAGCGAGCCCTCGACGGCCAGCTCGAAGCCGGGACGGGCGCGACGGAAGCGCAGCGATCCGAGCCAGCCCGGCCGCGGCACGGCGAGGACGTCGAGCCAGCCGTTGACCTCGGCGAGGAAGTCATCGAGCGCCAGCTCCAGCCGGCCGTCCCGGGCCAGGCCGACGACCTGCTCCACCCACTCGGACGAGCCCGTCGCCGGCAGGCAGCCGAAGCGGGACCCGTCGGCCGACACCCGTCCGACCCGGTGGCCACAGGGAAACCCATCGGCAGGTGCTTCCAGCCGCAGTTCGACCCGGCCGCCGGTCCGCTCGCTGGCCGCGAGCACGAGCGGCGGCATCGTCGCCACCCCGACCGGCTCCCCCGTGGCGTCGACGACCTCGGGATGTTCCTCGAGCGCCACCAGGGCGGAGGCGAGGTCCTCTCCCGACAAGCTCAGGACCCCCGGCAGCCCGATGCCGCGGGCAGCCAGCCAGGCCGACCAAGGGGCATCGCCCGCACCCCGATCCGATTCAGCCACCCCCGCCAGTCCCGCCGATCCAAGCGCCCGCGCCGATGCGGACACGCGCAAGGCGAGCCGTCCCGCCGCCAGCGAGCGTCGCCAGTCGCCGCTCAGCTCGACCCGCGTGGCGCGGGCCGATGCGCGGTCGGCGCCGTCGGCGGGGACAGAAGACGGCAGCGCCTCCATCGCCTGCCCTGGTGGCTCCGTCGGATCCGCCCGGTCCATCCTCCCCGCCTGCAACAGCAGGGCGACCGCATGCGCGCAGACCGCCCCGGTCGAGCGGTTCTCGGCGCAGGAACAGCGCACCTCGACGTCACTCTCGCCGCGCACCTCGACCGTGGTCCGCAGCGGCCGGCGCCCCGCGCCGAAGCTTCCGCTCAGCCGGTTCCCCTTCTGGCTGAAGCCGCGCGCGCCAGATTCCGCGAGTGCCCGGCCCTCGCGAAAGGCCTGCCATCCGGTCAAGCCGCGCACCCAGTCCTCGCTCCATGACTTCATTCCTTGGTTTTGTTTTGCCACCCACCCCCGGAACCGGGAGACTGCGCGCGCGTTCGCCCGCGCGCCCGATCCAGATGAAAGTCATCGCCGTTGGAAACCAAAAAGGTGGCGTCGGCAAGACCACCACCGCCCTGAACCTATCCGCCGCGCTCGCCCAGCTCGGCCAGCGCATCCTGCTGGTCGACCTCGACCCGCAGGCCAACACCACCAGCGGGCTGGGCCTCGAGGTCGACGGCGAGGATTCCATCTACCCGGTGCTGCTCGGCCACAGCGACATCCGCGAAAAGATCCGCCCGAGCGGCCGCGAGCACCTCTCCGTCATCCCCTCGCACATGGACCTGGCGGGGGTCGAGATCGAGCTCGCCCGCGGCGACGACCACCTGGTCCGCCTGCGCCACCACCTCCAGGGCCTCAAGCCGAACGATCTCTTCGAGTTCTGCATCCTCGACACCCCGCCCTCGCTGGGCGTGCTGATGACCTCCGCGCTGGCGGCGGCCGACGAGATCATGATCCCGCTCCAGTGCGAGTGGTTCGGGCTCGAGGGCCTCGCCAAGATCGTCCATGTCATCGAGCAGATCCGCGACTCGGGCGCCAACCCCGGGCTGAGCCTGGAGGGCATCGTCATGACCATGTTCGACGGCCGCACCAACCTGGCCAAGCAGGTCGTCGAGGAGGTCGGCAACTACTTCCCCGAGCAGCTCTACAAGACGGTCATCCCGCGCACGATCCGCATCGGCGAGGCCCCCAGCCACGCCCGCACGATCCTCGAGCACGACCCCAGCGGCCTCGGCGCCAAGGCCTACATGGACCTGGCCCAGGAATTCCTCGACCGCCGCTCGGTCTCGGGCCCCCTGCTGGCGCAGTCCTGAGGCTCCCGGGCCGCCGCGCTCCGGTTGCCACCTCCGGCCGAGCTCCGGCCCTCCCCCGCCCTTGCCAGCCGCGGCCCGACCGCCCAAGCTCGGCGGATGATCGTCGAGCCCAAGATCCGAGGTTTCATCTGCACCACCGCGCACCCCGACGGCTGCGCCCGGCACGTCGCCGACCAGATCGCCGTGGTCCGCTCGCGGGGACCCATCGAGAACGGTCCCAAGCGGGTCCTCGTCGTCGGCTCCTCCACCGGCTACGGGCTGTCCTCGCGCATCGCCGCCGCCTTCGGCTGCGGCGCCTCGACCATCGGGGTCTTCTTCGAGAAGCCCGGCAGCGAACGCCGCCCCGGAACCGCCGGCTGGTACAACTCGGCCGCCTTCGAGAAGGAGGCCGCCGACGCCGGGCTCTACGCCCGCTCCTTCAATGGCGATGCCTTTTCCGACGAGATGAAGGCCACGGTGATCGAGGCCATCAAGGAGGACCTCGGCCAAATCGACTGCGTGGTCTACTCGCTCGCCTCGCCGCGCCGCATCGACCCGAAGACCGGCGAGACCTACAAGTCGGTGCTCAAGCCGATCGGCGAGACCTACACCAACAAGAACCTCAACACCGCCACCAAGGTCGTCGACGAGGTCACCATTGAGCCCGCCGAGGGCGACGACATCGAGCAGACCGTCGCCGTGATGGGCGGCGAGGACTGGGAGATGTGGATCGATGCCATGCTCGAGGCCGGGGTGCTCGCCCCCGGCGCCACCACCGTTGCCTACTCCTACATCGGCCCCGAGGTCACCTGGCCGATCTACAAGAACGGCACGATCGGCCGCGCCAAGGAGGACCTCGAAAAGTCCCAGCGCGCCCTCGACGGCAAGCTCGCGCCGCTCGACGGCAAGGCCTGGGTCTCGGTCAACAAGGCGCTGGTCACCCAGGCCAGCTCCGCGATCCCGGTGGTGCCGCTCTACATCTCGCTGCTCTACAAGGTGATGAAGGCGCGGGGCAGCCACGAGGACTGCATCGAGCAGATGGACCGCCTGTTCCGCGAGCGGCTTTGCTCCGGCACGCCGCAGCCCGACGAGGCCGGCCGGATCCGCATCGACGACTGGGAGATGGATCCCGCGGTCCAGGCCGAGGTCGATGAGCTGTGGACCCGGGTCGACAGCGACAACCTGCTCGAACTCGCCGATGTCGAGGGCTACGAGTCGAGCTTCCTGCGCCTGTTCGGCTTCGGGCTGGAAGGCGTCGACTACAGTGCCGACACCGACCCGGCGACGGGGGTGCCGTCGATCTCCTGACCGGCCGCCCAAGGGACGCCCCCCGGTCTTCGCTGCCTCCTGGGTCACCCCGCCGCTTGCCTGGATTTCGGGGGGCAAAATCCGTCCATTCGCCGATTTTCGGAGTCAAAATTCGGCGATCTGGCGGGTTTTCCGACAGTCCACCGGAGCGATCACCGCCGATTTTGAGGTTTTTCTCAAGTGCCCCAAATCCGGTCAAACCGATGCTTCCCACGCCTCAAGAATGGAATCCAAGTGACTACAAATCAGCAGGTTGAGCCACCCGGCCGAATTTCCCCCGGATGAGGAAGTTAAGGCTTTTGGCTTAACCTTCCGTGATCTCGTTATATTAGGAAAGCCAAACCATGGCATGATGGCGCCGTTCACCACACACGACACACCGCCATGAACCGCCCCATTCTTCTCTCGCTCCTGATCCTTCCCGTGCTGCCGATCGTCGTCTCGGACGACATCGCCAGCGAGGTTCGCCAGAAGGTCGACGCCACCACCCAGGTGCTTCCGCCGGTCGTCCACAGCGGCGCCAAGACCGAGGTGCTGCAGGCCGCTTCCGAGCTTCTCAACAACACCGTGAACTTCCGCAACGACGGGGTCGCCGTCACCAACTACCGCCGCGGCGAGATCCGCAGCGTGCTCGAGTTCCGCGACCTCACGGTGCGCCAGATCATCCACGGCAGCGTCTCGCCGACCGACCTCGAGCGCGGCATCACCCGTCGCCTCTACGCCCAACTCGGCTACAGCTCCTACCGCAGCTGCTCGCCCGGCAAGAGCCCGTGGAGCGGCTGGCAGACCACCTTCTGCAGCTACTTCCCCTCGCACATCGTGATCGAGGAGATCGACGGCGAGCTCCGCACCAGCGCCGAACGGATCACCCACTTCACCCCCGGGGCCACCACCCCGGCGAACGCTCTCTCGGTTGCCCAGATGGATGCGCGGCTGATCGCGCGGAACTGAGGTTCCGCCTGCCAGCCGATACATGGCCGAAGGCCGGTGGTTGCCCTGCAGCCACCGGCCTTCACTTTGGTTCCGGAACGGGAGAGGGCGGGCGGCGGAATCAGCGCGCCTGGACCTGGCGCAGGCGGCCGGCGAGGTTCTCGGCGCCCTGCTCGACCAGCGAGCGGACCGCCACCCAGTCGGTGCTCGGGTTCACCCCGCGCTTGGCGCCGAGGCGCTGGTCGGACACCGCCGAAAGGCGCTCGCCGGACAGCGAGTCGAGCACCTCGCCCTCGAAGGAGACCGAGGCAATGAAGGGCGCATTCGAGCCGACCGCCCCCTTGAGGGGAGTCTTCGGGTCGACCTGGACGGTGGTCACCGGGCTGGTCGGCGCGGTGCCCTCGACGATGTCGGTCAGCGCCACCCGGACCCGCAGCGTCCGCGGTCCCGGCACGCCCACGATGCGCAGGTCCTCGCCGAGCTCGGACTTGAGCGAGGAAGCGAGGTAGGCGGCGAGCTGCTCGGCAGCGCGCGGGTCGACCTTGTCGCCGTCGATGATCGTGGTGACCGGCTCGAAGACGATCGTGTCGTAGTCGCGGAAGTCGGCCTTGGGACTCATGTAGGCCGCCACCGCCCCGGCGGTGGCGTAGCCGCCGCCGAGCTGGCCGAAGTCCGACAGGAATCCGGAGGGAGAGCTCCCGCCGGTCGAAGCACAGGAGGAGATCAAGGCGCCGAGAATGGCAACGGGCGCGAGGCGGCAAATGCGGTGATGAAACGTCATGGCGATGGGTCGGGAACGGGATGTTCGCCCCGGTTGGCATGCCGTTTCCCACAGCCGGCCGCCAGGGTCAAGATCGCGGTCCCCCACCCCGTGGGGATGAGGGGTCGCATGTCGAAGGAGTTGTCGGTTTCGAAGGCAGGTCCGCAACAAAGACCGACGCCGCAAGGCAAGGCCCGCGGGCACCTCAACCCGTCCGCCCAACTCCATCCCCAAGCCCCACCCTCCAACGAAGCCCCCCTTTTGTAATCGCCTGACTGCGCCGGCGTGTTAGAACAGGCTTCGTCCAACCATGCCTGAACTCGACGCGAAAACTGCCGCCGGTAGTAGACCAGTTCGGCCCGATCCGATTCGTCATCCTGACGATGCCGCCGCCAGCTCTTCACATGCCAGACCAGAGCTGCCGTTCCGCCGACAACCAGATTTGAGCGCACCTGACCGGATTTAGGGCGCCGGTTCAGCGCGCCCACGGCCTTCCCGTCGACCAGCATGATTCGCTTGTCGCCTTCGCTGACTGCCGGCAGGAAGGCCTGCACCATG
>JAUIJB010000081.1 GCA_030430455.1 Verrucomicrobiia bacterium | reverse complement strand
GTGGTGACCGAGCCGGGCGACTGGGTGGCGAGGTAGACGGCGATGGTCGAGGGGATCACGAAGTAGCCGTCGGCCAGGCCCTGCATCAGGGCGGAGGCGCCGAGGCGGTTGGCGCCGTGGTCGGAGAAGTTGGCCTCGCCGAGGACGTGGAGGCCCGGCAGGTTCGACATCAGGTTGTAGTCCACCCACAGGCCGCCCATGGTGTAGTGGACGGCGGGATAGATCTGCATCGGCAGCTCGTAGGGGTTGGTGCCGGCGATCTTCTCGTACATCTGGAAGAGGTTGCCGTAGCGCGCGCGGATCGTGTCCTCGCCGAGGCGGTTGATCGAGTCACGGAAGTCGAGGAACACGCCGAGTCCGGTCTTGGCGACCCCGCGGCCCTCGTCGCAGACCTCCTTGGCCGAGCGCGAGGAGATGTCGCGCGGCGAGAGGTTGCCGAAGGAGGGATACTTGCGCTCGAGGTAGTAGTCGCGCTCGTCCTCGGACAGGCTGTTGGGGTCCAGCTCGCCCTTGCGGATCTTCTCGGCGGCCTCCGCCGAGCGCGGCACCCAGATGCGGCCGTCGTTGCGCAGCGACTCGGACATCAGGGTGAGCTTCGACTGGTAGTCGCCGCTGACCGGGATGCAGGTCGGGTGGATCTGGGTGTAGCAGGGGTTGGCGAAGAAGGCGCCCTTGCGCGCCGCGCGCCACGCCGCGGTGACGTTGCAGCCCATCGCGTTGGTCGACAGGAAGAAGACGTTGCCGTAGCCGCCGGTCGCGAGCAGCACGGTGTCGGCGGCGTGGGCGCTGACCTTGCCGGTGGTCAGGTCGCGGACGATGATCCCCTTGGCGTGGCCGTCGACGACCACGACGTCGAGCATCTCGGTGCGCGGGAACATCTCGACCCCGCCGTTGGCGATTTCCTTGTTGAGCGCCTGGTAGCAGCCGATCAGCAGCTGCTGGCCGGTCTGGCCGGCGGCGTAGAAGGTGCGCTTGACCTGGGCACCGCCGAAGGAGCGGTTGTCGAGCAGGCCGCCGTACTCACGGGCGAAGGGAACGCCCTGGGCGACGCACTGGTCGATGATGTTGTTGGAGACCTCGGCGAGGCGGTAGACGTTGGACTCCCGCGAGCGGAAGTCGCCGCCCTTGATGGTGTCGTAGAACAGCCGGTAGACCGAGTCGCCGTCGTTCTGGTAGTTCTTCGCGGCGTTGATGCCGCCCTGGGCGGCGATCGAGTGGGCGCGGCGGGCGCTGTCCTGGTAGCAGAAGCACTTCACCTTGTAGCCGAGCTCGGAGAGCGTCGCGGCCGCGGCGCCGCCGGCGAGGCCGGAGCCGACCACGATCACGCTGAACTTCCGCTTGTTGGCGGGGTTGATGAGCTTGGAGTCCCGCTTGTGCTTGGACCACTGTTGTTCGATCGGGCCGGTCGGGCACTTGCTGTCGAGTACGGAGGACATGGGAGAATCAGGTTAGCGGCCGAATCCGAAGATCTGGATGGCGACGGGGATGGAGACGAATCCGACCCAGATGAAGGCGGCGTAGCCGATGCTCAGCTTGTCGAGCACGGCCGAGGTCTTGCGCGAGCGCCAGCCGAGGGTCTGGAACATCGACTGCACGCCGTGGGTGAGGTGGGAGCAGAGCAGGGTGATCGCGATCACGTAGAAGATCGTCGCGGGCCACCAGCTGAAGCCGTCGATGACCATCTGCCAGGCGTTGTGGCGGGTGACCTGCTCGCCATGCTCGACGACCACCTCCTTGTAGCGCTCGGCGGTGTTGTACTCGTTGGCCCAGCGGACGGTGAAGTGGAGCAGGTGGTAGATGACGAAGGCGAGGATCGTCAGACCGGTCCAGACCATCACCAGCGAGGACTTCTTCGCTTGGATGGTCGCCTGATGCTCGTAGCCCTGGCGGGCGGCCTTGTTCTGGCGGGTCAGCGAGATGGTCGCGGCGATGTGGATGACGATGCTGGCCAGCATGACCGCGCGGAACACCCAGATGCCCGCGCCGTGGAGCATGTGGTGGAGGAAGTAGGCGTAGTCGTTGAAGGCCTCGGGCCCCGAGTAGACCAGCAGGTTGCCGACCAGGTGGCCGGCGAGGAACAGGGTGAGGACGACGCCGGTGAGCGCCACCAGGTACTTCCGGCCGATGGTGGACTTCCAGATCCTGGCGATGATGGGAAACTTCGAGGAGGCGGAGGCGTTCATGAGGTCGTTCGGCGCATCGTGCCGGTCATCCGCGGGCAACCATTAGAGAGGGTCCCGGCTTGCGCAAGGGTGGGATCGGCCGATGAGGGAATATGCGATGGTTTTCGCGAATGGGGGGGATTCGCCGTCCGACTAGAACGGCTTGGCGAGTCCGAGGAAGGCCGACAGCGCACCCAGCGCGAGGAGGATTCCGAGCAGGGCGGCGGGCGGCAGCAGCTTGCGCCTGGCCAGCGCCGGGGCGGCACCGAGGACGAGCCAGAGGAGGATCTTGACGTGCCACCAGCCGCCGGACTTGAGCAGCTCCTGGCTGACCAGCAGGTGGAGACCGACGAGGAGCAGCAGCACCAGCGAGATGCCGTGGAGGATGGTGGCTCCCTTGCCGGGCTTGTCGGCGAGGCAGATGGCGCCGAGGGCGGTGAAGACCCCGAGGGCGGCGGCGACGTGGAGGGCTTGGATGAGGAACAGACTCATGCGGTGTAGTGTGCCGCAGCCGGCAGCGAGGGCAAGGCGGATGAGCCCGGGGACCGGGGCATCATCCACCCGGGGGTTCCGTCGCTCGGGAGAGGCGGAGTGCGGGCTTGGCTCGGGGCAGGCTGAAGCCTGCGTTCCGATGCCGGGCGGCCTCGTCGCTGCGAGCTCCGGCGGAGGGACCGGCGCTCAGGCGTCCTCGCTGTAGGGCTCGGCGCGGCCGGCCTCGATGCAGCTGGTCAGCCACTTCAGCAGGCGGTCGATCTCGGGGCTCTCGCGGCGCAGGCTGTCGAGGCGTCCCCAGTCGATGTGCGGGCGCAGGCGCGGCGCGGCGATGCGGTCGAAGTCGATGCGCTCGAGCAGCGCCTCGGTCTCCTTCGGGTGCGCGTTGAGGATGTTGGCGGCGCGCGGGAGGTCGTCGAGGACCTCGATCGACAGGCCGAAGGAGGCGACGCCGACACCGAAGGCGGCGTTGAGCGAGCGCAGGCCGTCGGCCAGTGCCTCGTCGACGATCGGCGCGGCGTAGATCAACTCGCCGCCCTGGTTCCACATCGACGAGGAAAGCGTCTGGAAGAAGTCCTCGCGGTAGTTCTCGAGCGAGGGCTGGATGCGCAGCCGGGCGGAGTGGAAGCGGAACGGCGGCAGCCCGAGCTGCTGCTTGAGCGAGAGCATGGCGGG
This sequence comes from Verrucomicrobiia bacterium, assembly GCA_030430455.1. Classification (GTDB taxonomy): domain Bacteria; phylum Verrucomicrobiota; class Verrucomicrobiia; order Verrucomicrobiales; family Akkermansiaceae; genus Haloferula. Next base: position 17,240 of record JAUIJB010000081.1, on the reverse strand, counting down.
GTCGAGCTCGGTCTCCTCCTCGGTCACCGAGCGGGACTCCCAGTCGACCAGGATGATCTCGGGGAACTTCCACAGGTTGCCGAGCGGGGCGTTGCGGTCGAAGGCCTCGCGGAACTCGAAGGGGAACAGCCCGTTGACCTCGTTGAAGCGGCGCACGATGGCGCGGAACTTCTTCACCCGCTCGAGGGTGGTGTCGACCGTGGCGCGGTCGGCATTGAGGTCCTCGAGGCGGCCCTGGCTGAGAGCAAGCAGTTCCTGCGCGCCGGACAGCGCCGGGACCGGCGCGGTGCGGCGGTAGTAGCCCTGGCCCTTCTCGACCTTGGCGATCGGCGAGGCCGGGTCGCAGGACATGATCGAGAAATGGTAGCGCAGCGAGGCGTCGGAGTACTTCCCGTTGAGGTGCAGGCGGGCCAGCCGGATCAGCTCGGTCCCCTTGATCGCCTCGGACGGGTTGCTGGGCAGGAGCGAGGGGAGGATGTCCGTAAGCTGGGTGCGGAGGCTCATGGGGTGCGCGGTGAAGGCGACGAAATCGTGACGTCCACATCCAATTCGGCGGTCGATTTTCCGGCAAGCCCGAATGGAGGCAATTTTGGAAAATCGCCGGGGCCTGCGGGGAGTTTTTAGTCCGCCTGGCGGGGCCGCCCCTTGCGGGCCGGGGATTCGGGTGGCAGGGTGGCGACGATGACGACACGCCGAGTGATGACGGGGGGGCTGGTGGCCTGGGTGCTCTCCCTCGCCCTCTCCCTGTTTTCCTCCACCGCCCGCGCCCAGGCTGCGGCCCCCGCGGCGGAGCAGATTCTCGAGCGCGCGCGGATCGCCGCCACCCTGCAGCACACCGACCTGAAGGGCCAGCTGCGGACCGGGCGCCAGAAGACCGAACTGCGGCTGTTCCTGCGCGGCACAAACATCCAGTTCCAGTACCTTCCGGGTGGCCAGACCTGGAAGATCTTCCACATGCGCCTCGGCGACGGCCAGTACGACCTTTTTGAAGGAAGGGGGCAGGAGCTCGGCAAGCGCTTCCCGCCGGGGCGCCTGCGCGAGAAGGTCGCCGGCAGCGAGCTGACCTTCGAGGACCTCTCGATGCGCTTCTTCTACTGGCCGAACCCGAGGCTGCTCGGCGAGGAGCGGGTCGGGACCCAGAACTGCTGGAAGATCCGCGTCGACAACCCGGGGAACACCGGCAGCTACCGGACGATGTACATCTGGGTCCACCAGAAGTACGGCGCCTTCATGAAGATCGAGGGCTTCGACGGCAGCGGTCGGCTGCTGCGGCGCTTCGAGGTCGACTCGACGATGCGGCTCGACGACGGCAGCTACACGCTGAAGAAGATGTCGGTCTCGAGCTTCCGCGGCGCGAAGGGTAGCGAGCGCAAGCAGGGCATCAGCCACGTCGAGTTCGAGAAGCCGACCAGCGCCCCGCGCGGGCCGCGCTGACCGGCTCAGTGCAGCAGCTTGATCGCGAGGATGCCGCCGACGAGGAGGGCGCCGCCGGCGAGGAAGCACCACTCGAGGTTCTTCTCGACGAAGGGCCGGACGCGCGGGCCGAAGACCCGGATCAGGCCGGCGACGACGTAGAAGCGGAAGCCGCGGCCGATGATCGAGGCGACGATGAGCAGGGGCAGGTTGTAGTGGAGCAGGCCCGAGGCGACGGTGAACACCTTGTACGGGATCGGCGTGATCGCGGCGAGGAGGATGCCGAGGAAGCCGTACTCGCCGGCCCACAGCTCGATCTTCTCCTGGGTGTGGCCGTCGGGGTCGAACAGCCGCAGCAGCGGCTGCGCCACGGACTCGGCGAGGCCCCAGCCGATCAGCCAGCCGGCGATGCCGCCGAGGACCGAGCCGGCGGTGCAGACGAAGGCGTAGCGGGCCCACTTGTCGCGCGCGCCGAAGCACAGCGCGAGCAGCAGGACGTCGGGCGGGATGGGAAAGAAGGAGGACTCGGCGAAGGCGATCCAGAACAGCGCCCAGGTCCCCTGCGGGCGGTCGGCCCACGAGATCGTCCAGTTGTACATCCGCCGGATGACGCCGGGCGGCTTTTCCTCCACGAGTTCGGTCATTCGGATTCGGGGCGGGGGTCTCGTTCGAGCAGGGCGCGGAGCGCCTCGGCGGCGGGCAGCTCGCGGTAGAGCACGGCGTGGACGGCGTCGATGATCGGCGTGCGCACGCCGGCCTCGCGTGCGGCCTCGTGGATCGACAGCGTGTTCGGGACGCCCTCGGCGACCATGCCGAGCGCGTCGACCGCCTCCTTCAGCGAGCGGCCCTGGCCGATGGCGACCCCGACGCGGTGGTTGCGCGAGTGCTCGGAGTAGCAGGTCGCGATCAGGTCGCCGACGCCGGAGAGCCCCGAGAAGGTCTCGATGCGACCGCCGAGCTCGATGCCGAGGCGGGTCATTTCGGCGAGCGCCCGGGTGACCAGGGCGGCGATGGCGTTGTCGCCGAGCTGCAGGCCGGCGGCGATGCCGGCGGCGATGGCATAGACGTTCTTGATGGCGCCGCCGAGCTCGATGCCGGCGAGGTCGTCACTGGTGTAGCTGCGAAAGTGCGGCGTGCTGAAGAGATCCTGGAGCTGGCGGGCAAGGTCCTCGTCGGTGCAGCCGATCACCGCGCAGGTGGCGAGATCACGGGCGATCTCCTCGGCGTGGTTCGGGCCGGAGAGCACGGCGACCGGGTTGTCGGGGAAGACCTCGGCGAGGATCGAGCTCATCCGCTCGCCGCTGCCGCGCTCGATGCCCTTGGCGCAGGACAGCAGGACGGTGTCGCCGGGCAGGCCGGCGTTGCGCAGCTTGACGGCGGCCTCGCGGGTGGCCGAGGTGGGCACGCCGAAGAGGATCAGCGGGTGGCGGGTGGCCTCGCCCGTGTCGGTCACCGCGCGCACCGTGGCGGGGAGATCGACCGACTTGAGGTAGCGCGGGTTGCGGTGCTCGCGGTTGATGGTCGCGGCGACCACCCCGTCGCGGCCGATCATCACGACCTCGGGCAGGCGCCCGCCGGTCAGGCGTGCCAGGGCGGTCCCGAAGGACCCGGTTCCAAGGATGGCGGCGGAGCGGAACATGGTCAGGTCGCAGGTTGATCGGGTTTCTTGCGGCTGAAGCGGTGCTCGGTGCCGTCGAGCAGGCGACGGATGTTGCTGCGGTGCTTCCAGATGGCGAGCGCGGCGATCACCACGGTGAAGACGAACAGGGGCTTGTTCCAGGTGCCGGCCTGCCACAGCGAGATGCCCTCGTCGTTCCTGTGGAAGCGGGCGCCGACGTGGGTGAGCACCGGCAGGGCGGCGGCGGCGCCGATCGAGGCGAGCGAGACGTAGCGGGTGGTGAAGAAGAGCAACAACCAGACCGCGATCAGGAGGATCACCGCGAAGGGCATCAGGCCGAGCAGCACGCCGGCGGAAGTCGCGATTCCCTTGCCACCCTTGAAGCCGACCCAGGGCGAGTAATTGTGCCCGAGGATCGCGCACAGCCCGGTGAGGACGTGGGCGAGCTGGCCCTTGAACTGTTCGGCGGCGGGGAGTTGGAGGGCGATGGGGTCGAGGAAGCCGAGGTGCGGCACGATGGCCTTGCCCTCGATCTGGATCAGGTTCACCGCGATCACCAGCGGGATGAAGCCCTTGAGCAGGTCGAGGAACAGGCAGGTGATGCCGTACTGCTTGCCGACGATGCGCAGCACGTTGGTGGCGCCGATGTTGCCGGAGCCGTGGGCGCGGATGTCGATGCCCTTGGCGCGGGCAATGATCAATCCGAAGGGGATCGAGCCGAGCAGGAAGGCGATCAGTGGGCAGAGCCAGAGCGGCATGTCGGGCGCGGCTTTAACGGAAAGTGGACGCCCTGTCACCCCCGGAGCGGTGGGGGCGAGGGGGAAAACGGGCTGACGACCGCCCTGGAATGGCGCGGGCGGTGGCGGCCCGGGACGCGTCGGGGCCCGCCGCACCGCGCCCGGTGCCGGCCTATTCCTTGCGGGCGTCGAGGGTCTTGTTCCAGGCGGCGAGCTGGTCCTTCTCGGCCTCGAACAGGGCGTCGGTGGAATCGAGGATCTCGATGCCGGTGATCTTGTCGCCCTTGCCGTCGAACTTCACCTTCGGCTCGCCGGTGTTGAGCTTGCCGATGATCTTGTTGACCACGTCCATGCCCTTGGTGACCTCGCCGAAGACCGAGTGGCGGTTGTCGAGGAATCCGGTCGGAGCCATGGTGATGAAGAACTGAGAGCCGTTGGTGCCGGGGCCGGCGTTGGCCATCGAGAAGATGCCCGGCTTGCTGTGCTTCAGCTCGGGGTGGAACTCGTCCTTGAACTTGTAACCCGGGCCGCCGCGGCCGCTTTCGGTCGGGTCGCCGCCCTGGATCATGAAGCCGCCGATGACGCGGTGAAACGCGATGCCGTCGTAGTAGCCGCGCTTGGCGAGGTTGAGGAAGTTGGCGGCGGTGAGCGGCGTCTTCGAAGCGAAGATGGTCGCCTCGATGTCCCCCTTGGTGGTCTTCATCCGGATGCGGATGTCTTCAACCTTGGCGGGCTTGGTTTCCGGCTCGGATTCCTCGCCGAGGGCGACGGGAGCGAGCAGGGTCAGTGCGATGGCAATGGCGGTTTTCATGGTTTTCAATTTCAGCATTTCAGCATTTCAGATTTCAGCTTTTCAAGACAGGCATTCTGGCCGTCGTCGCCGAGGAGGCGTTGGCGCGGCGGCTCGGGGGCTGCGCGGGGGACGAGGAACTCGATGCGCTCGGCGGGCAGCCAGCCGCGGGTGTCGTTGGTCAGCGCGACGTAGGTCCAGCTGCCACGGCGGGCGAGCACGCGGCACAGGGAACCGGCGGGTGCCTCGATGACCTCGGGCGCGTTGCGGGCGGCATCGGTGCGCACGATCGCGCGGTCGGCGACGACCACCGCCTGCTCGGTCGGGGCGGCGAAGCGGGCATCGTCCGGATAGAGCCGCCAGCCCCAGAACCCGGCCACGGCGAGGATAGGCGCGATCGCGAGGCCGACGACGGCGGCGATCCGCCAGCGCGACATGGCCCGCGTGGCGGGGAAGGTGAGCGCGCCGACGACGGCGAGCCAGACGCCACCCCAGGCGAGGTTCTTCCAGGTCTGGAGGCGCAAGCGGGCGAGCTTGTACTGGTGCTCGGGGCGCTCGAAGGTGATCGAGCCGAACTTGCGCTCGAAGAAGCGGAGGTTCTGGCGCGACTCGGCGTGGCTCGGGTCGCGCAGCAGGGCGCGGCGCCAGTAGAGGGCGGCCTCGCCCGGCGCGCCCAGCCGGTAGGCGGCGTCGCCGATGTTGTAGAGGACATCGGCGGAGAGCTGGTCGTAGGGGCCGGACTCGAGCCAGGCCTGGGCGGCCTCCTGGTAGCGCCCCGCCTCGTAGGACGAGGTCGGATCCGGCGGGCCCTCGTCGGCCGGCTCCTCCGCCGACAGGCGCTGCGGCGCGACCAGGCAGGCGGCGGCGGCGAGGCAGGTCGCCAGCTGGCGGATGCCCTTGAGGATCCGGCTGCGCTCGTCGCGCGGCAGGGTGCCGGGTGGGCCGTCGGCGCGGAAGCAGGTGGTGTCGCGGCGCTCGAGCACCTCGCGGGCGATGCCGTCGTCGGCGCCGCCGTGCCAGCGCTCGACGAAGCGGCCGGCCGCCAGGTAGAAGCTCCGCGCGTCGCCGTCGACCCGCTCGAGCGCGCGCAGTTCCTGCAGCCGCGCGTGGGTGTCGGGATCCTTCTTCAGGCGCGGGCCGAGTCGGCGGTGGGCGATGATGGCGAGCAGCGACAGGCACAGGGCGGCGGGAAAGAGCTGCCACGACCAACCCGGCAGGCGGCTCGGCGCCGGGCGGAGCCCGCCCGGCTGGGTGATGATGCCGAGGATGTCGGTCATCTGCTCGACCGGCATGGGCAGTGCCATCGGAACCGGCGCACCGACGGCGGGGGCGGAGGTCGACGGCAGCACCTGGAGCGGAATCGGCGAGCTGATCCGCGTCTGGTATTCCTCGGTGTCGGGATTGAAGAAGACCAGCCGGAAGGGGGGGATCTGGGTTTGCGGGCGCAGCGGGCGCATGAACTGGTTGAAGGCCACCATGCCGGCGGCCTCGCGCCGCTCGTCGCCGCGCTCGGGCGAGCTCGGCGGGTAGAGCTTCCAGCCCTCCGAGTCGAGCGGCTGCGGGACCCCGAGGGTGTCGAGGTTGCCCGTGCCGCTGACCACGATGGTCAACGAGACCGGGTCGCCCTCGCGGATCTGCTCCTCGCTGGCCGAGACCGAGAGCTCGAAGTCGCCGATGGCGTTCTCGAAGCCCGCCGGGGCGCCGTCGGGGAGCGGGCGGGCGTCCAGCTCGAGCGTCGGGATGTCGAGGGTGAGGGGCTGGTAGAAGGTCGACCCGAAGTTCCTCATCGAGGTCTGGATGGTGATCAGGCGGAGGGTCGCCGGGCCGAGCGTGACGGGCCCGGTGCGGGTCGGCGCGATGGTGCTGGGGTAGCTGATGGCGTAGTGGCTCGCGCCGAGCAGGTTGGCGCTGCCCGGCCGCGGGCGTGGCTGGAAGCGCCAGGCGGCGAGTCCGTCGCGCTTGAACTCGGGGATGCCCCAGTCCTCGACCCGTTGGTTGCGCGGGAAGTAGAGCTTCAGCTCGGTCGGCAGGACCTCGTTGATGAAGGGGTTCAGGTCGGCGGTGTGGAAGGCGGCGGCGTAGCGGACCGTGCCCGCCCCGGTGCTCACCGTCGACCAGCTCAGCTCGGTCTCGTTGAAGATGCGCAGGAACAGCGGGGCGGTGGTGAGCGTCTCGCCGTCGGCCTCGACCGTGACCGAGGGGATCGTGTAGTCGCCGGGTGAATAGCTCGAGACGACGAAGCGGAAGACCATCTCGCGGCGGCGGCCGGTGCCCCAGCGCATCTCGTTGCCGAAGCCGACCGGCTGGATGCTCAGCCCGGGAACCTCGGGCGGGGCGACCACGGCGGCCTGGTCGCGGCTGTCGCTGAGCACGAACTCGAGCAGCGTCTGCTCGCCGCGGACGAGGAACTGGCTCGACAGCTGGCTGGAGAAGCTTGCGGCGTGGACCTTGGCCGCGAGCATCAGCAGCACGGCGAGGAGTCGGATGGAGTGGAATCGGTTCATCGTCTTACCAGTCTTTTTCGGGGCGGCGGTAGCGCACGCGGTCGCGGCCCAGGGTGCCCTTTTCGAGGTCGGCATTCTCGCGCAGCACGCGGCGGGCGGTTTCCTCCGGCGTTTCCCCCGGCTTGGCACGCGAGCCGGGCTCCTCTTCCTCGCCGTCTTCACCGTCCTCGCCCGGGCGCGCATCGGGGTCCTCCTCCTCGCCGCCGTCGCCCTGCTCGTCCTCGCGCTCGCCGCCCGGGCCGTCGTCGCCCTCCTGCTCGTCGCCCTGGCCCTCGTCGTCGGGCTGCTCGCCTTGCTGGCCCTCGCCATCCTCGCCCTCACCCTCCTCGCCGGGCTGCGGCTCTCCCTCGCCGGGTTGCGGGATGGCCTGGAGCTGCTGGCTGGCCTGCTCGATCTCCTCGAGGATCTCGCGGATGCGTTCGAGGTGGCGGACGACCACCACGCGGTTGTGTTCGGAGTCCTCGTGGCCGTCGGCCGAGTCGAAGTGGCGCACCGCGTCGATCCAGTCGGTGACCAGCTCGTTGAAGCGGGTCGAGCCCTCACTCGGTGAGCCGGGCGGGTTCTCCTCCTGCATCCACTCGGCGAGGCGCTGCCGCACCATGGCATCGAAGGCCGCCAGTTCGTCCTCGCCGGTCTCTCCGGACTCATCCGCCTCAGCGTCCGGGTCCTCCGGGGCGTCCTCGGGCTCCGCGCCGTTGAGCAGTCCCAGCAGGCCCTCCATGATGCGGCCGAACACGCCACCCGGCGCCTCGCTCGGCTGCTGGTCGGTCCGCGGGTAGCGCGGACCACCGGAAAGCCGCAGCCAGCCGACCTCGAAGAGGGTGTTGCCGAGGCCGTGGTGGGCGGCCTCGCGAACCTCGCTCGACGACGACAGCAGGGCCTCGCTGAAGGCCATCCGCGCGGTCGCGAAGTCGCCCTCGCGGATGGCGGCCTCGGCCTGCGCCAGGCGCATCCGCCGGGCGGCCTCGGAGTCGGGGTCGTTGTCGGCGATCCCGCCGAAGATCCTCGCCGCGTCGGAAAAGCGCTCGTCCACCATCGCCTGGCGGGCTTCATCGAGGGCCGCGGCGTCGAGCGGCTGGACGAATCCGGCCAGGCACAGCGCCGCCGCGGCGGCGCCGAGGCCCCCGACCCCGCGCCAGCGGGTGGCCGCGATGACCGAGGCCATCATCAGGAGGATCGCCGGGAACAGGAACCATTGGTAGTGCTCGACCATTTCGGTGCGGTCGCGACCGGCGATGCGGACCCGGTCGAGGTCGGAGATCGCGGTCTGGACCATGGCCGGAATATCAGCCCCGGAGCTGGCGATGGCAAATCTTCCGCCGGTGACCTGCGCGACGCGCTGGAGCGGCGCCGGCTCGAGCCGGCTGACCACCTTGCGGCCCTCGCGGTCGCGGTAGTGGCCGTCGCGGTTGCGGGGCTCGGGGATGAAGTCGCCCCGGGTGGTGCCGAAGCCGATCGAGATCACCTGGACGCCGGAGCGCTTGGCCTCCTCGGCCACCGCGGCGATGCGGCCCTCGTGCTCCTCGCCGTCGCTGAGCAGGATCAGGGCGTTCTGCTTCTGGCCGGTCTCGCGCAGCGTCTCGATGCCGAGCTCGAGGCCGCTGGCGAGGTTCGAGCCGCCGACCGGGATCCAGCTGGAGTCGAGCTGGGTGACGGTTTCCCGCACCGCGGCGTGGTCGACCGTCAAGGGGGCGAAGAGGTAGGCCGAGCCGGCGAAGCCGACGATGCCGACGCGGTCGGTCGGCAGGGCCTCGAGCAGCTCGTAGGTCATCGCCTTGGCCTGGGAGAGGCGGTCCGGGCGGAGATCGGAGACCGTCATGCTGCGCGACAGGTCGATCGCGACGATGATGTTGCGGCCGAGGATCTCCTCGGAACGGATGCCCTCCTCGGTCTGCGGGCGGGCGAGGGCGACGATCAGCAGCGCCGCGGCGATCAGCAGGCAGACGAAGGCGACCAGCCGGGGCACCGGGCTGGAGCGCCGCAGCAGGCGCGGCCGCAGCCGCCCGGCGACGAAGGCGGACCACTGCTGGCGACGCAGGCGCGCCGTCACCACCGCGCCCGCCGCAACGAGCGGGAGCAGGATGAGCAGGAACAGCCAGCCGGGTTCGGCGAAATTCATCGGGTCAGGGCGACGGGGGCGGGTTGAGGGCGATGACCAGCGCCCCGGCGGTGGCGGTCAGCACGGCCAGGCCGAGGAACCAGGCGAACAACTCGTGGTCGTCGATCACGGTGCGGGCCTTGCTCTCGGTCTTCTCCAGGCGGTCGATGGTGCGGAAGGTCTCCTCGAGGGCCGTGGTGTTCTGCGCCCAGTAGTGCTCGCCGCCGGTGAGCCGGGCGATCTCCTGCAGCGTCGGCAGGTCGAACTCCTGGCGCGGGAAGCGCTGGATCGTGCGGTCGACCCGGCCCTCGAGGGTGCCGATGGCGACGGTGTAGATCTTGATGCCGAGCGTGCGCGAGTGCTCCGCCGCCTCGACCGGCGAGAGCTTGCCGGAGTTCGAGGCGCCGTCGGTGATGAGCACGATGATCTTGCTCTTGGCGTCGCGCGCGTCGAGGCGGTCGGCCGAGGCGGCGATCGCCGAGCCGATGGCGGTGCCCTGTTCCTTGAGGACGTTGAGGTCGACCTTGCCGAGGCCGTCGAGCAGCCACTGGTGGTCGAGGGTGATCGGGCTCACGGCGTAGGGGCGGCCGGAGTAGATCACCAGGCCGATGCGGTCGTCCGGGCGGCCGCGGATGAAGTCGTCGACCACCGCCTTGGCGGCGTCGATCCGCTGCAGCGCCCGCCCGCCGCGCTCGAAGTCGTCGATCGACATCGACAGCGACACGTCGAGGGCGACGACGATGTCGATGCCGCTGGCGCTGCGCGACTGGAGCTCGTTGCGCCACACCGGGCGGGCCATGGCGAGGATGGCGGGGACGAGCGAGGCGAGCAGCAGGGGAAGGCCGAAGTGGAAGGCGGTCTGGCGGACCTTGGCGCCCAGGCTGACCAGCACCGACAGCGAGGAGAAGCCGATCGCCGCCTCGGCGCCGCGGCCGCGGCGGAGGATCATCAGCGCGACCAGCGGCACCAGCAGCAGGAGCCACTGGGGCTGGGCGAAGCGGAAGTGGTCGAGGAAGGTGCTCACGCCGACTGCTGGTGGAGTTGCTCGAGGAGGCTGCGGGCGGCGTCGATCACCGCGCCGGGCTCGCCGCTACGGTTCCTGTCGTATTTCAGCCCGGCGAGGACGGAGAAGGTCTCGCCGGTGCGGCGGCGGACCTCCTCGGGGTAGTCCTTGAGGGCGTCGTGGCGGGCGAGGTACTCCTCGTGGGTCTCGAAGAGGGTCGGGTCGCCGGAGACCAGGGTGAGGTAGCGGCGCAGGATGGCCGAGGTCTGGGTGGCCAGCGGCTGGATCTCCGCCGGCGGGTGGCTGGCGATCTCGTCGAGCTGCCTGCTGGCCGCCTGGTAGGCGGTGGACTCGGTGGGGACCGGCGGCGGGGTGCGGCGACGGCCCTCGCTGAGGCGGTACCAGACGACGATGGTGACCAGCCCGGCGAGGGCGAGGGACGCGAGGAGCCACGCCCACCACGGCAGGCCCGGCTCGATCAGCAGCGGATCGGAGGGAACCAGGTCGCGGAGTTGGAGATCCTCGGGAGGCATTCGGGATGGGCGGGGTCGGTCGGGGTCGGGGATGGATCGGGCGGGGCGGCCGTCAGCGGACGGTCGTCCGCGCGCGGCGCTTGAGCATGAGGTGGAGGTCGCGCAGGCGGTCGCGGTCGGTCGACAGGTGGGCGAAGTCGATGCCGTGCTTGGTGCAGGTCTTGCGGACGCCCTCGAACTGGCGGCGCATGAGCTTCTCGTAGCCCATCCGCAGGTTCGGGTTGTTGGTGTTGACCTGGACCTCCCAGCCGGTCTCGGGGTCGGCCAGCACGACGCGCCCGGCCTTCGGCAGGGTTTCCTCGAGCGGGTCGGTGACGTGGAGCGCGAGGGTCTCGTGCTTGCGCGACAGGCGGGCGAGCGGCTTGTCGAGCGGGTCGGCGAAGAAGTCGGAGATCAGGAACACCACGGCGCGGCGTCGCAGGGTGCGGATCAGGAAGGACGAGGCGGCCTCGATCGAGGTGCCCTGCCGCTGCGGCCGGGCGACGAGGATCTCGCGGACCATCCGCAGCAGGTGGCGGGTGCCCTTGGCCGGGGGGACGAAAAGGACCGGCTCGCCGGCGAACAGCAGCAGGCCGACCTTGTCGCCGTTGCCGACGGCGCTGAAGCCGATGATCGCGGCGGCCTCGGCGGCGGCCTCGCGCTTGCTGAAGTGCACGCTGCCAAAATCGGCCGATCCCGACACGTCGACCGCCAGCACCACCGACAGCTCGCGCTCCTCGCGGAACTTGCGGATGAAGGGCTGGCCCATGCGGGCGGTGACGTTCCAGTCGATGAAGCGGATCTCGTCGCCGTGCTGGTACTCGCGGAAGTCGTCGAAGTCGAGGCCCTGGCCGCGGAACGACGACTGGTACTCGCCGGAGAACGACTCGCGCACGAGCCGGCGGGCCTTGAGCTCGAGCTTGCGCACCCGGGCCATGACCTCCTCGATCTCCTGGTCGGTGGGTTGGTTCATGTCAGGGAACCGGAACCTTGGCGATGATGCGGTCGAGGATCTGGTCGCTGGTGGTCTCCTCGGCCTCGGCCTCGTAGCTGAGCAGCAGGCGGTGGCGCAGGACGTCATGGGCCATGTCCTTGACGTCCTGCGGGGTGACGAAGGCGCGGCCCTGGATGAAGGCGTGGGCCCGCGCGGTCAGGGCGAGGTTGATGGTGCCGCGGGGCGAGGCGCCGGCACGGATCAGGTGGCGCAGGCCGCCGTCGAACTTCGCCGGCTGGCGGGTCGCGCGGATCAGGTCGACGATGTACTCGCGGACGGCCGGGTCGATGTAGATCTGGTTGACCAGCGCGCGGGCGCCGGCGACCTGCTGCGGGCTGGCCACCGTCTTGGTCTGGTAGACCGGCGCCGAGGTGGCCATGCGCTCGAGCACCTCGAGTTCCTCGTCGCGGCCGGGGTAGCCGACGGTGACCTTGAGCAGGAAGCGGTCGAGCTGGGCCTCGGGCAGCTGGTAGGTGCCCTCCTGGTCGATCGGGTTCTGGGTGGCGAGGACGAGGAAGGGCTCGGGCAGCTTGTAGGTCTGGTCGCCGAGGGTGACCTGGCGTTCCTGCATGGCCTCGAGCAGCGCCGACTGGACCTTGGCCGGGGCACGGTTGATCTCGTCGGCCAGGATCAGGTTGTTGAAGATCGGCCCGAGCTTGGGCGCGAAGCTGGCCTCCTGCGGGTTGTAGACCATGGTGCCGAGCAGGTCGGCGGGGAGCAGGTCGGGGGTGAACTGGAAGCGCGCGAAGGAGGCGTCGAGCGAGCCCGACAGCGCCTTGACGGCAAGCGTCTTGGCCAGCCCCGGCACGCCCTCGAGGAGGATGTGGCCGTTGCACAGCAGGCCGACGATCAGGCGGTCGACGAGGCGCAGCTGGCCGACGAGGACCTGGCCCATTTCCTCGCGCACGGCGCCGATCCAGGTGCTGGCGGTGGCGATTTGATCCTGAAGCTCTTCGGTGGTCATGATGGTCAAGGGGTGCGGCATGGTGGCACGGCTGCGCGGGACGACCAGCCGGAATCCGCGGGATTGCCCGGGAAAGCGTGGCCGTGGCGGCTGGCTGTCTGCAAAATCAGCGCTTCGGGCGGTGGGGGCTCAGCGGCTCTCGCGGATCCACTCGACGACGCGCTGGTCGTCGTCGCCCGCGGCCCACACCACGCGGAGGAAGTCGGCGGGGTGGAGGTTGCCGTGCTCACGCAGGAACTTACGGTCGCCGCCGCAGCCGTACATCAGGTCGGGGTCGAGCTCCCCGCGCAGCTTGGCGCGGGCCTTGGCGAGGATACGGGGGAGGTAGTGGAAGCCGTCGAGCGCGTCGCCGAAGGTCGGGATGTTGTCGCGGGTGACGGTCGGTCGGGACAACTGGCCGTCCATCACGACCTGAAAGTAGTCGCGGCGCACCGCGGCGACCAGCAGGGCGTCCGAGGGTGAGGGGTCGTCCTCGTCGCAGTGGTCCTCGACGAAGTCGAAGAACTCGCGCTTGCGGTAGCCGATCGCCGCGAGCAGGGCAATGTCCTCGTCGTCGTAGTAGCTGTCGAAGTGCTTGTCGCCGTTGCGGTAGCGTTTCGTGCAGGTCGCGAAGAGGGCGAGGAAGTGGTCGTTCCAAGTCATGGACCTATCCATCGCCGCTCCGACGGGTCCGGCAAGCGATTCCTTCCCCGTGGGAAGGGGGGCTCGGGAGGCGGGCGGGGCCTTGGGGAGCTGGGGGCGCCTGCTCAGGCCTCGTCGCGGAACACCAGGCCGTCGTCCCCGCCGTCGCCCGCGCCCTCGACCCGGCGGTAGAAGCAGGTCGACCGGCCGGTGTGGCAGCAGCCGCCGCCGGCCTGCTCGACGTAGAGGATCAGGGCGTCCTGGTCGCAGTCGGTGCGGATCTCGACGATGCGCTGGACCTGGCCCGATGTGGCCCCCTTGTGCCAGATCTCGCGGCGGCTGCGCGACCAGTAGACGGCCTCGCCCTTGTCGAGGGTCATCCGCAGCGACTCGGCGTTCATGTAGGCGAGCATCAGCGGCTCGCGGGTGGTGGCGTCGATGGCGACCGCGGGGACGAGTCCGTCGCGGTCCCACTTCGGGGCGAGCACGAGGCCTTCCTCGAGCTCCTTCTTGTCGCTGGCCGTCGGAAACGGTTGGAACGGGGTGCTCATGGTGAATCTCAGTCGGCGTCGGTCCCGGCGGCTTCCTCCACGACGTCCACGACGATGCGCGGGAACACGGGCTTGGGCTTGCCGGTGGCGTGGCCGTCGGGGACCAGGCCCCAGGCGAGTTCGTCGAGCTTGCGCTCGAGCAGGTCGTCGAGGCGCAGCTGGCGGGCGAGGCGGGCGGCCGGCTCCGGCAGCACCGGCGAGATCAGCACGGCGGCGTGGGCGACGCTCTCGACCAGGTGGGCGAGGACGGCCTGCAGGCGTTCCTTCCCCGCCGGGTCCTTGGACAGTTCCCACGGCTTGTTGCGCTCGGCGTAGGCGTTGCAGGCGGTGACGTGGCCGCTGATCGCCCGGAGCGCGGCGGCGATGTCGTAGCGGTCCATCGCCTCGCGGTAGGCCTCCACGGATGACGCGCACGAGTCGCGCAGCGCCTGGTCCTCGGCGTCGGGCTCGGCGCCGGTGGTGACGGTCGACCCGCAGAAGCGCGCGGTCATGTTCAGCGCGCGGTTGCACAGGTTGCCGAGCTCGTTGGCGAGCTCCTGGTTGTAGAGCATCACCAGCCGCTCGGCGTCGAAGTCGGCATCCTTGCCGGTGGTGATGTCGCGGACGAGGTAGTAGCGCAGCGCGTCGGGGCCGAAGCGGTCGGCGAGCGCGTCGGGGTCGACGACGTTGCCGAGCGACTTGGACATCTTCTCGCCGCGGATGTTCCACCAGCCGTGGACCAGCAGGGTGGGCATCTCCTCGTCGGTGAAGCCCATGGCGTGGAGCATGCACGGCCAGTAGATCCCGTGGGCGGGGACCAGGATGTCCTTGCCGATGATGTGCGCGTCGGCGGGCCACAGCGACTTGAAGTCGGGCAGCGAGTCGTCGGCTGCGTCGCTGTCGTTGCCGGGGTAGCCGGCGAAGGAGATGTAGTTGATCAGCGCGTCGAACCAGACGTAGGTGACGTAGTCGGGGTCGAAGGGAAGCTCGATGCCCCAGCGCAGGCGCTCCTTCGGCCGCGAGATGCACAGGTCGGCCTCGCCGGCGCGGTCGAGCGCGCCGATCAGCTCGCGGCGGCGGAAGTCGGGGACCACGCAGTCCTCGGTGGAGGTGACCCACCGGCGCAGCCACTCGGCGTGGTCGCTGAGGCGGAAGTACCAGTTTTCCTCCTCGATCTCGACGACCTCGCCCCACTCGGGGCCGAACTCGCCGTCGGCGCCGCGGTCCTTGTCGGTGAGGAACTGCTCCTGGCGCACCGAGTAGTGGCCGCGGTAGGCCTTCTTGTAGAGCTCGCCGCGCTCCTTGAGGCGGGTCAGGATGCGCTGCACGCAGGTGACGTGGCGCTCGTCGGTGGTGGCGGCCCAGCCGTCGTAGTCGAGGCCGAGCTTCTTCCACAGGTTGAGGAAGAGCTTGGTGTTGCGGTTGGCGAAGGTCGCCGGGTGGACGCCCTCCTTCTCGGCGGTCTGCTGGACCTTCTGGCCGTGCTGGTCGACGCCGGTGAGGAAGTAGACCTCGTCGCCGCGCAGGCGGCGGTAGCGGGCGATGACGTCCGCGAGCACCTTCTCGTAGGCGTGGCCGATGTGAGGCGCGCCGTTGGTGTAGTCGATGGCGGTGGTGAGGTAGAACATGGCTCAGGTCTCGGGGTCGGCGGAGCGGTCGACGCGCCCGCCGAGGGAAAGGATCCGCGCGTTGGCCTTGGCGGACTCGGCCTCGGCGATGTTGCCGTCGCGCACGAACATCTGCGACAGCGCGGTCCAGGCCAGCAGGTCGTTGGGCTTGAGCGAGGTGGCCTTGAGGCCGGCGCCGATGGCCTCCTTCGGCCGCTCGAGCTTGAGCAGGGTCATGCCGAGGGCGTGCCAGCCGTCGAAGAACTCCGGATCGAGCTCGACGCAGCGGCGGTAGAGCCGCTCGGCCTCGTCGAGCTCGCCCAGCGCGAGCGCGCCGTTGGCCTCGTCGAAGAGTTCGTCGCGCTCGGACATCAAATCGGGGAGGGACCGGTGGGCTCAGCCCTGCGGCGCCTGGACGGTGGCCGAGGCGATCTGGTCCTCGATCCAGGCGCTGAAGGCGGCGTACTGGTTGGTGTCGGTCAGCCGGCCGAGCTGGTTGTCGACCTGGAGGCCGCGGTTGTCGTCCTTGATGATCTCGCGCTTGAGCACGTGGACGAGGACGGCGCGGTCGGGCAGGTAGAGCGGGTCGGCGGTCTCGCCGGGGTTGGTGGTGGCGGCGGCGCTGAAGATCTGACGGGCGTTCGGCTCGTCCTCGAGGCGGTCGGTGGCGGCGAAGGAGTCGTGCTCGCGGACCTCGAGCCCGCGCTCGGCGGCGGCCTCGGCGAAGCTCTTGCCGCCCTCGATGGCCTCGCCGATCGCGGCGAGGTGCTCCTCGACCGCCTCCTCGAGCGCCTCGCGCGACTTCTCCTCGACGTACTGCTCGAGGACCTCCTCGCGGGCTTCCTCGAAGGTCTTCTCGCGCGGCTCCTCGACGTCGTCGAGGCGGGCGACCAGCCACTGGTTCTGGCCGACGGCAAGGCCCTCGCTGAAGCGGCCGAGCGGATCGCCGTCGAGGGTGAGCTCGAAGAGGTGGGCCAGCACCGGGTTGCCGGCGGACGAGCCGCGCGGGCTCAGCTTGAGGTCGGCCGGGGCGTCGGCGCGGGTGAACCAGTCGGTGGCGACGACCTCCCAGTTGAGGTCCTCGGCGAGCTTTTCGAAGCCCTCGCCGTCGGCGATGTCGAGCTCGGTGAGGAAGCCGTCGACGAGCCCGGCCAGCGCCTTGTCGATCTTGCGGCGCTCGGCGGCGCGCTCCTCCTTGGCGGTCTGCTCGGCGAGCTTTTCCTCGTCGGATTTCTCCGCGTCGGCGGCGGGGTCCGGCGCCGGCTCCTGGAACTCCTCGGGGTAGATCGGCGAGGCGAGGACGTAGCTGACCTTGATGCGCTTCTCGGTCTTGTAGGCGTCCTTGCGTTCCTCCCAGTAGGTCCGCAGCGCCTCGTCGTCGGGCTCGATCGACTCCTTGAAGGACTCCATCGGCAGCGAGGCGGTGACCACCGAGACCTTCTGGGCGTTCTCGACCGCCAGCGCCTCGGCGAGCTCGCGGTTGCCCGGAAGGCCTCCGCCGATGATTTCGCGCAGCTCGCTGAAGGCGATCACGTCGCGGACCAGCTCTTGGAAGTCGGCCTCGGTCAGGCCGAGGTGGCCGATCTCGCGCTTGGCGAAGCGGTTGTAGGTTTCCTGGTCGAAGCCGCCCTCGGACTGGAAGCGGCCGAGCTCCTGGATGAAGGCGGCGACGTCCTCGTCGGAGGGGTGGACGCCGAAGGACTCGCGGGCCTCGCGCAGCTTGAGGCGGCCGACGAAGAAGCGCTGCAGAGCGACCTCCTGACTCTGCGCGCCCTGGGCCAGCGCGCCGATGAACTGGACGACCTCCATGCCCTTGGAGTCGGTGTAATTGGCCGGGATCGAGCGGGCC
>JAUIJB010000080.1 GCA_030430455.1 Verrucomicrobiia bacterium | reverse complement strand
CGGCGGCCGGCTCGCCCGCCAGGCCGTCGCCTTCCTCAACTCTCTGGCACCCCACGGCGGGCGCCTTCCCGACCACCAGCGACCGAAGACCCACCGGGAGGGTCTCCAGCGATGGCGCTGCTGGCTTTTCGGGCTGCCGGAAACCGAAGCCGCGCAAGCCGAGCAGCTCGCCCGCGAGAAAGGTCGCCCCGGCACCGCGTTCACCCGGGACCGCATTCCCCGGGAGACCGCGTTGAAAGTCCTCGAGCAAGGCGGTCGCCTCGACCGGGCCACTTACCTGCGATGTCGCGTGCGCTACTTCAGCGACGGCCTGGTCATCGGCAGCCGCGAGTTCGTCGAGCAGGCCTTCGCCGCCTGCCGAGGCCATTTCTCGGCCACCCGCCGCGAGGGTGCCCGAACGATGCGCGGCCTGAAGCTGGCACCCAAGCCCGAGCGGCTCTACGTCGCGAGACAACTTCAGAAGGAAGTCGTCACCTAGCAGTCTTTCCGCGCCCGAAGGACTCGGCTCGGGCCTGCCAGATCGATCGTCCCACCCGAACGCCACCTGTATGCCATCCGGCCACCTCCCGGCCAACCGGACGGCGGCCCGACCGGGCGGAATGTCGGGGCGGATGACACGACACCATCGGAACCCCGGCGTCCCGTCGGCGGCCGGGGCGCCAGCGGGCCGGCCCCGTGGCCGCCGCCCCCGGGTTGACCGGGACGAGCAGCCGGCAACAATGCGCCTGATGCCCCTGTGGACCAAGATCGTCGTCTGCGTCGTCGTCGCCGAAGTCCTTGGCGGCCTCGGCGGCTGGATCACCGCCGGTTCGATCGGCGACTGGTACGCGGCGCTCGAAACACCGCCGGGCACCCCGCCCAATGCCGTCTTCGGCCCGGTCTGGGGGACCCTCTACGCCCTCATCGGCCTTTCCCTCGCCTTGTTCTGGCACCGCGCCCCCGGCGGCGCCGACAAGCGCCGCGGCTTCGCCTGCTTCACCGTCCAGGCCCTCCTCAACCTCGCTTGGACCCCGGTCTTCTTCGGCGCCCATCAACTCGGCCTCGCGCTCGCCGTCATCCTCGCGCTGCTGGTCACCATCGCCCTGACGATCGGCGGGTTTTGGAAACTCCATCGCCCGGCCGCCATCCTCCTCGTCCCGTACCTCTTGTGGGTCGGCTACGCCAGCTACCTCAATGCGGGCTTCCTCGTCCTCAACCGGTGATCCCGCCTCGCCCGCCTTGCGGCTGGCAACGCCGTCTCCCGGGTACAAAACCCGGTTCAACCCGTAGTGGCGGCCTCCGGCTCCTCCTGGTTTCCTCAAGCAGGCAATCCCACCGTCATGAAACCTCATCCGCCACTCCACCTTCATGAGGAACTCGCGCTGCTCGCGATCCGCGACGACAAGGGTAGCTTCGCTTGCAGCTTCATCGACTACGCGGTGGCAGCCGCCGTGCTCGCGGAACTGGCGTTCAAGGAGCGGATCGAGATCGAACCGTCGAAGCGGCAATGGATCAACGTCCTCGACACCCGGACACTCGGGGACCCGGTGATGGATGCCTGCCTTGAAAAGATGGCGGCGGCAAAGCCATCATAGCCACGCAGGCCGCCATGGCCGCGGTCACCGCAACCAGCAGCGCGGCGATGGTGGCGGGTTCCTGAGACCCGCGGCCCATTCACCCGGACGGGTCACCTTCCCGGACGGCTCCATCCGTCCCTGTCTCCAGCCGGGCCTCGCTGATCGTCGCGTCGGCGGAATAGCGGATGGCCAGGATGCCTTCGCCCTCCCGCAACGCCGCCATCAGGCCGTCAAGAACCTCCGAGTCATCGTTCGCAAGCACGAAGTCCTCATCGATCCAGCTCGTGTTCCCGGGTGGAACCCTGAACTCGGGGAACTTGTCCCGGAAGAGCACCCCGCCGACATGCAGGGCGTCGCTGTGGGCTCCTCCGGTCACCTTCAGCGTCAGCATCATCTCGGCCCGGCGGATCCTTCGATCGCCGCACTCCTCGCGCCAGAATGGGTCGCCCGAAAAGTCGGCCACCCAGAGGGTGTTCTCGTCCCTCGCATCGCCCACGCGCGGGAGGTCGCTCGTTCCCTCAATCCGGAGATCGCCCTTGTCGATGTGATCCGGGTAGCTGACCTCGGCCACGCACAGACGGCCCTCGGCCCTGCGTTGATGAACGCACGACGCCGACAGACAGCTCACAGCCAACCCCGGAGGGATCGCAATCCCGTTCATGGCAGCGGTCCCAACAGGAAGCTCGGCGCACGGCCAGGGAATCTGCGACGGGGCATGGGACCCATGCCATGGAAAATGCTCTAAACCCCGAGCGATCCGCGGAACCCGCGCGCGGCGAAGTACGAGTCCGCCCCGTTGTGATAGGTGAAGACCCGCCCGTAGCGGCGGTCGCCGAACAACGCGCCGCCGAGCCGGCGGACCTCCGGTGGCGTCCGGACCCAGCTCGAGGTCTTGCGATCGAACTCGCCGAGCGTCTGGAGCCGGCGGTATTCCTCCTCGGACAGCAACTCGATGCCGAGCGAGCCGGCCAGGTCGACCGCACTGGTCGCCGGCTTGTGCGCCTTGCGCGACTCCAGCGCCTCGCGGTCATAACAGACGCTGCGCCTCCCCGCCGGACTCTCGGCCGAGCAGTCGACGAACACGAACCCGCCGGAGTCCGGATCGTGCGCGACGACATCCGGCTCGCCGCCGGTCTCCTCCATCGCCCGCAGCACCGCGAGCTTCGCGGGCCTTCCCTCCAGCCGGCCGCGGACCGCCGCCCACTCGATACCCGGGTGGCGGTCCGTGTTCGCCTCGAAACGCTCCTGCAGGACGGCCAGGAGCGCCCCGTCATCGATCGCCGGCTTGGCCGCACGCTTCTTCATCCGTCCCGGGAAGGTTGCCAGCCGTGCCCTGCGACCGGCGGGTGTTTCAGTGTTCGTGGTCGCAGGTGCAGGCGTACTCGAGGTAGGCGCAGCCGGGGCAGTCGTCGAGGTTCAGGTTGAACTTCTCGATCACCGTCGCGGCCTCCGGGTCGGCCTTGATCAGGAGGACCACCGGGAGATGGTTGCCCTCGGGAAAGGCCTTGTCGGAGACCAGCGAGCCGCCCGCCTTGCTGAAACTCATCCGCGTCGGGTTCGAGCGGCTGCCGCCCGTCAGGCGGACGGACTGCTCGCCGAGCTCGACCGCCTTGCCGTCATCGTCGACCGCGGTGATCCTCACCTTGCGATCGTCGGTGACGAAGAACTCGAGGTGGGGCTCGACACTGGTGATGACACGCCCGCCGTTGGGTCCGGCCATCTTGTCTTCGTGGTCTTCCCCCGCGAAGGCATTGCCGGTGAATGCCAGCGCAGCGGCGACGAGGGAGGTCAGGATCGGTTTGTTCTTCATGTTTTCGCTCATGGGTTCGGGTTGGGGAATGAGGATGTCAAACGCTCGCACGGGCATCGGTAGCGATGGATTTCTCCGCCGCGCCCCGGCCGAAGCGCCAGAACAGGGCCGGGGTGACCAGCAGGCCGAGCAGGGTCGAGCTGACCAGGCCGCCGACGATGACGATCGCCACCGGGTTGAGGATCTCCTTGCCCGGCTCGTCGGCGGCGAGGACCAGGGGCACCAGCGCGAGGCCGGCGGAGACGGCGGTCATCAGGATCGGCACCAGGCGCTCCTCGGTGCCGCGGACGACCATCCCGCGGGTGAAGCCCTCGCCCTCGTGCTTCATCAGGTGGAGGTAGTGGGAGATGAGCATGATGTTGTTGCGCGCCGCGATGCCGCCGACAGCGATGAAGCCGACCAGGGTGGCGATGCTGACGTTGTCCAGGGTCTCCGCGGTGAGGAACACGCCGCCGATGAGCGACACGGGCAGGATCGTCAGCACCAGCCCGACGAAGCGGAAGCTGCGGAAGTAGGAATGCAGCAGGACGACCATGACCAGCAGCACCAGGGCGGAGGTCACGGCGATCGTCCGCGCCGCCTCCTTCTGGGCGAGGTACTCGCCCTCGTAGGAAATCGTGTAGCCCTCCGGCAGGTCGACCTCCGCGGCGACGCGGCGCTTGAGCTCGTCGACCGCGGCGACCAGGTCGGGCACCGTCGGGTTGATCGCGACGACGAAGCGGCGCCGCAGGTTCTCGCGCTGGATGGTGTTCGGTCCCTTCGCCATGCGCAGGTCCGCCACGGTGTCGAGGGGCACGAGCTGGCCGGCCTTGGTGTCGACGTAGATCGTCCGCAGCCGGTCCGGGTTCTCGCGCCACTCCTCCGGCAGGCGGACGACGAGGTCGAAGACGCGCACGCCCTCGTAGAGCTCGGCAACCCGCTCGCCCCCCATCAGCGCCGACATTTCCGAGGTCAGCGACGCCGGCGTCACGGCGTAGGCGGCGGCCCGTTCGGGGTCCGGCTCGATGCGCAGCTGCGGCACGGCCGCCTGCTGCTCGAGGCGCGCCTCCTCGAGGCCCGGGATGGTCCGCGCGATGTCCGCGACCTCGCGCCCGAGCCGGCGCAACTCGTCGAGGTCGGGGCCGAAGACCTTCACCGCCACCTTCGCGGACACCCCGCTGAGCATGTGGCCCACGCGGTCGGCCAGCGGCCCGCTCATCGCGCTGAAGGTGCCGGGGATGGTCTTCATCGTCTCGCGGATCTCCCCGATGATCTCGGCCCGGTCGCGCTCCGAGGCCGGGTCGAACTCGACGTCGATCTCGACCGTCGAGACCGGCACCACGTGATCGCCTCGCTCGGCGCGGCCGGCCCGGAAGGCGACGGTCTCGACGCCGTCGATCCGCACGAGGCGCTCGACGGCCACGTCCGACAGCTCCGAGGTCATCTTCAGCGAGGTGCCCGGGTCGAGGGTGGTGGCGACCAGGGCGGTCGGCTCGCGCAGCGGCGGAAGGAAGTTCCGGCCCATCCCGGCATGGGTCACCCAGGCCAGGGCGAGCAGCCCGGCCGTGATGCCGACCACCAGCAGCGGCTGGGACAGGGCGAAGCGCATCCAGGTCGCGCGGAACCCGGCCTTGAGCCAGCGCACGACCACGAAGTCACGCGGCGACTTGCCCGGCTTCGGCTTCAGGAGGAACGAGCTGAGCACGGGGATCACGCTGAGCGAAACCACGAACGATGCCGCCATGCTGACGATCGTCGCGATGGCGATCGGCGTGAACAGGCGACCCTCCAGGCCGGTGAGCGCCATCAGCGGCAGGAAGACCAGGATGATGAGCACCGTGGCGTAGAGGATCGACGAGCGAACCTCGCTCGAGGCCCGCGCGATCACCTCCAGCCTGGGCAGCGGGTTCTCGCTGGCGGCGTTCTCCCGCAGCCGGCGGAAGACGTTCTCGACGTCGACGATGGCATCGTCGACCACCATCCCCACCGCAACCGCCAGGCCGCCGAGAGTCATCGAGTTGACGTTCAGGCCGAAGAGCTCGAAGACCAGGATGGTGAGCCCGAGCGACAGCGGGATCGCCGTCAGGGTGATGGCGGTGATGCGGACGTTGAGGAGGAACAGGAACAGCACCAGGGCGACCATGATCGCGCCGTCGCGGAGCGCCTCGACCAGGTTGTCGATGGACAGGTCGATGAACTCCTGCTGGCGGTAGAGCGAGACCAGCTCGGCACCCTCCGGCAGGGTCCTGCGGAGTTCCTCGAGCGCCTTCTCGACCTCGGCGGTCAGCGCGATGGTGTCGAAGCCCGGCGCCTTGCGGACGCTGAGAATCACCCCGCGGCTGCCGAGCTTGCCGTCGCCACCGGCCTCCCTCCCGGCCACGGCGAAGCCGGCCTCGCCGCGCATCGGGGCGACCTCCCACCTCACGTCGGCGACGTCGCGCAGGTGGATCGGGCGGTCGTTGCGGTAGGCCACCACCGTCGCGGCAATGACCTCCGGGTCGGTGGTCATCGCCAGGTTGCGCACCATCACCTCCTCGGGCCGCTCGGTGAGGAAGCCGCCGGTGGTGTTCTTCACCGCCTCGGAGGCGGCCTCGCGCAGCTGCCCGAAGGTGACCTGGTGGAGCAGCATCCGCTCGGGGTCGGGCTGGACCTGGACCTGCTTCACCCCGCCCCCCATCGGCAGCACCTCGGCGATGCCGGGGATCGACTGGAGGCGGCGCGCCACGACCCAGTCGGCGAGCTCGCGCAGGTCGCGCGGCGGCGTGGCGCCGGTCGGGTCGCGCAGGCCGACGAGCATGATGTCGCCCATCAGCGAGGTCACCGGGGTCATGTAGGGCGTGATGCCCTCCGGAAGCGTCTGGTTGGCGCCCAGCAGTCGCTCCTGCACGTAGTCGCGCGCCAGCTGGATGTCGGTTCCCCAGTCGAACTCGACGAAGATCAGCGACAGGCCGATGTCGTTGGTGGTGCGGATCCGGTCGACGCCGGTGACCCCCATCAGGGAGTTCTCGAGCGGGATCGAGATCAAGGTCTCGACCTCCTCCGGCGAGTACCCCGGCGCCTCGGTGAGCAGCGTGACGGTCGGCTTGGTGAGGTCCGGCAGCACGTCCACCGGCGTCTCGAGGGTCTTCACGACCCCGAGGGCCAGCACCACCAGCGCCCCGGTCAGGACCAGGCCGCGCTGCCTGAGGGAAAACCGGATCAGGCGGTCAAGCATGGCCGGCCTTTCGCTTCGCGTTCCACCACAGCTGGGCGAGCAGCAGGAGCAGCAGCGTGCTCACCACCGCGTAGGGGATCAGCCACCGTGGCGCCCCTCCACCATCATGCCCTTCGTGCCCCTCGTGCGCGTGGTCTTCCTCCGCCGCCTGCTGCGCGGGCGTCATCTCGGAGCCGTCCTCGTTGTGCTCGTGGCCGTGGGCGGCATCGAGGGCCTCCTTCAGCGACATCCCGCTGTCGGCACCGACGAAGCCGAGCGAATAGGAGCCGCGGGTCACGACCTCGTCGCCGGGGAACAAGCCGGACTGCACCTCGACGCGACCACCGCCCCGCTCACCGAGGACCACGGGAACCCGGACGAAGGCGTTGGGCAGCTCGAAGTCCTTCACGTAGACCACCCGCGAGGCGGGGTCTCCCTGGATCGCCTGCTCCGGCACGGCCATGACTTTGGGGCGGGTCTCCACGACGATCTCGAACTCGGCGCGCATGCCCGGCAGCAGCCGTCCCGCGGGGTTCGGCACCACGAACACCCCCTCGATGGCCCCGGCCTCGCGGTCGGCGCGCACGCCGAAGCGCTCGAGCTCGGCCACGACGGGGTCGCCCTCGAGCGCGGGAAAGCGGATCCGCGCCCGGGTGCCGACGCCGATGCCGGCGGCCATTTGCTCGGGGATCCGCGCGACCACCCACATCTCCGAGCGGTCGGCGATGTCGAGCAGGTCGTTGTCGGGCTGGACCGGCTGGCCCTGGAGCACGTGGGTGCCGGTGACCAGGCCGTCGTGCGGAGCCTTGAGCGCGATCGTCGGCGGCGGGTTGCCCGGCTGGCGGCTCTCGACGCGCACCAGCACTTCGCCCTCGCTCACGGTGTCACCAACGAAGGCATTCACCTCGACGGCGCGGCCGGAGATGCGGGAGGAGACCGAGAACTGGTTGCCGGGAATCTCCTCGACCCGACCGACGGCGAAGATCGTTCGCTCGAAGTCGCGCTCCTCGACCATCACGGTCTCGATCCGCAGGTTCCTCACCCCGGCTTCGTCCAGGATCACGGTGTTGGCGATCCGCTCCGGGTCGAGGGCGTCCTCGGCAGCGGGGGCGGGCATGGGGGAAACGGCCGAGAGGGCCATGGAGACCAGAATTCGTTTCATCGTCGGAAGGGTGTCAAGGGTTGCCCAGGGCGGTGTCGTAGCGGACGCGGGCGAGCTGGAACTGGCGCAGCGCGTCGAGCCGGGCCGCGGCCAGCTCGAGTCGTTGCTCGCGGGCGCGGAAGACGGTGAGCAGGTCGCTCTGGCCATCGCGCCAGGCCTGCTCGGAGAGGTCGGTCTGCGCGTCCGCCTGGGGCAGCAGTTGGTCCTCGATCTCGCCGGCGAGCTTCGCCCACTCGAGCATCTCGGCGCGCGCGGCCTCGGCCTCGAGGAGGATGTTCCGACGCAGCGCCAGCACCTCCTTGCGACGTCGCTTCGCCTTCGCCTCGGCTGCCTCGATGTTGCCCTCGTTGTTGTCCCAGAAGGGCAGAGGGATGCTCACCCGCAGGCCGACGATCGCCTCCTTCCCGGCCGCCTCGGGGACGTCGACCACCCGCTCGGCTCCGGCGAAGAACCCGGCCGTCATGTCGCCGTAGCGCCGGGTGCGCTCGATCTCCGCCTGCTGTTCGGCGGCGACCACGGCCAGGCGGGCGCGCTCGAGGGCGGGACGTCCGCCGGCATCGGCCCCCTGCGGAACTCCCAGGCCCGGCAGCCGTCCCGAGACGTGCAGGGTCTCGCCCGGCGCCATGCCGAGCAGCCGTTTCAACTGCCCCGTCAAGCGGCGTTCATCGGCGGTTAGCTGGCGGATCTCGGTGGAGAAGCGCGAGGTTTCCAGCCGTGCCTGTCCGGCCTCGATGACCGAGGCCTCGCCCTTGCTGGCCACCTCGTCGATGAAGTTGGCCAGCTCCTCCGAAACTCCGGCCTGCTGTTCGAGCAGGCGCTTGCGTTCACGCAGCGCCAGCACCTTCACCAGCGCCCCACGCGCCTCGCCAACCAGCCGGTTCGCGACCTCGCGGATCTCGGCCCCGGCCGATTTCACGGCGGTGGCGCCGAGCTCCTTCTCGAGCCGCAGCCGGTGGGTCACGGGGAAGGTCTGGCGGAGGCCGAGTTCGAAGCGTTTCTCGGTGAAGCGGCCGTTGTGCTCGAACTCGCTCTCAAGTGCGGGGTTCTCGAGCCGCCCGGCCTGCTTCATCCGGCCGACGGCTTCGTCGACGAGCAAGCGCGCGGCGGCGAGGTCGGGGTTCTGGCTGCGGACGCGCTGGCCAACGCTGTCGAGCGTGACCACCACCGCCGGACCAGCCGCAGCCGGCAGGTTCAGGGCAAGGGCAAGAAAGAGAAATCTCATCGAATCAAGGGAATGGACGAATGGGTGCTCCGGAACGCTCCGGTAGCGGGGACCGGCCGCGGCATCGCGGACGACCAAGATGACGGCGGCACCGAAGGGGTGCTCCGCGGGTCAAGCAGCCAAGCTCAGATCAAGGGCGGCTTGTCCATTCCAAGCACGGGGCCGTCGGGCATCGCCTCATCAAGGTGACGCCAGTTGGTCCGCAAGCCGGGCACCACGCCCAGGCGGCAGACTTCGGGTTCCTCCGTCGCCAGCAATCCACCACAGCAGCTGCCGAGGTGATGGTGGTGATGAGGCCCGGGCGGACAGTCCGTTCCGTGGTCCTCGTCGGCGGGCTCCGAAGGAGAGTCGCCGTGGCCGTGACAACAATCATCCACGACCACGACATCGACGTGAAAGGCACCGGCCTGCGACAACAGGCGCGTCCCGAACCCGGCGAGAACGCCGAGAATCAGGAGCCATGCGAGCAGGCGATGCATGGACCGGAAAAAGCACAGGGGCCCGGCGGACTCAAGCCCGAATCCGCCCGACGGCTTGGCAGGAGAACCCGGGAACGGATGAATCCCGCGCACCCGCTGCGACCAGAAAACCGCCGGTCGACCACCGGGTTCACTCCGGCAGGACAATGCGCACGAAGTAACTCGGGCCGGCGTCGGCCAGGTCGATGACCGCCTCGTAGCTCCCGGAATCGACCGGGTTCTCGACCACCGTGGTGTCACCGCTGCGGTCGTCGCCGAAGCCGGCGAGGTCGACCGAGCCAAAGACCTGCCAGCTGTCCGGCGAAATGCCGGCGGGACCGGTGAAGGCGATGATCAAGCTGGAGCCGCTTCGGCTCAGATCGGTGACGGTCACCTCAACTGGCCCGGGCGGATCGACCTGGTTGACGCCGATGGTGGAAGCCGCGAGCTCGTAGTCGTCCTTGCCGTTTCCCGGCAGGCTTTGCTTGAGCTGAATCGTTTCGCCTGCCTGGATGGCCGCGACATCGACGAAGGTCCCGGATGCCCAGATCCCGGCGCTGGAGGCCACCGAGTCGCGCACGCCGTCCGCGCCCCAGCCGACGTAGTCCACGATCGCAGTGGAACTGCCGAAGCTGTTGGTCGTGTAGAGCCCGAGCTCACCCGAGGCATCGGTGATGAAGCTCTCCCCGAGGGTGAAGGTCACCCATTCTCCGGGGCCGATCTCAAGCGTGCTCGTCTCCGAGTTGCCGGCATCGATCGTCGCGGCACTCACCGCCGGGTAAAAGGGGCTGCCACTCAGCCGGTTGCACCAGAAATAGCCACTGATGTTCACGCTTGTCTCGCCGCTGTTGACCAGCTCGACCTGGTTGGCGGCGAGGTCGATCTCGGAGATCACTAGCTGGGCGAGAGCCGATCCGGGAACCAGCGCAGGGAGGAGGAGAAAGAGCATCCGTTTCATGGAATCATGCGTATAACCATGGAAGGATACGCAGGAACCCCCCGGATGGATGAGAGAAAAGGGCCCAAATCCTCCAACCATGGCCTTCGCCTGCCCCCTTCTCGGCTTGGCGGCGGCGATGCACGGGACTCCACTCGCGGCCGAACCCTCGGTGGCCCGCCAGTGGAATGAGGAGAACCTGGCGGCGATCCGCATCGATGTCCCCCACCCGCCGGTTCACGCCCGCAACCTGTTCCATGTCGCCGTGGGCATGTACGATGCGTGGGCCGCCTACGACGACCTGGCGGTCGGCTACATCCACCACGAGCGCGCCACGGCCGACCCGTCCGACCTCGAGTCGGCGCGCGCCGAAGCCATCAGCTACGCCGCCTACCGGATCCTCACGCAGCGCTACTCGATTTCCGCCAATGCCAGCGAAACCCTCGCCGCCCTCGACGCGCGGATGGCGCTGCTGGGGCACGACCCGGCGGTTGTCGCAACGGGCGGAGCAACTCCAGCGGCGCTGGGGAACCGCATCGCGGCATCGGTCCTCGCGTGGGGCATGAATGATGGCTCGAACGAGGGCGGCGGCTACACCGACCCCGCCTACACCAACCCGCAACCCGAATTCCCGGTCCTCGACAACGGCGTTCCGCTTGGCGGCTACCCGGCCGACGCCGACCCCGACCGCTGGCACCCGCTGACCTTTGACGAGGGATTCGCCCAGAACGGGGTCGGCCCCATCTTTGTCCAGCCCTTCATCGGCATCACTTGGTCAGGCACCTGGCCCTTCGCGCTCAGCCGCAACGACCCAGGGGCACCATGGTTCGAAGCGGACCCGCCGCCACGGCTGCGCGGCGCGTCGGCGGATCCGGATGCCTACCGTGCGCAGGCCCTCGAGGTCCTCGAGAAGAGCCGCCAGCTCGGCGACATGGAACTCATCGACATCTCCCCCGCGAGTCGCGGGAACCATCCGCTGGGAAGCGATGCGGGCAGCGGGCATGCGCTCAACCCGGTCACCGGGCTGGCCTATGAACCCGTCCGGGTGCCGCGCGGCGACTACGGCCGGGTGCTGGCCGAATACTGGGCCGACGGCCCAGACTCGGAAACCCCGCCGGGTCACTGGCACTCGATCGCCAACGCCGTGAGCGACGCCCTCGCCAGCAAGCGGATCGGCGACGCCGGGCCACCGGTCGACGACCTGGAGTGGGACGTGAAACTCTACTTCGCGCTTGCCGGCGCGACCCACGATGCCGCCTGCGCCGCCTGGTCCTTGAAGATCCACCATGAGTCGCCGCGGCCGATCACGATGATCCGCTTCATGGCACTGCAGGGCCAGTCCAGCGATCCCGCCCTGCCGGGATTCCACCCCGAGGGCCTGCCGCTGGTGCCGGGCCTGGTCGACGTCGTGACCGCGGCCTCGCTCGAGGCCGGTGGCGTCCACGCAGGCAGTGGCTTCGCGGCGGGCGACGTCGTCGTGTTCACCTGGCCGGGGCGCCCGGCGGACCCGACGGTGCAGCGGAGCCTGCCGCGCTGGATCCGCGGCGTCGACTGGTTCCCGTACCAGAACCGCACCTTCGTCTCGCCGGCCTTTCCCGGCTTCATCTCCGGCCACAGCGCCTTCAGCCGCGCCGCGGCGGAGGTGCTCGCGGCGATGACCGGAAGCGAGTTCTTTCCCGGTGGCCTGGGCGGCTTCACTGCCGTGGCCGGCGACTTCCTCGAGTTCGAGGCCGGGCCCTCGGCCACCGTGGAACTCCAGTGGGCGACGTACTTCGATGCCGCCGACGAGGCCGGCATCTCGCGGCGTTGGGGTGGCATCCACCCCGAGGTCGACGACCTCCCGGGCCGGACGATCGGGTCGACCTGCGGCAGGCAGGCATGGAGCGAGGCGAGGCGCTACTGGAGCGGCGAGATCCTCGACCAGCCCCCGCTGCTCAGGCAAGTGCCTGCCGGCGCACCCCCGGGAACCCTGCACTGGGAGACCGCGCCCGGACTCTGGTATTCGGTCGAGCGAAGTGACGGCGTCCGCGAGTGGGAATCGATCACCGATCCCATCCGCGCCGAAACCCCGGAGATGTCCTGGACCGACCCGGATCCACCCCATCCGCGCGGCTTCTACCGGGTTCGCCAGATCGAGGGGCCGGCCCCTTCCGGATCACGCTGACATCGCGCTTCAGCGCGTTTTGCTGTAGGGTGACGCGATGAAGAGGAAGATTCTGGGCCTGACCTGCCTGGGGCTCCTGGGCTGCGGTCGTGGCCCGGAGGCGGGCTCCGAGGGGGTGGAGGAGGATCCGTTTTCCGCCAAGCGGCAGCAACTGGTGGACACGCGACTGGCCGCGGGCCGGGACCGCATCCGCGACTCGCGCGTGCTGGACGCGATGCGCCGGGTGCCGCGCCACGAGTTGGTGCCCGCGGACCTGCGCAAGCACGCCTACGAGGACCGACCACTGCCGATCGGCCACGGGCAGACGATCTCGCAGCCTTACGTCGTCGCCTTCATGACCGAAAAACTGGAACCGCGCCCGCGGGATCGCGTCCTCGAGATCGGCACGGGTTCGGGATACCAGGCCGCCGTGCTGGCCGAGCTGGTAGCGGAGGTTTACTCGATCGAGATCGTCGAGCCCCTCGCCGAGCGCGCCGCCGCCGACCTCGCGCGGCTCGGCTACGACAACATCCACCTGCGTGCCGGCGACGGCTACCGGGGATGGCCGGAGGCCGCACCCTTCGATGCCATCATCGTCACCTGCGCCCCGGAAGCGGTGCCCGATCCGCTCGTCGACCAGCTCCGGGAGGGCGGCCGCATGGTCATCCCGGTCGGCGCTTCCGGCAACCAGCAGCTCGTCCTGATGCACAAGGTCGGCGGGGTGCTTGAGAAACGCTCCGTGCTGCCCGTGCGCTTCGTGCCGATGACCGGCGAGGCCCGCCGGGCAGCCGAGTGAATGGACCCAAGCCGGTGATGCCGGAACGATTCATCGCTCCGCGCTTCTGGCATCGGGCGAGTTCGGATAGACTTCGCCCCATTCATGACGGAAGCCACTGCCACGGTTCGCAACGAACAGGGAATCCACTGCCGTCCCGCGGCGGACATCGTCCTCAAGGCGAGGGAGTTCGAGGGAAGCCTGAGGGTGACCGGCGAATACGGGGAGTGCGACCTTCGCGGTGCGATGGAGCTGATCATGCTCGCCCTCGGCAAGGGGTCGGAGGTGACGATCCAGGTGGATGGACCGGGCGAGGAGGCCTTCTGCAAGAAGCTCGTCGAGCTCTTCGAGTTCAACTTCGACTTTCCGCCGGAGTGACGGCGGGCCCTGCGCCCGTGCGAGGGCCGGGATGGATGGGGTCGGCGGGATTTCGCGGCCCGCCCAAGGCCGTTTGCATTTGTGCCGGGGCCCGGCACTGTATAGCAGGATGAAGAGGTATGAGCGGCGAGACTTCCTGCGCACCGGCATCGGTGCCGCGGTGGGAGCGGGGAGCCTCGGGTTTCTCGGCTCGCTGCCGCGGCTGTCGGCGGAGGACCTGCAGCCCGGCAAGGGCTTCGTCAACTTCCGCCCGGAGATCGAGCCGCTGGTGAGACTGCTCGAGGAGACCTCGCGCGAGCGACTGCTTGAGGAGGTCGCGCAGCGGATCCAGGCCGGCACGACCTACCGCGAGCTGCTCGCCGCGGTCATGCTCGCCGGGGTGCGCAACATCCAGCCGCGCCCCGTCGGCTTCAAGTTCCACGCGGTGCTGGTGGTGAACTCGGCGCACCTCGCCAGCCTCAACGCGCCCGACGAGGACCGCTGGCTGCCGCTGTTCTGGGCGCTCGACCAGTTCAAGTCGTCCCAGGCCACCGACCGGCGCGAGGGCGACTGGACGATGCCCGCCGTCGACGAGAAGGCGCTGCCCCCGGCCCGGAAGGCAGCGACCGCATTTCGCGAGGCGATGGATGGATGGGACGAGGCGCGCGCCGATGTCTCCATCGCCGCGCTGGCCCGGACGGCCGGGGCGCAGCAGATCTTCGACCTGATGTGCCGCTACGGTGCCCGCGACTACCGCGACATCGGCCACAAGGCGATCTTCGTGGCCAACAGCTGGCGGACGCTGCAGACGATCGGCTGGCAGCACGCCGAGCCGGTGCTGCGCTCGCTGGCCTACGCGCTGTTGATGCACCGCGGCGGCAACCCGGCCGGGCGCGAGGCGCGCGCCGACTTGCCGGGGCGCAGGAACCTCAAGCGCCTGAATGAACTCAAACCGGGCTGGAACGGCGGCAAGCTCGACCCGCTGGCGACCCGGGCGATGCTCGTCGGCCTGCGCAGCGCCGACTGGGACCAGGCGCCGGCGATGGCGGTGGCGCTGGTCAATGCCGGCGCCTCGCCGCAGTCGATCTGGGACGCCTGCTTCGCGCACGCCGCGGAATTGATGATGCGCCGCCCCGGGATCCTCAGCCTCCACGCCTGCACCACCACCAACGCCCTGCGCTACGCCTTCGACCACTGCGGGATCGAGGACACCCGCAAGTTCCTGCTGCTGCAGAACGTGGCCTTCCTGACGATGTTCCGCGACGACGCGACGGACGGCGTGCGGATCGACGAGCTCGAGCCCCTGGAAGCCGGCGAAAACCCGGTCGGCGACGTGTTTGCCGACCTCGAGTCCGACCGGATGGCCGCGGCCCGCAGGACGCTGGGCTACCTGCAGGGCGGCGGCGACCCGCGGTCATTCATCGCCGCGGCCCAGCGTCTGATCTACCTGAAAGGGCGCGACTCGCACGACTACAAGTTTAGTAGCGCCGTGCTGGAAGACCACGGCCACGTCTCGCCGGGAATCCGCGACCGCTTCCTCGCCGCGAGCGTGTTCTGGCTCAAGGGGTCGACGCTCGACGACAGCCCGCTGGTCGCCCGCACCCGCGCGGCGATGGGCTAGGTCACGGGGAATCCCAGCGTGCCGGGACACCGGACCCGCCCGTGAAGTCGGGCAGCGTGCCGCCGTGCCGGCGGATCACGACGGCGGCAGCGACGGCGCCGACGGCATTGCCGATCAGGTCCCAGCCGGTGTTGGCGTAGCCGCCGACGTTGGTCTCCTCGAGCAGCAGGGTGGCGACGAACTCGACCACCTCGTTGAGCGCCCCGAAGCCCATGCCGGCCGCGGCGCACAAGACCAGGACGCCCGTCGCCGGCGCCAGCTCGATGCCGTAGCGGAGGAACACCCCGTTGCGCAGCGCCTCCCAGCACAGCCAGGTGGTCACCGCAAAGCCGTAGGCGTGGACGAGCTGGTCGTACTTCAGCCAACCGGAGACCAGCCAGAGCGAGTAGAGCACGGCATGGGGCCCCTCACGCGGCCAGTCCGGCGGGATCGGCACCAGGCCGCCGGCCATGTGCAGCAGCCCCCACAGCGACAGGCACCACAACAGCGGGCCACCCAGGTGACTGCGGCGGTGGACCCGGGTGATGACCCCGATCAGCAGCGCCATCACGACGATGTAGAAGACGAACTCGCGGTTGCCGAGGGCGAGCGCCGTGATGCAGGCGAGAACGAAATAGGCCGCGGTGAAAACGACCAGGGACATTGGAAAACGGGCGGGCATGGGAGCAGGTTCGAATCGGGTCAGAGAGGCTAGCCCAAACCCGGGCCCGGTTGGAGCCCCGATCCACGGGGCCGGCCGGCCTCCCGAAGCCGAGCCACGCCTTGCCAAGCAGCCCGAAATTTGTCAAATTTCGCTGAATTCACGGCCTTCCAAAGGAAGTTCCGTCCCCTGCCGACCACCCACCCGTCCCCTGCCGACCACCCACCCGTCCCCTGCCGACCACCCACCCGTCCCCTGCCGACCACCCACCCGTCCCCTGCCGACCACCCACCCGTCCCATGTCGACCACCCTATCGGACTTCACCCGCTCGCTGCGCAAGCTGGGTGACATCGAGGTCACCGAGTGGGACCTGATGGAACTGCTCAACACCGAGCTCGGTGAACTGGAGATCGCCGAGAGCCTGCGCAAGCTGGGCAACCGCAAGGTGCTCGATCTCGACC
The DNA here is from genome assembly GCA_030430455.1 of Verrucomicrobiia bacterium. GTDB lineage: Bacteria > Verrucomicrobiota > Verrucomicrobiia > Verrucomicrobiales > Akkermansiaceae > Haloferula. Next base: position 4,359 of record JAUIJB010000080.1, on the reverse strand, counting down.
TCGAGTCGTCGATGCCGGCCATCAACCGTCTTGCCAACCGCGAGATCGACCTTGCGGAGCTGGTCCGCCGCGCCGCTCACCACAAGGTGATGGAGTGGGACTTCCGCCACGATCCCGGCGCCCGCGACCGCAAGCTGCCCGACCGCAAGGAGATCAAGGCGCTGACCGAGAGGATCGAGCACTACCTCCAGTTCGTCATCCTCAGCCTGATCGACGCACCCGAACAGGCCGAGATCCACAGCAAGGAGATCATGCCCGGCGTGCTGCGCTTCCGGGTGGTGGTGCTGCAGAAGGACCTCAAGACCCTGATCGGCCGCGAGGGTGCCACCGCCATGGCGACCCGCCGGCTGCTCAAGGCGAGCGCCGGCCGCCAGGGCATGCTCGCCCTGCTCAAGCTCGAGGCGCACGAGGAGCTGGACCGCTGACGGGATCGACACCGCGTGACCGCTTGACCGCCGCGGCCCTCCTGCGGGACGATGCGTTCATGGAAGGCAAACCCGGCGACTTCGCGATCTCGTTGACGGTGAAGGACGGCAAGGCGGCGCTGGATTTCTACACCCGCGCCTTCGGTGCCGCGGAGCTCTACCGCCTGGCCCTGCCCGAGGCGATGGGCGGCGGCATCGCCCACGCCGAGTTCCAGCTCGGCAACCAGGTCATCTACCTGTCCGAGGCCTATCCCGACTGGGGTGCCAAGGCGATGGCCGGGGGGGAGGTCGCCAGCTGCCTGCTCGGCACCAACGTGGCCGACTGCGACGCCGCCCATGCCCGGGCCGTCGAGGCCGGCGCCACGACCCTCTCCGAGCCGGCCGACCAAGCCTGGGGCTGGCGCACCGCCATCGTCCTCGACCCCTTCGGTTACCGCTGGAACCTGCGGCAGCAGATCGAGGAAATCTCCCCCGAGGAACTCGAGCGCCGCTTCCAGGCGATGATGGAGGGCTGAAACCCCACACTGCCTTGGAGCCGACTCCACCCCGGAGCCCACTCCGCCCTGGAGCCCTCCCCTCCGCCTTGAATGCCCTCCCTTGAACGAAGGCTGAAGGCCTTCGCGCAGCGTCGCCTGGGGCAGCGCCCCAGGGAATCGCCCGCCAATCCAGCCACAGGCTGAAAGCCTGCCTCACCACCGCTCTTCCCGACTGGCCCGCCACCGCTCACGGTCTCTCCCCTCACCCCAGCAAGTTCGGGTCGAGTCCGAGGGTGCCCCGGTAGCGCTGCGCCGAGTCGGCGGCCTCGAGCTGGCAGAGCTCGGCCTCGGCGACGCTCAGCTTCCTCGCCACCTCCTCGCGCTCGACCGCCTGCAGCCGCGAGCGCCGCTCGAGGTAGTCCGACAGGTCGGCGACGTGGCGCTTCCACAGGTTGCGGTCGAAGCGCAGCTTGGCCTCGAGCCGCTCGGCATACCAGTCGCTCGCGAGCATCTCGTCGCGCGAGAACATCGCCCGCACCACCGGATCGCGGGCATCCCTGCCCTCCCATTCGCCCCTGGCCATGATGGTCAGCAGGGCCTTCAAGGGCGGGATCGCCAGGTCGATCGAGCCGTCCTCGAAGTAGCCGGCGGCGACCCGCTGGTGGGCCTCGGCGATGTGCTCGATGCCGTCGACGAACTCGTCGAGGTTCTGCAGCTCGGGCCGCAGCATGTCGGTCGGGAAGACGGTGGCCGGATGACTGAAGACACGGCCGAAGAAGCGCTGCACGAACTCGCGGGTGATCCGCCAGCCGAGGCGGCTTCCGGGGATCCTCCGGCCGTCGTGATCGAAGTCCTTGACCTCCTCGAGGCAGCCCTCCGCGGCGAGCCACTGCGGGTCGCGCTCGTGCAGGTGCATGCGGCTCCACACCTCGGGAACGACCAGGCTGATGTCGTGGTCGACCCGGTAGCGCCGGCCGATGTGCCCCGCCGCGCTGCAGAAGGCGCCGGCCCCGGTGAGCAGCATCGAGATCAGCGCGTTGTTGAGGTCGTGGATCGGCAGCAGGCAGTTGAACGGCCCCTTGGTCAGGGCGCCCTCCGAGCCCGCCCCGGTGGTCGAAGGCGACTTGCCGGTCAGGCTCGCGGTGAAGTCCATGAAGAGCTCGGGAAGCTCCTGGTAGTGGATCGGGCCGAAGACCGCCAGCGGACGGATGCCCGCCGCCGGGTCCGCCGGGTTGTTGCGCCGCCCGGGAAGCACCGCGTGCACCGGGTTGAGCACCGGCTTGGCCGGATCGAGCCGGCGGAACAGGCGGGCACCCACCTCGGCGAGGTGCTCGCCGCGCGGGTTGTCCAGGTCCGGGCGGTTCTGCAGGTAGCGCGGGTTCTTGGTCGGCTTGCCGTCGACGATGCGTGGGTTCGCCGTGCAGATGAACCAGTCGGGCGAGTCCGACGCGGCCACCTCGCGGATCATCCGCTGCGCCGGCTCGGTGAACTGGCCGAAGCGGATCGCGTCGTCGACCATCTCGCGGGCCATCTCGCGGGGCAGCGGCTCGTAGTTGGAGAAGAACATCCCGCGGCGCGCGAAGTCGGCCTCCGTCGCCCGGTCGTAGCCGCGGATGACCGCGTCGTCGGGCCGCTGGAACAGGCGGAACTCGCAGTTCAGGGCGAACTTGTAGGCCGGCGCGTCGAGGTCCGGGTGCAGCCCGTCGAGCAAGCCGGCCGGCACCACCACCGAGGCGGTGATGTCGTCCTCGCGCTGCAGCTTGACCGACGAGGCGAAGTCCTTGCGCAGGCCGAAGGTGCGCCAGGCGCCATCCTCGCTGAAGCCGACCCGCAGGTAGCGGGTGATCAGCAGCTGGTTGCGGAACTTCAGCTCGATCCCCGGCTGGCCGTCGATGATGTCGACGCTGAAGCGCGAGGCCCAGTCGTCGCCCCAGTCCGGCTTGTAGCGGCGCTTGACCACCAGCACCATGCCGCGGACATCGCGCGGGATGCTCTCGAGCCACTCGTTGTAGGCGTCGGTGAACAGCACGCTCGGGGTCATCATCCGCACCACCGAGCCGAAGCTCCGGTCCGGGTCGAGGATCGGCCGGCTGGGCAGCTGCGGCTGGCGCGGGTTGCGGAAGCGGGCGGTGTAGAACTCCGTCCCCATCTCGAGGATCTCCTGCACCTGGCGCAGCGCCGCCTGGAAGTTCGAGATCGTCACCGGGCCGGTGAGCATGGCGTCGACCAGCGACTTCGAGATCTCCGACTTGCCGCCGCCGGAGACCGTGCAGGGCTTGTGGCAGAAGGTTCCCTCGGCCATCGTCCCGATCAGGCGCCAGCGCTGGCCCTTGATGCTCTGGCGCATCTCGACCTTGTAGCCGGAGGGCATGACGTAGGTCTCGCCGGAGAGCAGCTTGCGCTCGGCCGGGGCGCCGTCGTCGCCGGTCCAGGTGATCCGCTGCGCGCGCAGGTCGATGCGCGCGGTCTCGGGCAGGTAGACGATGTCCGGCCAGGCCTTGTCGATGCCGTAGCCGCCGGGCTGCAGCTCCATGCGGTCGCCCAGGCTGCGGACCACGTCGGCCCAGGTCTGGTCGCCGCCCCGCGAGCCGAGCTGGGCGACCGAGAAGTCCTCGCCGTGGTCGAAGGACGGGAAGGCCAGCGCGCCGCCGGCGTGCTCCTCCTCGCACAGCCCGAAGAGGTTCGCCGAGAAGCCGATCTGCGTCTTCACCTCCTTCTTGCAGTAACCGTAGTAGCTGTCCGCGATGAGCGTGACGCAGCAGCCCGAGGCGTCGCGGCAGGCCACCTTGAAGGCGCCGCCGCCGTTGTAGAGCTCGTCCTCGTCCTCCCAGCACATCCCGTCGGCCACCTGGCGCGGGGTGGCGGCCGAGACGTGGGGCAGGCCGAGGTCCTTCTTCCTCAGGGTGGTCAGGTGCGGGGCGAGGATCACGCAGCCGCTGTGGCCGGTCCAGCCGCCGGCATCGAGGCGGGCGTCGTTCTCGGGCAGCGACGGGTCGCCGGCGTTGCCGAAGATGCTTTCGACGAAGTCGAGGTTGCTGACCAGGGTGCCGGGGGCGAAGAAGCGGATCTCCATCGTCCGCCGCGGCACCACGCCGGGGACCTCGGGGCAGACCACCGGCCGCAGCAGCAGGCTGACGAAGGTGTCGGCCCGCTCGCCCTCCGGCCGGGTCGAGGTGTACGGCAGGCGCAGGAATTCCGCCGGCGGGTTGAGCGCGGCCTTGAGCAGGCGGGCGAAGGCCGCGCGCGGCACGCCCTTCTTGTCGGCGGGGATCGGCAGCCCGTCCTCGACGACGTGGAAGACCCCCTCGGTCGTGCGCCGGTCCTTGGCGGGGTTGTGGCAGACGCCCTGGTGGACCCGGTAGGAGGACAGCAGGTCCGATTTCAGCGTGTCGCTGTCGGCCGGGACCGAGAACACCCGCGCCAGGCCGTGGCGCTCGAGCACCAGCGCCGAGCCGGGC
>JAUIJB010000134.1 GCA_030430455.1 Verrucomicrobiia bacterium | reverse complement strand
CCTCACCGCCGTCAATAGCGCATTCGCCTATGCCTTCGGGTACCGGTCGCCGGCCGAACTGATCGAGGCTGGCGCTCTGGAAGCGATCTTGCCTGGCGGCGTGGCGTACTTGCGCGGAAAGCCGACCCATACGCCGATCGGCGATGTCGACACTTGGACCTACCTCATTGCCTTCCGAACATTCTTCTGAAGTCGTTGGATTTCAGATTGTTGCTCGCAGCCGCTCCCTGTCCGGGGGCGGCTGTTTTTTTGACAAAGCGGGATTCCCCGCGTTCGGGTCCTCCACCAATCGGCTTGCAAAATCCCGTCGGGCAAGCCTAGTCCCTCCCCGCGCCACCCTGTCCGGAGCCTTTTTATCATGGGAAAAACACTGATCATCGCCGAGAAACCCAGCGTCATGACCGACCTCAGCCGCGCGCTCGCCAAGCCGCTCGGCAAGTTCGAAAAGACCGGGAAGGGGCGGGACGTGTATTTTGAGAACGACGCCGCCATCATCACCTCCGCCGTCGGCCACCTCGTCGAGCTGCGCATGCCCGTCGGCCCGAACGGCAAGAAGCTGCCGTGGAAGTTCGACGTCCTCCCAGCGATCCCCGACACCTTCCACCTCGACCCGATCGAGACCTCCTCCGCGCGCCTCAAGCAGGTCCTCAAGCTGGCCCGGCGCAAGGACGTCGACCGCATCGTCAACGCCTGCGACGCCGGTCGCGAGGGCGAGTTGATCTTCCGCTACATCATGGACATCGGGTCGGTCGACAAGCCGGTCGAGCGACTGTGGATGCAGTCGATGACCCAGGGCGCGATCCTCGACGCCTGGAACCAGCTGCGCAGCGACGAGGAGATGCACGACCTCGCCGACGCGGCGCGTTGCCGCTCGGAGTCGGACTGGCTGGTCGGGCTCAACGCGACCCGAGCGCTGACCTGCTTCCGCTCGCGCCACGGCGGCTTCAACATCACCTCCGCCGGCCGCGTGCAGACCCCGACGCTCGCCATCCTGGCCAAGCGCGAGGCCGAGATCCGCGCCTTCGTGCCGGAGGACTACTTCGAGGTCCACGGCACCTTCGGCGTCGCCGCCGGCGACTACCTCGGCCGCTGGGTCGACGAGGCGTGGAAGAAGGACCCCGCCAAGCCGCACGGCCGCGCCGAGCGGATCTGGGACCGCTCGCTCGCCGAGGCGATCCGCGAGCGCTGCGAGGGCAAGCCGGCGACGATCGAGGAGAAGAAACGGCCGTCGACCCAGATCGCGCCGCAGCTCTACGACCTGACCACCCTCCAGCGCGAGGCCCCGTTTTCGGCCAAGGGCACCTTGTCGATCGCCCAGGCGCTCTACGAGAAGCACAAGATGGTCACCTACCCGCGGACGGACTCGCGCTACCTGCCCGAGGACTACCTCGACACCGTCCGCGAGACGATGCGGGACATCGCCAAGTCCGACCTGCCCTGCGCCGGCTTCGCCCGCCAGGTGCTCGACGGCAGTGATGCCGCCCCGCGACTCGCCAAGCTCAAGCGGGTGTTCAACTCGGCCAAGGTCAGCGACCACTTCGCCATCATCCCGACCGGCCGCGTGGTCAAGCTGAGCGACGCCGAGGAGAAGCTCTACGACATGATCGTGAAGCGCTTCATCGCGGCCTTCTTCCCCAACGCCGAGTTCGAGCAGACCACCCGACTGACCCGCATCGCCCACAGCGGGGTCACCGACACCTTCAAGACCGAGGGCCGCGTGCTGGTGAAGCCCGGCTGGCTCGCCGTCTACGGCCGCCGCCCCGGGGTCGCCTCCGGCAAGGACGACCTGACCGTGGTCGCCGAGGGCGAGGGCGCCGAGACCCGCGCTGTCGAGATCCTCGAGGAGCAGACCCGCCCGCCGGCGCGCTACAACGAGTCGACCTTGCTGTCCGCGATGGAGGGCGCCGGCAAGCTCATCGACGACGAGGAGCTCGCCGAGGCGATGTCCGAGCGCGGCCTGGGCACCCCGGCCACCCGCGCCGCGATCATCGAGACCCTGATCCGCCAGAAATACATCGCCCGCGAGGGCGACGGCGGCCGCGCGCCGCTCCACGTCACGCCCAACGGCATGCGGCTGATCGAGATCTGCAACGAGATGAACATCGAGGGCCTCGCCTCGCCGCAGATGACCGGCGACTGGGAGTACAAGCTGCGCCAGATGGAGCACGGCGACCTGCGCCGCGAGTCCTTCATGCGCGAGATCAAGGACTACACCACGCGCATCGTCGAGAGCGCCCGCAAGCTCTCCGAGGAGATGAAGAGCCGGGTGTTCCCGGACATCCAGGCGCCCTGCCCGAAGTGCGGCGCGAAGGAGCTCAAGCAGACCGACGCGACCTACGAGTGCCGCGTTCCCGACTGCGGCTTCAAGACGAAGAAGTACATCGCCGGCCGGCTGCTGTCCGAGGAGGAGGCGCGCGCGCTCTTCACCACCCGCTTCGTGGGTCCGCTCGAGGGTTTCCGCAGCCGCTTCAACAAGCCCTTCGAGGCCGGCTTGGAGCTCGACGACAAGTTCAAGGTCAACTTCGTCTTCGACCAGGACGAGAAGGACAGCATCGCCGACCTGACCGAGGACCAGGTCGTGGCCCGGATCGCCCTTCCCGACAGCGGCAAGGAAGCCAAGGTCTACGCCACCGACAAGGCCTTCCTGGTGCCCGACCTCAAGACCAAGAACGACCCGGACGGCTTCCGCCTCGGCAAGACCATCCTCGAGAAGGAAATCCCCCGCGAGCAGGCCATCAAGCTGATCTCCGAGGGCAAGACCGAGTTGATCAAGGGCTTCATTTCCAAGCGCACCAAGCGCCCCTTCGATGCCTTCCTGCTGCTCGACCCGCAGTCGGGCAAGGTGAGCTTCGAGTTCCCGCCGCGGCCGGCCAAGAAAGCCGGCAAAAAGGCAGCGAAGAAGGCCCCCGGGAACACCGGCGGCAACTAGTCCCGGGCCCTTGCCACCGGGCGCCGAGCCGAGCCGAGCGGAGGCTCCAGGCTCTCCGCTCTCCGCTCGGACGGGCGCGCGCCGATTTTGCCACAGTTTTGCCAAAAACACCCAAAATCGGCATTTTATTAACCTGAAATGAAAAAAGATCTTGCTAGTCAGGGTCTGATCCCGCATTCTCCCCCCGTCCCTTCCCCCCAAGGATGGCTCACCCGCCGCGAGGCGCGGATCGAGTGATACGGACACCGTCTTCCCCCAAACGTGTGTGTGTGTCAGCCGCCCGGCGGGTCGTCCCCCGATCCGCCGGGCGGCTTGTTTTTTATCCGGAAGCGGCATCTTGCACTCCGGCTGCCCTCCTGCCTGGTGGGTCTGGCCCGTTCTCCCCGTGCGGCTTTCCCCCACGATCCGACCTCCCGCGGTTGCACTCGGCGACCTTCTCGCCTACTCCCCTCCGCGCATGGTCCGCTTTTCGCTCTTCGGCATCCCGGTCGAGATCCAGCCTTGGTTCTGGATCAGCCTCGTCCTCATCGGTTACCTCGGCGGGTTCAGCCGCGGCGCGGACGCCCAGGAGCTGCTGATCCTTGCCCTCTTCGTCCTGGCCGGCTTCCTTTCGATCCTCGTCCATGAGCTCGGCCACGCCGGAGTCGGCCGCTTGTTCGGGGCCCCGACCCAAATCACCCTGCAGGCCTTCGGCGGCTTCGCCAGTTTCCCGCCGGGTTCCTTCACCCGCGGGCAGGACATTCTCGTCACCGCCGCCGGCCCGCTCGTCCAGATCGCGCTCGGCGGCGTGGCTGTCGCCCTCCTGGCCTTCGTCAAGCTGCCCACCGA
>JAUIJB010000079.1 GCA_030430455.1 Verrucomicrobiia bacterium | reverse complement strand
GCGCTTGTCGATGGGTCACCCGTCGAGCGTCAGCCGCGCGGCGTCGAGGGTGAGGTCGGAGGCGGCGTTGCTGGAGAGGGGGATGAGGTTGGAGAAGGAGGTATTGCAGCAAATCACGGACTGACCCCAAAGACGGACCCCAAAGACACGGACTGACCCCAAAGACAGACCCCAAAGACAAATCACGGACTGACCCCAAAGAGACCCCAAAGACGGACTGACCCCAAAGACGCGGCTGGAATGGCTTGCGCGCCGGGAGTGGAGCTGGGTGGTGCTCGACGAGGCGCAGGCGGTCAAGAATCCCGCGGCGCGGCAGACCAAGACGGTGAAGAAGCTGCGCGGCTCGATGCGGGTCGCGCTCACCGGCACGCCGGTCGAGAACCGCCTCGGCGACCTGTGGTCGATCTTCGATTTCATCAATCCCGGCCTGCTCGGCAGTGCGGCGAAGTTCAAGGGCTTCGCCAGAGAGCTCGGGAAGCGCGAGCACGCCCGCTACGCGCCGCTGCGGCGGCTCGTTTCCCCGTACATCCTGCGGCGGATGAAGACCGACCCGGGGATCGCGCCGGAGCTGCCCGACAAGACCGAGATGCAGGCCTTCTGTGGCCTGGCGAAGCCGCAGGCGCTGCTCTATCAGCAGGCGGTGCGGGCGCTCGCGAAGGCGCTCGAGGACGAGGATTCGACCGGCATCCAGCGGCGCGGGCTGGTGCTCGGCGCGCTGATGCGATTCAAGCAGATCTGCAATCATCCGAGCCAGTTCACCGGCGACGGCGAATACGCGGCGGCGGCGAGCGGGAAATTCGAGCGGCTCGCGGCCTTGGCGGCGGAGATCGCCTCGCGCGGCGAGAAGGTGCTGGTCTTCACGCAGTTTCGCGAGATGTGCGATCCGCTGGCGGAGCATCTCGCCGGGGTGTTCGGCCGGGCCGGACTCGTCCTGCACGGTGGCACGGCGGTCAAGCAGCGCCGGCAGTTGGTGGCCGACTTCCAGCGCGAGGACGGTCCGCCGTTCTTCATTCTCTCGCTCAAGGCGGGGGGCACCGGCCTGAACCTGACCACCGCCTCGCACGTGGTGCATTTCGACCGCTGGTGGAATCCGGCGGTGGAAAACCAGGCGACCGACCGCGCCTTCCGCATCGGCCAGCAGCAGCGCGTGCTGGTGCACAAATTCGTCACCCGCGGCACGATCGAGGAAAAGATCGACGCGATGATCGCCGAGAAGCAGCGGATGTCCGACGAGATCCTGGCGGGCGACGCGGGCGCGGCGCTGACCGAACTGAGCGACGACGAGATCCTGTCGATGGTCGCGCTCGACCTCGACCGCGCGATGGGCTGAGGCGCGGCGGGCAGCGGATCAGCCGCCGGTGCGACGCCGCCGAAGCAGGGAGTTCCGGGGTTTTTCCACGGTCGCCCGGAACATCCGGTAGTGGCGCTTGATCCGTTCGAGGTAGGCCTGGTCCTTGAGAAGGACGTCCTTGAAGAGATCGAGGAGTTGGTCGGCGTGCGGTCCTTGCGGGGAGAGGGGATTCAGCTCGGGCCCCTGGAGGCTTGCGATTTCCTCCGCCGTGCCCTGCCGGAGCCACTTCCGATAGAAGCTCTTGGATTCCCAGCCGTAGGTGATGACCGCCTCGACTTGTGAAGCGCGGGGGGAGATGACGCTGAAGAAGACCCGGCGGCAGTCGCAGCCGGGCTCGTTGCAGTACATTTCCATGAACCCATACTCCGCTGGGGGGAGGCGCCAGTCGTTCCGATCGCCCATGACCTGGATCTCCCGGGTTTCCGTTTCGGCGATTTCCGGAAATCGGTCGTGGAAGGGCTCGAAGGGCATGGCGCGAGGGTGGCCCGGATCGAGCAGGGAACACAAGGCTCCGTCCCCGAAGTGGAGGAACCTTCGCTGGCGACTGGCTTCCCGCTCGACGGCAGCGAGGGCATGCCCTACCCCGAAGCCGACATGGGACGATACGACTACGGCTGGAGCCCCTACGTGCCGGTGGCCGAGCGCCGGGCGAAGGCGGGCCGGATGATGGACAAGCTCCGCAAGCAGGGGGTGGACATCCAGCCGGTCGAGATCGAGGGGCGGACCATCGCACGGAGTTTCTGGGGCAAGGGCTGGTGCGGCCACCTCGATTCCTTCGGCGACTACTCCAACCGCCTGCCGCGTGGCCGGACCTACGTGCGCAACGGCTCGGTGTGCCACCTCGCGATCTCGAAGGGAAAGGTCGAGGCGATCGTCTCGGGATCGAGCCTCTACAATGTGAGCATGAGCATCCAGACGCTGCCGGCGGCGAAGTGGAAGGCGGTGAAGCAGCGCTGCGCCGGCCGCATCGGCTCCTTGTTGGAGCTGCTGCAGGGGCGCTTGTCCGACGAGATCATGCAGGTCGTGACCGACCGGGAGAGCGGGCTGTTTCCCGGGCCGCGGGAGATCAAGTATGACTGCAACTGCCCGGACTGGGCGGGGATGTGCAAGCACATCGCGGCGGTGATCTACGGCATCGGGGCGCGGCTCGATGCACGGCCGGAGTTGCTTTTCGTGCTGCGCGGGGCGGATCACGAGGAACTGATCGACACCGATGCGGCGGTGACGGAGATCGGAAAGGGGGGAGCGCGGGGCTCGAAGCGGCGGACCTTGGCGGCGGACAGCCTGGAAGGGGTCTTCGGGGTGGAATTCGAGGAAGGCGAGGCGCCTGCGGCCGCGCCGGGGAGAACGACGAAGCGCAAGGCCGCGAAGAAGGCGGTGGCCGTGAAAAAGACGGCCCGCAAGCGGCGCGCGACGACGAAGGTGGGGAAGGCTGCGAAAAAGGCGGCGAAGCGGAAGACCGCGAAAAATGGTTTCCGCCCGACGGGCGCATCCGTGGCGGCGCTGCGGCGGCGCCTGGGCATGAACAAGGCGGAGTTCGCGCGGGCGGTCGGAGTATCGGGGCCGACGGTGGCCAACTGGGAATCCACGAAGGGGGCGATCCGACCGCAGCCAGCAAAGCTGGCGGGCCTGGTGCGCTTGCACGAGCGCGGTCGTTAGTCGCCGGAGGCGCTCCTTTCAGCAACGGGAGGGCGTTTCTGCCGGTGGGGTGGCGCGATGGAGGGATTTCCTTTTCCGCGGGCAGCGGCTCTGGATCACGCCTTCCACGTGGACCGGCAGTTTCCGTTCACGGCGGAGTTTCCAGCTCCAGAAGCCGGCGATGACCACCCACAGAAGCGCGGCGTAGATGAAGTGGGAGACGCGGACCTTGGGCACGAAATCGGAGGTCAGCCGGGTGGCGGCGGTGAAAAGGATCATCGCCCACATCGCGTGCCACCACCGGAGTGGCGAGGCGAGTCGGTCGTGGCGTTCGTTGTGGCCGAGGATCACGCGGGTGGCGGCGGCGAACATCAGCAGGCCGGCGCCGCCGATGAACATCAGGTGGAGCATCCCAATCCGCAGCGGCTGGAACCAGGCGGCGAGCAGCCAGCCACCGGCGGCACAGGGGACGACCCAGCGCAGCGCGAGGCCGAGGCCGTTGACCTTGCCCCGGGCGACCAGCCCGGGGACCGAGCGGGCGAGGTGGAGCGTGACCACCCCGGCGCGGAGGACATGGCCGGCGCGGCCGTGGCCCCAGGCCTCGAGGGCGAAGCTGGCGAGCAGCAGCAGGCCGGCGGCGAGGGATTCGAGGAAGGGCCGCATCCAGCCGGCCGGGATGGTGAGACTCTCGTCGAAGGAATGCGGCGAGCGTTTTCCGAAGAAGCGCGGCAGCAGGTAGGGCGCGACGCCGAGGATGGGAAGCCACAAGAATCCCTGGAAGTAGAGGAGGCGGATGAACTGATGGACGCCGGGTGAGGTCGAAACGCCGGAAGCAAAGAGAAAGCCGGCGGTGGCGGCGCCGCCGAGGCCGAGTACGGCGAGGGGCAGGCCGGGCGGCGGCACGTCGCGGCGGGCGAAGAGGAAGCGGCCAAGCAGGCTGGCGAGCACGCCGAGCAGCCAGAGGCCGGCGAGGAGGTCGGCGGCGGCGATGCGGTTGAACCACAGCGCGATCATCATCGCCAGCGCGAGGCCGAGGTGGATGAGAAACTCCCAGCGGAAGAAGGGACGGGTGCCGAGCAGTCGCGGCCCGGCGGTGCCAAGAAAGCCGACAACCATCGATCCACCGAAGCCGAGGACCATCCAGCGGGCGTGGGCCTCGAGCGGGTAGTAGTCGATCCAGCCGCGGAAGATGGCGGGCCACAGCATGACTCCGATCACCGAGGCCAGCACACCGAGCGGGAAGAACAGCCGGAAAGGCTCCTCGGCGAGGCGGGTGAGCGGGCGCGGGATGGTGATCATCAAGGCCGGGATTCGGGGGCTTCGACCGGGGCAAGAACCTCGCGGATCGCGGCCAGGATGCCGCTCGGGTCGGCACCGAGCCCTTCCTGTCGGTGGAGGACTTCCCCGGTGGGCGACAGCAGGGTGAGGACGTTCGAGTGGGCGAAGTCGGTGTCGTTCACCTTGCGGTAGCGGATGCCGAGGGCGACGGAGAGTTCGAGGATGGCATCCTCGTCGCCACGCAGGCCGTGCCAGCGCTGGTGGTCGACCTTGTATTGATCGAGGAAGTTCTTCAGCCGGGCTGGAGTGTCGCGCTCGGGGTCGATCGAGACGAATACCACGGCCAGCTTGGCGCGTTCTTCGGGTGTGAGCTTCCTCTCGATGGCGAGCAGGTCGGCGGCGAGGCGCGGGCAGGCGAAGCTGCAGGTCGCATATCCCATGGTGATGAGGACCGGGCGGCCCTTGAGCTCGGCCAGGGTGAGCTGCTTGTCGTGCTGGTCGGTCCAGGTGGCGTCGAGCTGATAGAGCGACTCGGCGGTGGCGGCGGCGGCGTCCTCTTTGTGTTCGCAGCAGGACGACGCGCTTACGGGGCCGAGAGCGAGCAGAGTGGCGGTGAGGATAGCGGTGGTTTTCATGGCGTGGTCGGAGGGGCGAGGTCGCGGGCACCGCGGAAGCCGAGGTTGGTGACGGTGAAGTTGCCCTCGAGGCTCGAGCGGAAGGCGTAGCGCATGAAGGCGGCGTAGTTGGCGGCGTCGGTGGCGTTCACCGCGCCACCGGCGCAGAACAGGGAGCGGTCGAGCGAGGCGTCGTTGCGGGCGGCGCCGGTGACCATCTGGTTGTTGAAGTCGCGGACCCATTCCCAGACCAGCCCGTGCATGCCGGCGACGCCGCGAAAGTCGGCCTCGGCGGTGTTCGCGGCGGGCAGCACGGGCGGGTTGGGCTTGCCGTACCAAGTGAGGATGCGGGCGAGGAAGGCGGGGTCGCCGGTGGCGTCGGCGCGGGTGGCATCGGCCCGCGCGGCGAATTCCCATTCGTCCTCGGTGGGCAGGCGCTTGCCGCAGGCCTTGAGGTAGGCGCGGGCGGCGAACCAGGAGACGAGGACGACCGGGGCATCGGCCGGCGCGCCGGGGCCGGGTTCGAGGTCGCCGGCCCAGTGGCCGAGGTAGTTTTCGGCGACGAACAGGCGGCTCGCCCGGGATCGTCGCCACTTCGGGTGCCCGCGAACGAACTCGAGGTAGTCGGCATTGGTGACCGGGCGGCGGTCGAGCAGGTACGGGGCGACCTGCCGCGATTGATCGCGATCGCCGAACATCGGCAGGTATTTGCCGCCCTCGACCCGGACCATCTCCGGCGGGACCGGAGCGGTGTCGGCGGCTTCTTCCCCCCGGACGAAACCGGCGACACAAGCCAGGAAGAGGACGGCATGTTTCATCGTTGGATGAAAGGGTGGGGATTACTGCTTGGCAGCGCGGACCTTGGCGACCTGTTCCGAAGTGACCTCGACGCCCTTGTTGTCCCACTCCGAGTAGATGTAGGTCAGCACGTTGGCGGTCGCCTCGTCGTTGAGGCCGAGTTGCGGCATGATGCTGTTGAAGGTGTCGCCGTTGACGGTGACCTCGCCCTGGAGGCCGTGGAGCACCACGTCGATGGCACGATCGACGTCCTCGTTGAGGTAGTCGGACTCGGCCAGCGGCGGGAAGGCGGCCGGAACGCCGACGCCGTTCGGCATGTGGCAGGCGGCGCAGTTGGCGCCATAGACGATCTTGCCGGCGGCGATCCGTTCCTCCTTGGTGGCGGCGGCTGCCGCGGGTTTGCTGTCGCTCGGGATCGCCTGGACCGCCCCGCCTTCCGGCAGATAGACCTCGTCCTTCTTCTGCCCGGAGAAGACCGCCAGGTCGGGGTCGCCGCTCGCGTTGAGAATGCCGAGGGCCCCCTTGTTGAAGGCGCGGAAGATCGAGTGGTCGACGAGGATGAAGTCGCCGTTGGTTTCCAGCTTGAACTCGCAGATGGCGGAGCCGCCTGCCGGGATGAGCGTGGTCTGCACGTTCTCCTGAACCTTCGTGCCTCCCTCGTAGTAGACGCGGTCGAAAATCTCGCCGATGACGTGGAAGGACGACACGAGGTTGGGGCCACCGTTGCCGACAAAGAGACGGACCGTGTCACCCTGGGAAGCGGCGAGGGCGTTCTCTCCCGTCATCGAACCGACGGAGCCATTGAAGACCACGTAGTCGGGGATCTCCTGGAGCGCCTTCTCCATGTCGAAACCCTGCAGGCCGGGTTCGCCGTACTTGCCCGTGGTGTAGAAGTCGCCCTGCACGACGTAGAACTCCTTGTCGACCGGTGGAAGGCCCTCCTTGGGCTCCACCAGGATCAGGCCGTACATGCCGTTGGCGATGTGCATGCCCACCGGGGCGGTGGCGCAGTGGTAAATGTAGAGGCCGGGGTTGATCGCCTTGAAGGAGAAGCTGGTCTGGTGTCCCGGCGCGGTGAAGGTCGCCTTGGCACCGCCGCCCGGGCCGGTCACCGCGTGGAGGTCGATGTTGTGCGGCATCTTGCTCGACGGGTGGTTCTTCAGCGTGAAGTCGACCTCGTCGTTCTGGCGGACCCGGATGAACTTGCCGGGCACGCTGCCACCGAAGGTCCAGAAGGTGTAGTCGACGCCGTCGGCCATGCGCTTGACCACCTCGGTGACCTCCAGCTCGACCTTCACGCGGGTCGGGTGGTCACGGGTGATGGGCGGCGGGACCGCCGGGGCGTCGGTCAGGACCGCGACCTCCTCGCCCCGCAGGGGGGCGTCGGCGGCCTCGGAGGGAGCCGTGGCTGGGGCACCGCCCTGGGCCAGGGTCGCCGGGACCAGCCAGGCCAGGGTCAGGGCGGACAGGATCGGAGTGGTAGCTTTCATGGGATCGAGGGTTTCGACGGACGCTTCCACGCTAGACCCCACCCGCGGATTAAACAAGAATAAAAGAACTGGAGTTCAGTTAATCGCTCGAATTGGCGCCCGCGGCCGGGTCGGCCGTGGCGCGCGCTGCCTTGCTTGCGCCCGGGACGGTGGTGTCTCAGGCGACGATCGCCACCGCACAGGCCTTGTAGTTGGGCTGGCGCGAGTGGGGGTCGAAGGAGGGATGGGTGAGCTGGTTGACCTCGGCGTAGTGCATCGGCAGGAACAGCTGGCCCGGCTGCACGGTCGGGGCGATGTAGGCTGTGGCGACCATCTCGCCGCGGCGCGAGCGGATCGTCAGCAGCTGGTTGGCGACCACGCCGAGGCGGCGGGCGTCGCGCGGGTGGATCTCGACGTAGGCACCCGACGGGTAGAGCTTGCCCAGGATGTCGCTCTTGCCGGTGCGGGTCTGGGTGTGCCACTGGCTGCTGGTCCCGCGCCCGGTGAGGAGCAGGAGGGGGTATTCGTCGTCGGGTTCCTCGGGCATGCGTGCGGGTGGTGAAAACAGGATCCGTGCCTTTCCACTAGGCGTGTAGTATTCCCCGTCGTCGAACAGGCGGCGATGGAGAGCGGGTTTGGAACCCGCTTCAACCGTCCGGGAAGCGGCTTTCAAGGCTTGCGGGTCCGCCTTCCCCAGCGGCCACTGGATCCCGCCCTCGCGGTCGAGGTGGTCGTAGCCCTCGATGCCGGTGATGTCGCAGGGCCGGCCGGCGGTGAGGTCGCGGAGGATCCGGAAGGCGGCCTCGGGGTCGGTCCAGCCGGCGAACATCTCGCCGCAGCCCCAGGCATTGGCGATCAGGCGGAAGATGCGGAAGTCGGAGAGGGTCTGCCCCGGGGCCCGGCGCACCGGCCGGATCGGGGCGATCCGCCGCTCGGAGTTGATGAAGCAACCGGACTTCTCGCCCCAGCCCGCGGCCGGGAGGAACAGGTCGGCGACGCGCGCGCTCTCGGTCGAGTGATACATGTCCTGGACGACCAGGAAGTCGAGCTTGTCGCGCAGCGCCTCGAGCCGGCCGGAGTCGATCCACGAGTGGAACGGGTTGGTGGCGACGATCCACAGCGCCTTGATCCGGCCCTGTTCGGCGGCGCGCAGGATCTCGTCGTAGGCGATGGTCGGCTGGGTCGGGATCCGCTCGAGCGGCACGCCGAGCATTTCCGAGACCTTGGCGCGGTGCTCGTCGTTGGCGAAGTCGTGGCCGCCGACCAGCGAGGTGGTGTTCGAAAACAGCCGCGAGCCCATCGCGTTGCACTGGCCGGTGATCGAGTTCGGCCCGGTGCCCGGCTTGCCGAGGTTGCCGGTGACCAGGCAGAGGTTGATGATCGCCTGCGCGGTGCGCACGCCCTCGTGGGACTGGTTGACGCCCATCGTCCACCACCACGAGACCCGCTTGCCGGGCTCGGAGACGGTCCGGGCGAGCTCCTCGATCGTTTCCGCCGGGATGCCGGTGGCCTCAGCGACCGATTCCGGCGGGTAGTCCTTCACGAACCCGGCGAACTCCTCGAATCCCTCGGTCCGCTCGATCGACCCGCGGTCGATGCGGCCGTCGCGGAGGATGCAGTGGGCCAGGGCGTGGTAGAGCGGCAGGTCGCCCTTGGGCCGGAGCTGGAGGTGCTGCGTGGCGGCCTGGGCCGTCTCGGTCGCGCGCGGGTCGATGACGATGATCCTCGGGTCACGCGGGTTGCGCATGATGCGCTGCCACAGGATCGGGTGGGCGATGCAGAGGTTCGAGCCGACGAGGACGATGACGTCGCTCTCCTCGAGGTCGGCGTAGGTGTAGGGGGGCGCGTCGAATCCGAAGGACTGCTTGTAGGCGGTCACCGCGGTGGCCATGCACTGCCGCGTGTTGGCGTCGCCGTGGCGGAAGCCCATGCCGAACTTCCACAGGCAGCCGAGGAAGGCCATTTCCTCGAAGGGGATCTGGCCGGTGGAGAGGAAGGCGGCGGAGTCGGGGCCGTGCTCCTGCCGGATCGCCCGGAAGCGGTCGACAAAGGTGTCGAGCGCGGTGCCCCAGTCGGTCGGCCGGAGCCGGCCGTCGGCGTCGCGCAGCAGCGGCGTGGTGCCTCGGTCGTCGGCCTCCAGAGGGTCGAGCGCCTGCCAGCCCTTCGGGCAGGCCATGCCGAGGTTGACCGGGTAGCCCGCCTGGGGGCTGAGGTTGATCGCCTGGCCGTCGTCGTCGAGGTGGAGCTTGAGCTGGCAGCCGGTGGCGCAGTAGCCGCAGATCGAGGTGGTCGTGGCTGCGGGCCTGAGCCGGCGAGGCACCTTGCCGAGCCCAAAGGCTCCCGGTTCCTGCACCAGCTCCTCGGTCATCGGGCCCGACTGCTGCTTGAGGAAGGTCTTGATCATGGGGGGCACTCGGATCCGGTTCGCGACGATTCCCAAGGGCTTGAGCAGATCCCGTGCGGGCCGGAGCCAAATCGATGAGAGGCGCGTCGAAGGAGTATCATCCAACCCATGAGGCGGGCTCATGTCACCCGGCCCGGTGCGCCGCGTTGGCCTCATGCGCCCCGCGGCTCCCCGGCCGCCTCAGGCGGCGGCTCCGGCGAGCGGCAGGCTGAGGCGGAAGGTGGTGCCGCCGCCGGCGCGGCTGTCGACCTCGAGGCGGCCGCCGAGCGCGCGGGCGATCGAGTGGGCGATCGCAAGCCCCAGCCCGCTGTGACCCTCGCCCTGCCCGCGGGCCGGGTCGGCCCGGTAGAAGCGGTCGAAGAGCCGCGGCAGGTGCTCGGCCGGGATGCCCGGGCCCTCGTCGTGGACCTCGACCACCGCCTCGCCGCCGCGCACGAAGCTGCGCAGCGTGACCGGGGTGCCGGCCGGCGGGTGAACCAGGGCGTTGGCCAGCAGGTTCTGCAGCAGGGTCTCGAGGTGGTCGGGGCGGCCGTGGGCGGGGGCCGGCTCGAGCTCGCGGCGGATCGACGTGCCCCGCTCGGTGGCGATCGGTTCCATCCGCTCGGCCAGCTGGCCGGCGAGCAGGGCGAGGTCGCAACGCGTGGCGGTGGCTTCGTGCTCGACGAGGTCGTGGCGTGCGAGCAGCAGCAGCGAGTCGACGATCGTGCGCATCCGCTGGGCCGCTGTCTGGCAGTGGTGCAGGAACTGGCGGTACTGTTCCGGCTCGCGCTCGACCTTCAGCGCCCGCTGCGTCTCGGTCAGGATGATCGTCAGCGGGGTGCGCAGCTCGTGCGAGGCGTCGGCGGTGAAGCGCTTCTGCTGGCCGATCGCGGAGGCCAGCTGCTCGAAGGTGTCGTTGAGCACCCGGGCCAGCTGGTCGAGCTCGCTGTCGCGGCCGGTGATGGCGATCCGCTCGTCGAGCTTGCCGTCGGCGATCCGGGTCGCGGTGTCGGAGATGGTGTCGATCGGCCGCAGCGCGCGCCCGGCGAGCCACCAGCCGCCGACGAGCCCGGCGGCGAGGATCGCCGCACCGCCGAGCGCGAGCAGCACGCGGAAGCGGTTGAGCGCCCCCAGCTCGGCGGAGATGTCGCGCCCGATCACCGTCACCATGCCGGAGGAATGGCCGCGGAGTCGCTCGCGGAAGTTGCCGCGGGCGACCACCGTGGTGCGCTCGCCCTCGGCCACCCCGGGCTTGGCGAGCCCTTCCGGTGCGTTGGGCGAGGTGAACAGCGGGGTGCCGTCGCGGTCCCAGACGACGATGTAGGTGCCGGCGGGGTCGGACTTGAACAGGTCGCCGAAGCCGGGCGGGTCCTGCCCCGGACCGCCGAGGGAGCGAAGACGCCCGCGGATCTCGTCGAGCGTGGGCCGGCCGCCGTCATTTTCCCCGGTCTGGTGCATGAAGACGCTGAAGAAGAACGCGCGCTCGTGATGGCGGAGGTCGCGGTCGATCCGCTCCATCCGGTCGCGGGTGCTGAGCCGGTTGGCGAGCAGCCCGACGGCGATGACCAGGGCGAGCGAGATCAGCGAGTGCCACAGCAGCAGTCGCCAGCGGATCGACTGGATGGGGTGGGTCATTCGATGCTGTAGCCGTGGCCGCGGCGGGTCGTGATGAAGTCGGCGCCGAGCTTCTTGCGGACATTCGAGACATGGACGTCGAGCAGGTTGGAAAGCGTGTCGTCGCTCTCGTCGAAGAGGTGCTCGTAGAGCTCGGTCCGGCTGATCACGACGCCGCGGTGGAGCGCGAGGTACTCGACCAGGGCGTACTCGCGGGGCGTCAGGGCGACGACCTCGCCGGCCTGGTTCAGGGTCCGCGCGGCGAGGTCGAGGGTGACCCGCCCGAGCTCGACCCGGTTGCCGGCCTGGCCGTGGTTGCGGCGGATCAGCGCGCGCAGCCGGGCGAGCAGCTCGTCGAAGTCGAAGGGCTTCGTCAGGTAGTCGTCGGCCCCGGCGTCGAGGCCGCGGACCCGGTCGGGAACCGCGTCGCGGGCGGTCAGCATCAGCACCGGCGTGGTCTTGGCCTGGCGCAGCCGGCGGAGGAATTCCCACCCGTCGATCTCCGGCAGCATGCCGTCGAGCACGATCGCATCGTAGTCGACCTCCAGCGCCATCGCCAGGCCCTCGGCGCCGTCGGCGGCGCTGTCGGTGGCGTAGCGCTCCTCCTGCAGGCCTTCCTGGAGGCTCGGGCGGAGCAGCGGGTCATCCTCGACGACGAGCAGGCGCATGGTGGTTGGAAGATGGCGGACGGCGGACGGCGGAAGGCGGAAGGCGAGGTATTTCATCGAACATCCACCATCTACCATCCTCCATCCTCGGGTTCACTCGTGCCGCAGGGCGTCGATCGGGTCGAGCCGGGCGGCCCGGCGGGCCGGCATGAAGCCGAACAGGATGCCGATCGCCGCCGAGAACACGAAGGCGATGAGGTTGATCTTCGGGTCGAAGATGAACGGGGTGCCGACGACCTTGACGAGGGCGTGGCACAGGCCGAAGGCGAGCAGGATGCCGGCGAGCCCGCCGATGCACGAGAGGGTGACGGCCTCGACGAGGAACTGCAGCAGCACCTCGCGGGCGCGCGCGCCGATGGCGAGGCGGATGCCGATCTCGCGGGTCCGCTCGGTCACCGAGACGAGCATGATGTTCATGATCCCGATCCCCCCGACCAGCAGGCTGACGCCGGCGACCGCGGCGAGCAGCGAGGTCATCACCTTGGTGCTGGAGGTGACCACGTCGGCGAGTTGCTGGGAGTCGAAGACATTGAAGTCGTCGCGCTCGTTGGCGGTGATGTTGCGGCGCTCGCGCATCAGTAGGGTGATCTCGGCGACGATCTGGGCGCTCGGGAAGCCGTCCTCGCCGGAGACCATGATCTGGTTGATGAATCTCCCGCCCTGGCTGCCGGTCTGTCGGAGGACGACCGAGGTGTAGGGGACGAGGACGTTGTCGTCGAGGTCGTCACCGAACCCGCCCTGGCCCTTGGCCGCGGTGACGCCGATGACCTGGGCGGAGGTGTTGCCGATGCGGATGCGCCTGCCGATGGGGTCGACGGGCCCGAAGACCTGCTCACGGACGGTGTCGCCGATCACGCAGACCGACGCGGTGTCCTCGACCTCCGCCTCGGTGAAGATGCGGCCGCGGGAGAGCTCCCAGTTGGCGATGTCGAAGTAGTTCGGGGTGGTGCCCTGGATGTCGAAGTTCGCGTTGTTCTCCTGGTAGGCGACGGTTGCGTTCGCCTGGACCATGGGCGCGAGGTCGGCGACGCCGTTGATCTGGCGGCGGATGACCTCCATGTCCTCCATCGAGAAGTTGTCCGAGCCGCGGTTCCACCACCCCTGGCCGGGGCGGACGATCAGCAGGTTGCTGCCAATCTTGGAGATCTCGCTCTTGATCGTCTCGGTCGCGCCGCGGCCGAGGGTGACCATGGTGACCACGGCGGCGACGCCGATGACGATGCCGATGACGGTCAGGAACGAGCGCGTCAGGTTGCGGCGGATCTCGCGGATGGCGATCAGCAGGGCGTTGAGGAGCATCGATACCATGGCTAGGCGGGGCTTGGACCGGTTCTGCGTTCATCGCTGGAGATCAGCCCGTCGTGGACCTGGATGACGCGGCGGGCGGCGGCGGCGACGTCGTCCTCGTGGGTGACCATGATCACGGTGATGTCCTTCTCGGCGTTGAGCTTGCGGAGCAGCTCCATGATCTCGACCGTGGTGGACGAGTCGAGGTTGCCCGTGGGTTCGTCGGCGAACAGGGTCTCGGGGTTGGTGACGATGGCGCGGGCGATCGCGACGCGCTGCTGCTGTCCGCCGGAAAGCTCGGCGGGGGTGTTGCGCTCCTTGTCGGCCAGCCCGACGCTGGCGAGCGCGTCGCGGGCGATCTCGTGACGCCTCCTCCTCGTGTAGCCGCGGTAGAGCAGGGGCAGCTCGACGTTCTCCAGCGCCGAGGTGCGGGCGAGCAGGTTGAAGCCCTGGAAGATGAAGCCCAGCGCGTGGCGGCGGATCAGCGAGCGCTGGTCCTTGCTGAGGTTCTCGACCTCGATGCCCTTGAAGCGGTAGGAGCCGGAGGTGGGGGTGTCGAGGCAGCCGAGGAGGTTCATCAGGGTCGACTTGCCCGATCCGCTGGGCCCCATCACCGCGACGAAGTCGCCGCGATCGATGGTCAGGTCGACCCCGCGCAGTGCCTTGAAGGCGGCGGGGCCGGTGCCGTAGACCTTGGTCAGGCCGGTCAGCTCGATGAGCGTCTCCGCGGTCATGAGGTGGCGGGCTCGATGCTGGTGATGAGTTCGTCGCCGGCCTGCAGCTCGCCGCGGGTGATCTCGGTCACGCTGCCGTCCGAGATGCCGGTCTCGACCTCGACCTTGACCGGCGCGTTGTCCTGCAGGATCCATACCGCGGGCGGTCCCTCGACGCTGCGCGGGCCGTCCTGGCGCCAGCGGCGCCGGCCGGGGCCGAGGCTCTCGACGAGGGTCTCGTCGTCCTCCTCCGGCTTGTCGAGGTCCTCGTAGACCTGCGGGTTGAAGCGCAGGGCGGAGTTGGGGACGGCGAGGACGTCCTGGCGGTCGACCACCTGGATGTCGACCGTGGCGGTCATGCCGGGGCGCAGCGAAAGGTCCTCGTTGCCGACCGAGAGTTCGGTGTCGTAGGTGACCACGCCGGAGGGGGCGGCGGCGGCGTTGCCCCCGGCGGCTGCGGTGCTGCCGGCGGAGGCGAAGGCGACCTTCTTCACCGTCGCGGTGTAGGTCCGGCCGGGGTAGGCATCGACGTTGAAGGTGGCCGTCTGCCCGGGTTCGACGCGGCCGATGTCGGCTTCCGAGACGGAGACGACCAGTTCCATCGTCTTGAGGTCCTCGGCGATGGTGAAGAGCGTGGGCGAGTTGAAGTTGGCGGCAACCGTCTGTCCGGGCTCGATCGAGCGGGCCAGCACGACGCCGTCGACCGGCGAGCGGATGATCGCCCGGCCGAGGTCGGCCTCGAACGAGCGGATCTCGGCCTCGGCGCCGGCGACCGCCGCCAACGCACTGTCGAGGTCGGCCTCGGCACGCGCCACCGAGGCGCGGGAGGTCTCCATCACGGCGCGCGACGGGGTCTTGCCGCCACTGAGCTCCAGCAGCTCCTCCTGGCGGGCGAGGGCGGCGCGCGCCTCGTCGACCGTGGCCTCGGCCTGGTTCACCCGGGCGCGTGCCGACAGCAGCGAGGCTCGGCTGCGCTCGGTCTGCTGCTCGAGCTTCTCGGTGTCGAGCAGCAGCAGCGGCTGATCCTTCTCCACCGTGTCGTTGGTGTCGACGTAGACGTCGAGGACGATGCCGGAGAGTTCGCTACCGATGACGATCTGGTTGGTCGGCTCAAGGTTGCCGGAGGCGGTGACGATGATCGAGATGTCGGTGCGCTGAGCGGGGCGGGTGACGTAGGTGGTTCCGCCGTTCTCGGGTTCATCCTTGGGCAGGAGGTAGAAGATCCCGCCGCCGGCGAGGGCGAGGAGGATGACGAGGATGACGACCTTCCTCATCGGGCGGGGAGCACCGCTGCGGACGATGGTGGCGAGGTCTTCTTCGGTGGTGGGCGTGGGCATCGGGGCGGGCGGGCGTTCTGGGTGAAAGGCGGGCGTTCTTGGATGGAGGGCGGGCGTCGGTTCCGGGGGGGACGGTGGAACGGCGGAAGGGAACTCAGCGGGACCAGCCCCCGCCGAGGGCCTGGTAGAGGCGGATGTAGGCGGTGGTGCGGTCGGCGTGGTTGGAGATCAGGCTGTCCTCGAGGCCGAGCAGCGTGCGCTGGGAATCAAGCACCGAGAGGAAGTCGATCTCGCCGGCCTCGTACTGCTGGCGGGCGAGGCGGTCGGTCTCGCGGGCGAGGCGGGTCGCCTTTTCCAGCGAGACGAGCCGCTCCGCGATGCGGCTGCAGGCGATGAGCGCGTCCTCGACCTCGGACAGGGCGAGCAGCACGGTCGAGCGGTAGGCCTGGACGGCCTGCTCGGTCCGGGCGTTGCTGGCGTCGATGCCCGCGCTGATCCGGCCGGCGTCGAAGATCGGCCCGGCGAGGCCGGCGACGATGCTGCCGCTGACGGCTTCCGGGTTGAACAGCTTGCCGCTGCTCAGCGAGTTCAGGCCGAGCGATCCGGACAGCGACAGCGAGGGGAAGCGCTCGGCCTCGGCGGCCCGGTTCTGGGCGACCGAGGCGAGCAGGCTGTAGCCGGCGATCCGCAGGTCGGGGCGCTGGCGCAGGGTGTCGGCCGGGATGCCGATGGCGAGCCGCGAGGCGGGGTCCGGGATGCCGGAGGCACCGGCGAGGATGGCATCGAGCCCACCCGGTTCCCGTCCGCACAGCAGGGCGAGGAGGTTCCTGCCCTGGGCGATCGCCTGCTGGAGGGCGGGGATGGCGGCCTTCGACTGGGTCAGGCTGGTCTCCGCCTGGCCGGCCTCGAAAGCGTCGGCTTCGCCGGCCTGGAGGCGCCACTCGGCGAACTGGTAGGTCTCGGTCTGCAGCGCGATGTTGCGCTCGAGGACGTCGAGGCGCGACTGGTTGGCGCGCAGGCTGGTGTAGGCGACGGCGATCTGCGCGGCGAGGGAGGCGCGCACCGAGTTGAGGTTCTCCTCGGCGATGCCGAGGCTCGCGGAGGCGGCGACGATGTTGCTGCGGGTGCGGCCGTAGAGGTCGGCCTCCCACGAGGCGCCGAGGCCGCCCGAGTAGGAGTGGCCGGAAGTGCGCGGGCTGCCGTCGCGGTCGGTGAAGCTGGCGCTGGTGCTGGCGGAGCCGGAGAGCGAGGGGTAGAGCGCGGCCGCGGTGGCTCGGCGGTTGGCGCGGGCTTCCTCGATGCGGGCGGTGGCGGAGGCGACGTCCGGGCTGGTCTCCAGGCCGGTGCGGATGAGGCGGGTCAGGGTCGGATCGCCAAACGATTGCCACCAGCGCCGGAGGTCGAGGTCGGGTTCCGCGGTGGGGAAATTGCCGGCATTCTTCCACGAGACCGGGATCGGCCCGGTGGTCGGGAGCTGGTAGGACGGCATGCACCCGGCGAGCAGCAGGATGAAGGCATGGCCGAGCACGGCGAACTTCATGGCCGCAGCGTGCCAGCGAGGACCTTTTGGGAAGATGAAGAAAGGCCGCTTTCGGCTGTTTCGGCTGCCGGACTGCTTGGGGCCATCGCAGGGGAGGCCGCAGATTGCGTAGATCGCCGCAGATTTCAGAATCTCGTCTGCCAACCGGAGCGCAGCGGAAATGGCCGCCAGGCAGATTTGCGGTCATCAAGCTCAAAGCCAGAAGCCCCGTGGTTTTCCAGGAACGATCTCAGTGGCCCTGCCGGGTGCCGAACGAGCCCGGCATCTTCGGGGCCTGGACCGCCTGGAAGAACAACTGGCGCTCGAGGATCTCGGCGACCAGCAGGAGGGGCAGGGCGAGCCAGGGGGAAACAAGGACGAGGACGGCGGCGAGGGCGGCACCGCCGAAGCGCGCGAGGGTGACGGTTTCCAGCGGGCCGAGCATCAGCCGGGCGCTGTGGCGGTCGGGCGTCCACGGCCCCTCGGTGAGGCCGAGCCGGAGCAGCCAGAGCTCGGGCAGCGCCTTGGTGGCGATCGCCAGCGCGGCCAGCGGCCGGGCCCAGGGCTGGGCGATGGCGAGGCCGATGAACAGGAAGCCGGCCAGCGTGCCGAAGAAGCGCGTGGCGCTCAGCGGCAGGCGCCACAGGGAGCGACGGGTGTCGACGTAGATCATCACGCTGGTGAAGACCGCCACCGCCCCGACGGGGAGTGCCGAGTAAAGAGTAAAAAGCAAAAAGGGGTTCTTGTGCGGGAACTCGGGGAGGATCGGGGCGGCGGCGACGATGAGGGGGATCGGGGCGAAGAGGGAAAAGGCGAGGATCTCGCGCGAAAGCCAGCTGGTCTTCAGGCCGAGGAAGAAACGCCAGGCCTTGAGCGGCTGGCCGAGATGGAAGGTGGCGGCGGCCATGCCGAGGTTGAAGAGGATGGCGCCGAGGATGGAGAGCGATGGAGCGGCTTGAAAAGCCGCGCTCCCCACCAGGCCGATGCCGGCCTGGGTCAGCACCAGCATGAGGACCAGCGGCCAGTGGGCGTGTTCGGTGACCAGGCGGTCGCGGTCGGCGGCGACCGCCGTGGCCGGGACCTCGCGGCCGACATAGCGGGTGGTGGGGCGGGTGTGCGGGGCGGGGAGCGCGGAGGAGGGAGCGCGGAGTGAGAGGCGGAGAAGATCAGGCTCTTCACCCCTTGCTGCCGGCTTCTCGCTACTTGCCACCTTGACGATCCGGATCGCCTCGGTCGGGCAGGCCTGCACGCAGGCCGGCGCCTCGCCCTCGGCCAGCCGCTGGTGGCACAGGTCGCACTTGCGTACGATGCCGCGCTTCTTCGAGTACTTCGGGACGTCGTAGGGGCACTTGAGGATGCAGTACGAGCAGCCGATGCACTGGTCGTCGAGGTGACGGACGATCCCGGTGTCGGCCTCCTTCTCGTAGGCGCCGACCGGGCAGCCGTGCAGGCACTCGGGCGACTCACAGTGGTGGCAGGCGGTGGTGACGGTCTGCTGCCAGCCCGGGGCGTCGTCGCCGCCGACCAGCGTCCCGGTGTCGCGCCACGCCTCGTGCTCGTCGAGCCCGTTCAGGTTGTGGCAGGCCGAGACGCAGGCCTTGCAGCCGGTGCAGCGGTCGAGCGCGACCTCGAAGGCATACTGCTCGCCGGGCCCCGGTTTCGACAGCGGGATCAAGTTGCGGTAGTGCTCGGCGAGGTCGGGCTGGCGGTCGTGGTGCTCGGCAAAGCGTGCCACCGGCGTCTGCAGCGCCCCCTGCTCGGCGATCAGGTCGTCGATCAGCGTGCGGAGCTCGCCGTTGGGAGCAATCGGCGGCGTCTCCGGGGGAGCTGGCTGAAGGTTGGTGACCACGGGTGAAGTGCCGAGTGAGCAGTGAGCAGTGAGCAGTGAGCAGTGGTGGAGGTGGCCGGGTCGGCCGAGGGGGGGCAGCTGCGGGGGTTCTGTCCGTTGTCCGTTGTCTGAGAGGCGCTTGGGGTCGAGTGGGGCGCTTCTCAAGCTCATCTCCCATCCGCCACCCATCGTCTGCCATCCGTGGTTGGACGGCCTTGGCGGGGGATTGGGGTTGAGGGGCTAGGCGGCGGCGGTGGAGAGCTTGGACGGGTCGACGAGGGACCGGAGTTCCTCGACGGAGAGGCGGCGCGAGAAGGCGGCGAAGGTCTCGCCGTCTTCGCGCTGGGCCAGGTAGGCGCAGAGGAGTTGCTCGACCAGGGCGTTGATCTCGTCGGCCTTGATGCCGCTCCAGACCTCGCGGGCGATCGCCTGCTGGTCGTCCACGCCGCCGCCGAGGACGATGTTGTAGCCGTCGACCGTGGACCCGTCCTCGACCTTCACGCGGGTGCCCATCATGCCGATGTCGCCGATGTAGTGCTGGGCGCAGGAGTGCTTGCAGCCGGTGAGGTGCAGGTTGATCGGCAGGTCGAGGATCATCTTGCCGGCCAGGTGGCTGCCGAGCGCGACCGCCTGGGCCTTGGTGGCCGCGGCGGCGTACTTGCAGCCGGCGCTGCCGGTGCAGGCGATCAGGCCGCCGGTGATGTTGTGGTTGCGGTAGTCGAGGCCGGTCGCCTGGATCGCGGTCAGCGCGGCCTGCAGCTTGTCGTCCGGGATGCCGGGGATGATGAGGTTCTGCCACACGGTCAGGCGGATCTCGCTGCGGCCGAATTCGTCGGCGATGTCGGCCAGCGCGAGCATCTGGGCGACGGTCATGCGGCCGACCGGGGTGCAGATGCCGACGTAGTTCCTGCCGTCGGCCTGCGGGTGGATGCCGAGGTAGCCCTGCTTGTCCTTCGGCGCGGGCACCTCGCACTGCCCGAGGGGGAACCGCCGAAGCGGGAAGGTGAGCTTCTTCTGGGTCTCCCCGAGGGTCTTGTCGAAACCCCAGTCGTCGACGAGGTACTTGAGGCGGGCCTTGTTGCGGTTGGTGCGGTTGCCGTTCTCGATGAACACGCGGATCAGCGCGGCGGCCACCGGAATCGTCTCGGCCGGGGTGAGCAGCACGCCGCAGTCGCTGGCGAACTGCTTGTGGCCGGTGATGCCGCAGAGCTGCATCCGGAAGTAGACGCCGGGCTCGACCCCCTGGTCGTTGTCGCCGACGCGCACGGCCTGGAAGCCGATGTCGTTGGTGTCGGCGCAGACCGAGACGCAGCCGCCGGAGTCGTAGGAGATGTTGAACTTCCGCGGCAGGCCGTAGAGGTCGCGGTTCTTGAGGATGTAGTGATGCATCGCGCGGGCGTAGGGCATCACGTCGATCAGCTCGGTGGGATCGAAGCCCGTGGTCGGGGTGGCGGTGATGTTGCGCAGGTTGTCGGCGCCCGAGCCCTGCGAGGTGAGGCCGAGGTCGGCGAGCTTCATCAGCACGTCCGGGCAGTTCCTCGGCTCGATCTCGCGGACCTGGACGTTGGCGCGGGTGGTGAGGTCGGCGTGGCCGGGGCCCCAGTCCTGGGCGATCTCGGCGAGGCCGCGGAACTGGTAGGTGCTGAGGGCGCCGCCGGCGATGCGGCAGCGGAGCATGAAGCTGTCCTGGGCGGGGGCGACGTAGAAGAGGCCGTGGAACTTGTAGCGGAACACGTCCTCGGCCTCGGGAAACTTGTTCTCCAGGGCGTTGGCGAGGATGGTGTCGTAGCAGTCGAGCCCGTTCTTCTTGTGCTTGATCGTCTCCTCCTTGCAGAGCTCGTCGACGGGCGTGCCGTGGACGGTTTCCTCCTCCTCGTGGGTGAAGCGCCCCTCGGCGTCCTGGCCGAGGTGGGGCAGCTCGCGCCCCTGGCTCAGGCCGGCGACGAAGGCGTTGAGGTAGCTGGTTTGCTCGGAGGTGAAGCCGGAGTCATCCGGGGATTCGCTGATGAGTCGCATGGTGCTGGTCGGGTTGGACCCTTTGCCTGGAAGCAGTTGGCATGCGGGAGACCCGAAAAGCGTCCGCAGCCGGCAGGGACCGGGTCATTGAAGCCATGAGATGCCCTCATGGGGCGGGTGCCGATGCATGAGCGCTGCTGGCGCAGCGGATTCTCCGGCCCGGGACGGTCCGGAAACGGCAGGCCCCGGGCCGTGGCAGCCACGGCGTCGCGGACGAGGGCGGCTCAGGCGACCTGGGCGCGGCGTGACAGGTCCTCGATCTCCTTCTTGTCGAGGTAGCCCATCAGGTTCGTGCGGTTGTGGACCCGGGTCCCTCCCTTGATGTGCGAGCGCTGCTCGAGGAAGGCGAGGAGGTGCTCGCGGTAGTGGAAGAACATCGGGTCGTTGAAGACCTCCTCGCGATCGCGCGGGCGGGGGAAGTCGATCTCGAGGATCTCGCCGCAGCCGGCCTTCGGGCCGTTCGACATCATCACGCAGCGGTCGGCCATGAAGACGGCCTCGTCGACGTCGTGGGTGACGATCATGGCGGTGAGCTTCTCGCGGGCGAGGATGTCGAGGATGACGTCCTGGAGCTCCATCCGGGTCAGCGAGTCGAGCCGGCCGAAGGGCTCGTCGAGCAGCAGGATCTTCGGCTGCAGCGCCAGCGCGCGGGCGATCCCGACGCGCTGCTGCATGCCGCCCGAGAGCTCGCGGGGGTACTTCCTCATCGAGTCCGCCAGGCCGACCACCGAGAGCGAGTGCTCGACGATCTGGTGGCGGGTCGCCTTGTC